>OMYH01000068.1 GCA_900315255.1 uncultured Eubacteriales bacterium | reverse complement strand
TCTGCGCAGCAGAAGCACCGATCGAGCCGGCAGGCGAGACTAAAGATGCAAGCAAATTTGGTGCTCAGTCCGAAGGACGTGATTTAATCAGTGGTTCCTGAAGCATATCCCACTATCGTCAGCGTACTTCCGTACGGTTCGTCGCTGTCTTTAACATAACACCTGCGCAAAATAAATTCCCCGTCATGACGGTCAATGCTCATGCTGAAAAGTCCGTAAGACGACAGCAGACTGCCCAATCCGCCTCCGGCTCCTTTTAATGTAACCGTATACTTTGCGCTGTCATAGATAACGTCCTCGGGCACATCTCCGAACATCGTGAATATAGGATACGGGCAAAACGTCGTGTCAAACCTGATGTCAAACACATCGGCATAGACGAACAATTCGTCTTTCCCCTTGAACCCGAAGAACCTCAGCCTTACTCCGCCGGCATCTTCATAAACCGTACTGCACGTTATCCTCGAAACATATCCCATAGCGTCACGATCATATTCAAGCCGTGACACTGTAAGTTCCTGAAGGTTAAGCGATGATGAGATCACTCGTGCTGTCTGCTCTGCGATCTGCATACATTCCGACAGATCGTTTGAAAACGGAGAATAGATATCTATCGCAATGTACAGCCTGCCTTCCTCAAGCTTTTCGGGATAAACATATGCCATACCATCGTTTACGGGTCTGTTCGCCTTGTCATGACGATAGCCGTATTCGGCATTTATACCGTTTTCACGAAGCACGGTTATTATACCGTTTATTATCTCATTCATCTGTGTCACCCTCGCTTACACATCTCATCACGGCCCTGCTGTAAAGATACTCTCCCTTGTGAAGATACATCTCTCCCCGTGTGACAACATACCTTTGCCCGTTCGCTTCGATCATCGTGCCGTAGCCCATTACGTCCGCACGAAACCTCGGCTCTCCGATAAACAGATAGTACCCTCCGTCAAGATAACCGTCAGACTGAAAGCTTCCGCCGACCGAGACTTTGTTTCTGTAATTGAGCGGCTGAATGAATCCGTATACCGACAAACCGCTGCCGTATTTTGATGTTACTGTGCATTTTGTGCCGTACCGCTTAATCACACCTGTAATTACGTCTTTGTACAAAGCTCTCAGTCCTCCCGAAAATCATTTCGTCAGTCATAATCAGATCCCCGATATCAAGCAGCGCGTCACAATAGATTGAGTATGCATTATCAAGCGACGCTTTGCTTTCATTCACGGTAAGATCTCCTGCCTTGATTCCCGACATCTCGCCTTTTGCACAGAGAAGCTTCATGTATCTGTAAAAGGCGAGCGCTGCCGCCGCCGATGCAACACGGCGACGGTAACGTCTGCTGTCATAATCGGGAATAATAATATCGGAGATATCTGCCATGCTCTCATACACAAGGTGCTTCCATCTGTTTGCCTGCTCGCCGTCAAGCTCTGCCATAGAAGTAAATTTCCTGAAGACCATATCAAACTCCATATATTTTCCCTCCGGTTTTATCAGGACACGGTAAGCACCTTTGAAGCTCCCGTGAAGATCTTCGAGAAGCCCGCAATGCAAGAGATAGCCGCACGTTCAAGCTGTCTGTCGATGAGCTTATCATACTCCGTGCAGACGTCGCCTGCGGTGACCATTTCAAGCGCATAGTTCTTGTCAAGACCGATAACCTCTCCTGAGGTCATGCTCGGCACATGGATAAGATTAGCGCCCAGAGGTGTTATCATCTTTCCTGTTGCATGGAACGTATTGCCTGCAATAGCGTCCTGCATCTGCGTCATGTTGAGCATAGCCGTCACCTGATCTGTCGGAGCAAGGATCGTGTTGAGCTGATAGGGGTTGAGCTGTCCCCAGAGGTTGACAAGATCGCCGTATGTAAGCGTACCCGATGTTGCTGCGGAAACAGTGGTGGCTGCGTTCGAGTTGCCGTCGCCGTTCTTGATAACATTCACTGCGTCCTTGAACTGCGCTCTTGCGATGTATGCGCCGATCTGTCTGAGCATTACCGTGAACAAATCCAGTCTTTGGAATCTGAGCGCCTCATAAGACGCCACAAGCATTCTGCCTCTCTTCTGAAGAGTGACAAGATTTGCCTGCACATGGATATTCGTTTCGGGGATCGCCGTGCCCTCAGCAGTCGTCCTGAGTTCAAGCTCGCTGTCGGTCGGTATAGACGCAATAGAACGGTAATCCATGCCGTCAATTTTAGTCACAGCCGCAACAACATCCTTGAGTACGTCTGCCTGCATCATACCCTGATGAACCGCACGGCCGACATACTCAGGGAAAAGCGCTGCCGACGATGATGTCTGGAAGAACTTCTCTATGTTGTCGCTGCCCGAGCCGCTGACCTTGATGTCGAATCTCTTCAGCTGACGTTCAAATGCGTCAAGTCCCTCAAGCGGAGTACCCTTGTAGTTTTCGCTCGGATCAAGCTTTTCGAGAGTCTTTGTCAGTCCGCTTCCGCTTCTGCCGTACATACCCTTTTCAATAGTAAGATTTTCATAGATTGCCATAGTAAAACTTCCTTTCTTTAAATGCTGTATTCACTGTTTGTGTTATTGTTATTGTAATTATTTTCCCGGAGATCCGGATCAAGCTGCGATCTCACAGGGAAATTCATTGACGATTTCTCATCGAATAATGCTTTCAGCTTTATCATATCCTCTGCGCAGAGGTTACACACCATCTTTTCGAGCATATCGCTGCCGATACCCATCTGCGCCGTAACTCCTGCCTTGACAGTTTCGAGTATCAGATATGACTTGAACCTCTCGTTCTGAGCAGCGGCGCGCTTTATAGCATCAACGTCGTTATTCTCCGAGTGTATAAAGCTTTTGATGACCCCTGCCTTTCTCTGAGCGGGAACAGCAGTGAACGACCATTCATAAGCGTCTGTCGGGTCTGATAGCACACCGCAGCAAAGCTTGCCGTTATAGCGCTCTCCTCTTATATGACTGCAGGCATGATCCCTCATATCTGCGCCGCAGATCGAGCAGCTGCATTTTGCGATACCGCAGCCCACACTTACTTCTTTGCGTATCCCGCTGTCGAGCATCGTGATCATTTCCTTTGAGGATTCACACACGGGCATATACGCCTTCGCCACAACACGAACATAATCCTCACCGAGGGCTGTTTTCTTTCCCTCAACCGCCTCGCATTTGCAGTCATATATACGCGCAGCCTGGTTCTTAGCAGATGGTTCGTGATCATATATACCCGTTACCCCGACAAACATTTCTGCGAGCTTTTGCAGCGTATCTGCCGTGAAATGCTCGTAATCTCTGTCAACATCATTGTCGCAGAGGACAACAGAAAATGTATAAACATCTTCTTCCGATAATGCTTTTCTTGAATACTTATTGATAAGCTCCATATCGCTTTGAGTAACACCAAGCGAGCTGCCTATCTGTACATTTTTGTTTTTATCCATCTGAGTATTCCTCCAACTCCTTTTCTATAACCGCAGCCTGAGCATTGGCAAGCCTTGCCTGAGCAAGCTCCGTTTCGTCCTGAAGACTGATATTCTCCCATGCGATATCATACCCGCAGTCGATACCGTTCAGTATGAGCCATGTGTCACAGATCTTTTTGATAACACCGTTCAGGATAGTTCTGTAATATTCCAGCTCGCTGGTCAGAATGTCTGCCTGCTGGCTGCTCATACGCTCCGTGGTACTCCACGAAAGCCCCAGCAAAAACGGCGGTACCGATAATTTTGCAACTATCTGCTCCAGCATCTGCCGAACGGGTATCTCTGTGTCAAGCACCTGATTATCAGCCCCTATTACCTTAACCGAAACATCTCCCACAGATACAAAGTCGCTCACCGTGTCACGGTTTCTCATCGCTTTGCTCCATTCGTCTGCAATAGCCGCTGCACGCTGTCTGCTCATCGCCCGATCGCCCTCGGTAGACGGCTTGTAGGTCACGGCAAACCGCACGTTTCCCACTCTCTCAAAGTTCACTCCCGTAGTATTGTAGATCCCCAACAGGATCGAGCTTATAAACGGCAGTCCCCTGAGAACAGACGTGCCGTACAGACTCCCCGGCTCGGGATCAAGAGCAGACACGCACAGAAGATTCTGATAAGGCAGCGGCGATGTTTCTCCCGTTCCGACAGGATAAACCGCAGCGTCAATACCGTTTTTTTCTCTTTTAATCTCGACCCTTGACAGCGGTACATTCATCAGAGAATATATCCTCCTGCCGTCTCCGCTTAATACTATCTCGGCAACGGACGTCCCGTATGTCAGCAGTGAACCAAGATATACATACAGAAATGACTCTATACCCCTGCCGTGTGAATCGCTGCGGACATTTTGCAGGAACTCATTTAGCTTCCTCTCCACAGTCGGACGTTCACATTTTATCTCAAACCGTCCGACCAGACGAACTATCTTTCCGAGTGCAGCGTCGATTATCGGCACAGCCTCTCTGAGCGTTCTGTATAACCCATATTCCTGCCGTGATAAATGCCCCGTATGGTACAGCTCGGAATACGGGTGCAAAAAGCTCTTCGCCGCTGTCTGCACTACAGGCAGGGCTTCCTCCTCTGTCTTTTTTGAAAATAACTTCATCATATCACCTCCGTCATCTCTCCACCGATACGGCAAAGATACCTTCGTCATCATAATTGTTCATCGCCGTAACAAAGTATCTGATATCGTCCATAGCGTGATCGTTCTCTTTTATCGGGCAGTCCTTCGAGCCGCTTTCGTCCCATCGGTAGAGCGAAAATTCACGGATACTGTCCCTGCACGTATTGCATATACGCACCCTGCCCGACATCAATGCGTCCGATACCTTCCTGATACCGTCTATCACTCTGTTATCCGCACTCTGCACGGGGAATTCTCCGTGCCTGCGTATTACCGTAATGAAGCTTGCCGCAGAGGGATCGACAATCACTCTTTCTATGTTATTCCCGTGTGCAAGCTCACACAGTCCGTTGTAATGCTCCTCGTCTGTTTTTTGCATACCCTCTCTTCTCGAATCGAAGTAATACTCCTTCACACGGTACCATACCCCGTCATACTCACCCCATAAACCAAATGACGACGGATTGACCGTACCGTAATCACAGGAGATAATGTATCTTTCGGCTGTGCCTTGCGGCACATCGCAGAACATCTTCTCATCGTCCATAAACGGATACACTGCCCCTGCCGCAGCAGTCCACTTTCCCTCGACAAACCTCTGATAGAACGCCCCTGAATAAAGACTCTTATACCTCTCAAGCATCTCTTTTGACAACGACGGATTATCCTCCATGGTAAAGTGGATATACAGAGCATTCTTCTGTTCTGTTTTAAGTATCCATTCCTGTCTGAACCAGTGCTGAGGGTATTCGGGATTACAGTTGAACCAGAACGTCGAGCCCTCCACCGAACACCTTGCTATCGCCTGTTCAACGAACGATCTCGGCATTAATGCAACCTCATCGAGCAATATTCCGCTGAGCGTCATGCCCTGAATAAGAGAAGCGGAGCTTTCATCCTTTCCTCCGAAAAAGTAAAACCTGTTTGTATGGTTTCCGTAGGAAATATCAACATAGTTTTCGGAATATCTCTCCCGAACCGAAAACCCGAGCTGCCGTACATTCTCGATAAGAGGCATAAGCACGTTTCTCTTGACCGACCGTATCGTTTTCGAGCACAATCCGAATGAAGAATCATTGAACCTCGCAAAAGCCCACAGCACAAACGAAATGCTCATGCAAACCGTTTTTCCGCTTCTCACCGCTCCGTCGCAGATCAGGCAGGACCTGTCACGATACGGACTCGAGTCACACCACCACGACATCACCGCAAGCTGCTTCCCGGAAAACCTGTCAAACTTCATCTGAACCCTCTCCTCCGATATTTTCGGCGCAGCGGTTGAGCGCCTCATAAAGAGAACCGGCCTGACTTGCGTCCGTTGAAGCCGTGCCAAGATATTCCAGCGCCTTCAGCCTATCAAAGAACTTGATCTCCATCGCTCCGTCCTTCGGCTTTTTTATTTCGGAAACATTGTATAGATCAAGCCGATCTACGTCAAGCTCCGTATCGCTCATCAACAGCCTGAATGCGTCTGTCGTACTGCCGAAAGCAAGCCGCTCATACCCCAACAGCACACGCTTTTTGCATCCGAACCGCCTTGTACACGAGATACACCTCTCGTTGCAAGTGTCGGGCTCCTGTTTTCTTCTTCTCATATCTTCCTCCTTTTCGGTTATTCTCTTGTAAGTCATTATTATGCCTTACATATACCCCGTAAAAATTGAAAAAAGTTGCATACGAATATGCAACAAAGAAAAAAATATTTTATTTTTCCGAAAAAAATTGTCAAATAGAAAAATTATGTTGTTGAAAAAGAAAAAATATGATATAATTATGTTGTTTGATTAACTTAAGGAACCACTGATTAAAACTGAAAAACGATTAGGTCTTATCGCTCGGATCTTCGGGCTGCAAAACTCTGACTCTAAAAAAGGAGGTGTGCGAATGACCTTTGATGAGCTTGTTATCTTTTACATTACACTGATCGGCTGCACTGCAAAGGAGCTGACAATAGAGAGCGGTCTGGCAAACGGTACGATAAGCCGTTATATACACGCTCAGCGTAAGCCTACCGCAAACAGTCCCACTGTGTCAATGATAGCAGACGGCATTGTATCTCTCGCAAAGAAACAAAACATTATCCTTGACAGAGACGAGATAATCGAGTCTATGTTCATCGCAAGCGAAACAGACGAGTCCTCGGAACATTCTGTGTACCGCAAAAACCTGCGCAGGCTCATCGACTATATGGGTATGTCGCTTATTGACCTCGGAAATGCGCTGAATTATGACCCGTCATATATGTCACGCCTTCTTGCAGGCCACCGCCGTCCATACAATCTTGAAGATCTCAAGCTCAACACAGCGAGGTTTTTCGCCCGCTATGCGTCACATAAAGAAGATATTATCTGCCGCCTGGCCGACCTTTACGGATGCACCCCTTTCGAGGCGGGTACAGACAATAAAATGGCAGAGCAGACCTTGCGCTTCATCTCCACCGATCACGGCACAAAACATTCAGACACCGTAATAGGAGAGCTGCTTGATCGGATCAACGAGTTTGACATGGAATCATTCAGAGAATACCTGCACATCGACTCCATCAAGCTTCCCGTTCTCTCAGAAAACAGGATCATCGACAAGCGATACAATAAATACTCACAGCTAAAAACCGCCGAGCTTGATTTTATCAGGAACATTGAAATGACCTGTACATCAGGCACTATCGTAATGTACTGTGATATGCCGCTGAACATTGAATCGAGCGACCGCTCATTTATGAAGAATTTGACATTCGGTATCTACACCCTCATTGACCGAGGTGTAACCGTCCGCATGATACACGATGTATACCGCCACGCAGACGAGCTTCTCAACGAGCTTATAATGCATATCCCTCTGCATATGACGGGCGCTGTCACACCTTATCGCCTGAAGAAAAAGTCAAACACTACGCTTATGCACCTTCTCCATGTCAGCAACACCACAGCACTCAGCGGTGACGCCAGGAACATAGACGAGCCTGTGGGAAGCTTCCATGTTACAAGCGAACCCGAAAGCTTTGAGATATACAAACAACAGGCAAAAATTCTGATGACAAAATCGAAGCCGCTTGTTCGTATTTACGACAAAAACAAAAAGAACCGATATATCAGCTTTTTGAAGCGCTGCCCTTCCATTATAAAAACATTGATATCCTATTCGACCATTCCGATATTTGCGCTGTCCGAGGACCTTCTGATGTCGATACTCGGCAGATACACACTCACACAAAAGGACTATGAGCTTATATTGAGATATCGCTCTCATTACTTACATGATATAAAAAAGCTCTCAAATGATATCACAATAGAAATAATTGTGCCGCAGATCGAAAAGCAGCCGAAATCAGCGAAGGTGCTGCCGCTTTTTCTGACCGATATTTTCATAGCAGAAGATATTTCTCTGACCTATGCCGAATATATGCGTCTTATGGCAGAACTGAAAGACTTTGCCGATTCTATGGGCAACGTGAAACTGGTCTATAAACACAGCCCTTTATTCAACGACTTGTCGGTGTGTATAATAAAAGATAAGCTTGCCGTAATCTCAAAGCGCAGCAACCCCGCAATTCATTTCGTTACCGATCACTCCGATCTTGTAAATTCCGTTTACAATTTTTTCTATGACAGCTAAAAAGCACGAAGAGAACATTATCCGATTCTCTCCGTGCTTTTTTATTACACCTTTTCAAAATCCTCCTTGGGGTGCTTGCAGATCGGGCAGATGTAGTCGTCGGGCAGCTCCTCGCCCACATACTCATATCCGCAGATCTTGCATCTCCAGACAGTTTTTCCGTCATCACGCTTGCCAACTGCCTCGGGCTTCGGCTTGATGTTCTCGTGATAATATGTATAATCCGCTGAACGTGTATCGGCAATGACCTTTGAATACGTCACCGCCGCAATAAACATAACGTGCGTTCCGAGATCGATCTCCTGCAAAACATAAGCGGAGATATACGCATTCACGCCCTTTGTGATGTAGTAACAGCCGTTATCGGCACGTTTGCAGTCATAGTAACCCGAGAACTTATCGACATCTCTGCCCGACTGAAATCCAAATCTCCTGAACAGCTCGAAATCCGCCGACTGATCGATAATAGAAGCCGTGAACTTCTTCGACTTCGAGATCATCTCGCAGGTCAGGTTGTTTTTGTTCACCGTAAGGCTGATACAGTTCGGCGACGTCGTTACCTGCCCAACAGTATTTGTGATACACCCATTATCCTTGCCGTCGCTGTTGACCGTAACGACGAACAAGCCATAGGTGAGCTTGTGTTCTGCTGATACTGCCATATTATTTTACCTCTTTTCTTTTAATATATGTAACAAATCGGTGCGGTATTTCTCCGCCGACATATACATTTTCGGTTATTTCAAATCGGCTTTTGTCAAATTCGGGGAAGAATCTGTCCCCCTCGACCCACTCGTCTATCTCGGTTATATACAAGACATCTGCCGAAGCTATTGCTTCTATATATACCCTTTCTCCGCCGGCAATGAAAATATCCCTGCCCGGAAACCTCTCCAAAGCTTCGGCGAGCGACCTTACATTGACGCACCCATCATACTCTCCCGTCGATGATATGACCACATTGACTCTGCCCGGCAGCGGTTTTCCTATCTCTTCATATGTATTCCTTCCCATGACCACAACGTTCCCCGTTGTCAGCGCTTTGAAACGATGTCTGTCATCAGGCAGATCCCACGGTATCCGTCCGCTTTTGCCGATAACTCTGTTTCTGCTGTATGCAGCGATAATTTTAATCATATATCCTCCTGCCATTCGGATCAGGGGCAGCAGCCTTCGTAAAAATAAGACTGCTCGATCCCTTTGAATATGACCTCGCGATCTTCTGTTTTGTCGGTAAGGTTCTGCTTCAATAAGAACCGAAGCTCCAGATCATTAACAGGACTGCGCTCCATTGCCTGCAAATACTTATCCTTGTCGACATTCCTCCAATCCACTACTTTGCCAAGGCTCTTTTTCAGTATCATGTCAAGCCATATGCGCATACTGCGTCCGTTGCCCTCCATAAAAGGATGAGCAATGTTCATCTCGACATATTTTGCAATTATTTCGTCAAAGGTTGTTTCGGGCATTTTTTCTATCGCTGCAAGCGCTTCGTTTAGATACAAACTGTTTGCAAAACGAAAGTTTCCTTTAGCTATATTCATTGTTCTGATCTGCCCTGCGAAATCGTAAAGCTCCTCGAACAGAGATTTGTGTATCTCACGGAGTCCTTTAACCGTGCCAATCTCAATATCGTAAATTCTTCCGCTTGAAAATAGCTTTTTAGCATTTTCAAGGCTTTGTTTATCTATCTCATGAATGTTCATAATTCACCTATATCTTACAAATTTATTATCATTCTTGCTTTCCTGCCAACATCAGATAATTAAGGAGACGCTGATTAAATCGAGTGCCGAAGTTGCGAAGTCAGATTTTTAGGCAAATTGTGCGAAAAAACCGCAGGAATACTGACGTATTTCAAGGACTTTGAGTGCAATTTGACAGTGCGGGTCTCCAGTGGAGACCTCTGCGCAGCAGAAGCACCGATCGAGCCGGCAGGCGAGACTAAAGATGCAAGCAAATTT
>OMYH01000017.1 GCA_900315255.1 uncultured Eubacteriales bacterium | reverse complement strand
TTTATTCAAAACTTCCCGTACAGGAAAACTATTGATCGAAATGAGATCGTCCAACGGAACACCTCCTGTTCTCTGCTTCATATTGGGTATTATACCATATTATAATAATAAATTCAATTAACTTTCATAAAATATCGGCTGTTTTGTATTTAAAGTGACATTATAGTCCCATATTAATATTGCCGCCCAATAAGAGGACAGCGGAACAATAACTGTCCGCACACTTCCCCTGTATTGAGCGGCTTTTCATCGCTTTTTTATGTCACAGCTCTTTATACTTCAGCAATTCTTCAACATAAAGCTCGCCGTACTTTGACAAGCTGCTTCCTTTTCTTATGATATACCCGATGATCAGCGGATCTTCCTCCTTCAATTTAATATCCGTCAAGCCCTGAAGGATCGCATCTTCACCGGACAGCATTCCCGAGCCTATGGAAAATCCGTTAAGCTCTGCTATGATTTCCATAGATGTCGCCCTATCATCTGATTTTATCATTTTGTCGAAGGAATAATCGCTCATTGCCTCTTCGGTGAGATAAAGATTACTGTCATCACTCTGATCAAACGAAACACACGGATAATCACGCATTTCGTCGATCGAGATCTCTTTTTTTCCGGCAAAGGGGTGATCCTTCCAGAGGTAGACATAGGTTTCTCGTCTCATCAGCGGTGTGAACTCCAGCCCGTAATCCCTGAACAGCTTTTTTATCACGGCTTCATTCGAGCCTGAGAAAGAAATAATTCCGACCTCACTTTTCATGCTTCTGACATCATTAAGAACTTCTTTCGTTTTTGTTTCATGTATCGAAAAAATGTATTTGATAGGATCGGCTGCTCTGATAAGTTCAGTGAAGGCCTTGATCGCAAAGTTATAATGCTGGGTGGAAACCGAGAATCGCTCCTTATCGGTGTCTTTTGAGAGATACCTGTCCTCAAGAATTTCATACTGCCCGACAGCTTTCTTCGCATAGCTTATGAAATCTCTTCCTTCGGCAGTCAGAGAAATACCTTTATTTGTTCTTTCAAATATCAAAATACCAAGCTCCTCCTCCAGCTCACGAATGCTGGCTGAAAGAGCAGGCTGAGATACATATAGCTTTGTCGATGCTTCGCGCATGGAAGATGACCCTGCGATCTCAAGCACATATTTCAGTTGATTAATGTTCATGTATCTGCACCTCGTTGTTCAAAACACAAAAAAGTAATCCTCCCTAACGTCCGATTTATTCACTTGTTTTTCATGGCAATACATCACGGATATTCCGCAGAAGACGGAAGCTGATCAATCACAATGCCGTCAGGCATTATTTGTGCGGCACTGCCTTAATTATCTCGTGTTTTTAACAAAATTCCATGCGTCACGGCACATCTGTTCGAGTCCTCGCTCCGCCTTCCAGCCGAGTTCTTTAAATGCCTTGTCGGGAACGGAATAGCACTCCGCAGCGTCTCCGGGTCTGCGCTCGCCTATTACATAAGGGATATTGATACCGTTCACACGCTCGAAGGTGTTTATTATATCCAGTACCGAATAGCCGTTGCCCGTACCGAGATTGAAAGGCTCTGCGCCTGTCTTTGTGCGGACATATTTCAGCGCCGCAAGGTGTCCGAGAGCGAGGTCTACGACATGGATATAGTCGCGAACGCATGTACCGTCGGGGGTCGGATAATCGTTACCGAATACGGTGAGCTTTTCCTGCTTTCCTGTGCAGACGTTGATGATGATAGGCATCAGGTTGTTAGGCAAACCGTTCGGATCTTCACCTATCTTGCCGCACTCATTTGCACCTATGGGATTGAAGTAGCGGAGCAAAGCCGCGCTGAAGTCCTTGTCAGCCTTAGATATCGCACGGAGCATATCTTCAATAGTGAGCTTTGTTTCACCGTATGGGTTTATAGCGGAGAGAGGGAATGTTTCATCAACAGGCACTTTCTCGGGCATACCATAAACTGTAGCGGATGAGCTGAATATTATCTTCTTGCAGCCGTGCTTTTTCATAGCTTCAAGGAGTGTGAATGTACCGCCGAGATTATTTTTGTAATACATGAGCGGTTCACGAACACTTTCACCGACAGCCTTATAGCCTGCAAAATGAATGACTGCTTCGATATCGTTTTCGGAGAATATCTTCTCCATATCGTCCTCTTTACACATATCGGCTTCGTAGAATTTAAAATCTCTGCCGCTTATTTCCTTTATCAGCTCTACCGCTCTCGGCTTGGAGTTGTAGAAGTTATCCATTACAACTATCTGCTCCCCTGCCTTAAGAAGCTCAATACAAGTATGCGAGCCGATATAACCTGTTCCGCCTGTTACTAAAATTGCCATTGTTATGACCACCTTTCAAATGTGATATATTTCTTACAGCTCCACGCCGTTATATTTCAGAAGTTCTCTTGCGCTATCCACAGAGTCAACACCTGTCCTGTTTTTTATAGGGGCGAATTCCTTTTCTCTTTTGACCTCATACGGCAGACAAGTTTCAAGCTGATGTATCATATCGATAACAAGCTGTTCAAACTTAAAGCCATTCGGTTCATTCGGCTTTACTTCATTGCCGTTCTCGTCCATGTACGGTATTTTTTTCTTTACAACATGAAGCGGCATCTTATCATCGGCTACGCTCGCAAGCTCACTTATGCGGAACAGATAGTTAAGAATGACTCCATAGTTATAAGCCGGATCTCCGTTTTCGTCCTTTGCGTTCATCATATCCTCTGAAAGCTCATAGTATTCCACGATAGACGGTTTGCCGTCCTCAAGGCACATTACTCCGACCTTTTCATCGGGTGCAGCCTTGCGCACTACCTTTGCACCGACGGAAACATCTGCAAGCACCGTTGCACCAACGAAGCATGGATCACAGATACGCTGAAGAACATTATCGACGGCAAAGATATTGATCCACTCAATGCCCTCATCTGCGAGAATCTTGTCAAGCCCTGCACGAACCATAGACGAATACCAACCTGCATTTCCGTTCGGAGAAGTCGAGATACGGTTTTTGCTCTCCAGATAAAGCTTGCCGTTAAAATCGCAGGCCGGAGCCATATCCTGCCTGAAAAAGACGATACGGTCTGCTTTATACCCGAAGTAGTCATGTTCTTTGAGGAATGCGACAGTCTTGTCATGGTTCTTTTCGCTGGTCATAATAAACAACCTGATCCATGTATCGGTTTCTTTGACAACGTCGAGAAGGTTGCTGATTATGCGCTCGAAGATGTACACAGGTTTTGTTATCCCGATATCATACATACCTTTCGGGTCATCGGAACCAAGACGGGTGCCCATTCCACCTGCAAGAAGCAAAGCCGCTGTCTTTCCTGCTTTAATTGCTTTTACACCCGCATCGTGGAACTCTTTCTCACGAGCTTCTATCTCACTGCACTGCATTGCGGCAAGAGGAGAGAATACGCCGCGTTTGTCATCTGCACCCTGTTCGATCTTACTAAGCACCGAAAAATCTGTTTCCTCGACCTGCCTGAGCAGATCAGCTTTCTGATCATCGGATAACTCGTCATAATAATCAAAAACATGCGGCTGTCCGATATCGGACATCTTTTTCTTAGCTTCATCATATCTCATTCTGATGACCTCCTGTCATAATTATATTCAGCAATCGGTGCCGCAAATTGCGGACACCTACCAAAGCTCGGATTTATACTTAAGGCAACACCGCACAAAGACAGTATGATGGGTCAGCACCAAATCTGCTTGCATTATGACACCGTCGATGTGTGGTATTGCCTTATACTTACATTTATTTTATCACAAAAAGCTGTAATATTCAATAGCTATTGATGACATTTTCAACGATTTAATATAATCAAAAGAATTATCTTATTGAATAACGCAGCAGAGCATTGATATGCACATTATATAAGTACCCCGTGTCCACTGTGAACACGGGGCTTGATTCATTATTCTTCAGACAAGAACTCCATCCATGCCGTTCTCCATCCATCAGTTTCATTACTGTGGTCTTTGCTGTCTTGAGTAACTGTTTGAAGAGATTCGGCATATACGATTATATCATATTGACGAATTCCTATATCGCTTTGTGTATAATCTGTCTTGACATAGGAAAACAGAAGTGCAGACGAATCGTCGGGTTCAATAGCTTTGGTGTAATAGTAATATCCGGAAAGCGGCGAGTTTTCGTTTTCCGCTACAAACACCCAACCGTCAGGCAGATGATTGATATACGCTGCAGCGTTATTCTTATCACGGGTTGCCGAATAATACTCACTTGAATCACTCTGTGAGAAGTACGATATATCTCTGATATCCGAGTCGGAAAAATCTACATACACACGCGCAAAGCACGGCACTGTTCCGTTGTTCTTCACAGACACAGCTTTTTTATACGACGTCACCTCCGTCTGCTTTTCGGGAGGTATGAATTCCTCTGATATTTCTACCGAATCATAACCTATTGTGATCGTATTATCCCTGGAATTCGACACCTTTGTAAAATATGCAAACGCTGTGATCATGGTCATAACCACAAGGCAGACGACAGACACTAACATAAATAGCTTCTTTTTTTTCATTCTGCCATCCCCCTCTGATTTTCAATTATTGTAAAGATTTTCCGAAGGTTCTCTTCATCAAGATTATCTGCGTCTATGCTTTCATCAAGAAAATCTCCCGACTGAATCCCGTAACCCTCTGCTATAATATGTTCCGTCAGATTTTCGCTGTTTTCGAGTATACTTTTTAGCATTACGGTATCAAAGACCGGCTCGGTGCTGCTGCCGGGCTTCAATACATCTGTGTATCCGAAATAGTACGAATGGGTATGGTTTTCGTCATTCTCAGTGATCTTAAAACAGATCCATTTACTGTTATACGTCAGATTTCCTCTCGTTGTACCCGATGTCCCTTCTTTTACGTCCAGGCGGAATATCTCCTGATATGAGGCTTCGCCTTCTTTTTTGCGGTCAGATGTTATCATCACCGATTCTTCAAGCGGAACTGTCAGCTTGATAAAGCCTATGCAGTTGTTTGTGCCTGTATTGATCAGCTGCGGGTCTTTGTTAAGCTTCCGGTATGGCACAAGTATTCGATCGGTTTCGTTAGACGGATAGTTAGGCTCACGCAGCATAACATCTATTTCTCCGACTGTTAGCACATTTTCTGCGCTGTCTTCTCCAAACAGAAATGCAAAAGTTACCCCTATCAAACTAACCGAAAGAAGTACGCATATCGCACCTATCACCATTATTGTTTTTTCTTTGCCTTTCATACGTACTTCCTCCGTTTTTGTTTAGTCATTTGGCAAATTCCGTCCGACAAATGTAATAATCGAATATCCGTCACCAATATTACCGGTCATTTCAATCGTGCCTTCAGGAACACATTCAGCGCCGTTATGATAAGGTACAGTCTGGTTTCCAACAATCGTTTCAGCGTTAATTAAGCTGCTATCAATGTATCCGGAACCGCCGCCACCGCCGCCATTGTTATTATTACTTGATTTTCCGCCGTACCAGCCGCCGCCGCCGCCACCAGCATCGTTAACGGTTGCACTTTGGCCTACTCCTTGTGTAAAGCCTTGACTTTGTGTACCTGCAGTTCCATTACCAGTATATCCATCAACAACAGCATTTGTTCCTTCTAAACCACCGCCATGACCTCCGGAACCGTCGTCAGCGGAGTAACTCTTACCGTCAGTACTTCCAGCTCCTGTTCCATGCCAGTTATCCGCACCGCCGCCGCCACCGGCTACAATAAGAGTTCCCGAAGGATTCCATGTTTGGCCGATGATTGCAGTATTATTTGGTGTAGTGGTGATATGAGTCATTCCTCCACCACCTCCGCAATCCCATCCGGAACTTGCATTACCGCCACCATTCCAACCGCCTTTTCCGGTCGGAGCGTTTCTGGCTAATCCTTTTCCTCCAACATAAACATAGAGAATTTCTCCCTTATCGAAATACTTATATCCTACAGAATAACCTCCATGTCCTGCATGACTGCTTGTTCTTAAATTACCGTAATATGCGGAATTTTGACCGCCATCTCCTCCTGAAGCACCCCATACTTCTAACTTGTAGTATCCGGAAATAGGTACCTCATACATGTATTCCTGTCCCGAGTACGGTATTTCTGCAACAAGATCAATAAAACCAAGTACCGCTGTCAAAGCAACTGAATGAATCTCTGGATGTTCTTCCAGGAAGGTCAGAACAGCACTCTCATTGTCATACTCATTGCCATCTTTATCCTTCCATGCAACAAGCCTCATTTCTTCCGCTAAAGGAATAACCTCGATATATTCACCGCTTTTAATCTCGCCGCCGACATAAGTCACGACGTTTGCCGTTGGGTGCTTGCCGTCTTTGTCGAAGTAGGATTCATTATTATCATCTACCATGTAAATGACCTTCTGTGTGGGTTTTACCACTGCAGGTGCTACCGTTACAAAGAACGTAGTGTAATACGTCTTCCCTTGTGCGGTATACTGCGCATCTATAGAGATCTCACTCGATTCGTCATTTACTCCGTTTGGCACCTTGAATTCTCCGTTACCGCCCTTTGGCAGCAGCGTTCCGTATTCACTCGGTTCGACAGTCTGCGTTGTTCCGTCATCGTAGATCAATACAAGCTGCAGCTCTTCAGTCTTGTTTATTGTGTATTCCGAATCCTCCGCAGTGCTGTTCAACGGAATGTACTCCTTGAGATACTCTACGCTTATCCCTGTTATCTTCTTTTCAACAGGGATTATGTTTCTTGCCGCCGTCACATGATTATCCTTGTCATATGCTTCAAGGTGGTTCTCGAAAATAAGATGTACAGCGTCGCCCCTATCTCCGCTTGCGTCTAATGTAAATGTAAACTTCTTTCCGTTTTCATCTATATTTACTTTAACATTCTGGTCAAGTGTATGGTCACCGCTTTTTGCCACCCTCATGTCATAAAGCTTGTATCTTGATACGCCTATCTCTTCTACGGTGTATGTTCCTCGCTCGACATTGATCTTTACGGTATCACTCTTTTTGTCACTGTTAAGCGTTACCGCTTCTGTCCATGTCTTCCCCGTACCTGTATTGGTTATCCTGAACATAAAAGTCGGGTTGCCAAACTGCGGCATTGCTTCGTCGATCTCTTTTTCGATCGTAATCTCACACGTTATCGGATCATCATAGCACTCAAGCTGCTGTTCAGACATACAGTTCCGGGCATTAACCGCAAAACGAATTACATCAGATACCGTATATCCGTCGGGCGCTTTTGTTTCTTTAAAGTAATAAGAACCCCACGGAAGATTTTTCACTGTAATTATTCCGTTCGGTACGTTTTCGCCTGTTGTTCTGCCTGTTGCGGCATCATAAACACCTCTGTACAGACCCGACGCTATCAGATTATCGTCTTTGTCATACAGACTGAACATTGCTCCCGCAAGCGGCTCTTTATCTTCTTTAAATCTGTCGTCCGACTTGTACTTGGTCAATGTTACAGTGCCGAGTATCTGATTGTTTGCTGCCGTGATCTCCTGCGTGATGTCAACATTATCCGGCGTAATGGTTATTACCTCGGGGGTGAATTTAGCATCACTTTTTGAATATCCCATTGCCGCCTTTGTTTCAACAAAGTAATAGCTGCCCCAGTCAAGTTCTTCAACAACTGCCGTCAGACCCTCATGGTCTGTGCGAATATTGCTTCTGATCAAGTCATCGGCGGGATCGTCACCCGGTCTTCCTGCGGCATCGTCCTTCACCCCGCTGATCTTATACAGATTAAACACCGCTCCCGATATCGGCACCCCTGTGTTTGACAGCTTCGTTAACTGTACCGAGCCTGTTTTCTTTTGGTCGCTCTGCTTTACTTCTAATGTCTGTCCCACAGTATCTGCCGTCAGCGTTACTGTCTTCGGATTTGTGGTGTTTGATATATCATATCCCTTCGGCGCTATCATTTCTTTAAAACGATATTCACCGAATTTCAGTCCGTCTACTGTCAGCTCACCAACAGCGTTCGTTACTACATTGTTTCTTACTACTACCCAATCTTCCCCGACTTTTTTCTCAACGTTATATCTTGCTCCACGAAGATAAAGCCGGTCGTCCTCTGCGTCGGTTTTGATTATTCTGAGCGATGCTGTAAGCTCTTCGTCATAGTGCTCGACTTCGACGTTTATTTCCCCTTTGTCAGCATCCTTCTTTCTGATAGAAAATGAAGTATTATTATCGTTAAGAGCATATCCCTTTGGCGCTTCTATCTCTTTAAAATAGTAGTTGCCCCATGGTAGACCGGTTATCGTTATTCCGTTATCTCCAGTTACAAACGTTGTATTTGTTCCTTCAGCTCCTGTTGAGTAGTTATAGTTAGCATCTGTATAAACCTTAGCTCCGTTTGAAGTATACAGCTCAAATTTTGCTCCTGCAATGTTTTCAACAGTGCGGTCATCGAGATCCTTCTTCAATAAATGTACTGTTCCCGATGCCCGTTCGTCTTCGAATTCTATGGAAAATACTTCGCTTGTTTTAGATGCAAACACCTCTTTTATCTCATCGCTTAGTTTATACGCTGGCGGTGCTTCGAGTTCCTTAACATAATATGTTCCGACACTCGGTACTACCGCTCTCGCTATACCCATGTTATTTGTTCTTATCCGAGTAAGATCGATCCCTTTTTCTTCGTCTATTACAGGCTGTGTGCATTCTGCATCTCTGTAAACTCCGAATACAGCTCCCGGCAAAATAGATCTGTTGGCTTTGTCAACCTTTTTTATGTTTACTATCGGCGTTGTTTCACGAATAAACACGTTTGTCACTGCCGACTTGTACTCGGAATTTCTATATGTGCTTAAACCTGCCTGTCTTTGCGTGCAGTTTACCGTGAAGTAGTTTTGTGCTGCCGTATTATCTATACTTGCGTCAGTCCTCATCGGAGTCTGCATATTCACAACTACAGATATAGTACAGTTAAGTCCTTCTTTTTCTTCAGGCGGCAGCTTGACAGCTATTGTTTTCACGGTATCTCCCGATTCAGGCGTCCATATCCGATTATTTTTACTCGGAGTCATTTTTTTCCAGCTGTACTCACTGCTCTCCAGGGCGTTCATATCCTTAAATCCGCTTTGTTCTAGATCAAGCTGTTCGTCAAGGTAATATACCTCCGAGGTCAGGAATCCTGCGTCTATCAGGTTTGATATATCAACATTTACCAATGTGCCCTGCCACTTTGAGTCTACATGCTTTGTATCTTCGGAATTATATTGCACATCTACATTCTTTGCCTCTATCGCATCGTAAAAAACTATATCCTTGATCGGGTTTTCTCCTATATCAAAATCAAGTCTGTACGAATAATAAGATTCCTTATTCTCGCTTTCTACGCTTGTTTGGTAGTCTGCACGCACCTGCTCCTCTGCTTCTCCCGGAACAAATGAACCGCTGTACTCTGTCTTTACATACTTAACAGATGCTTCGATCCACTCTTTAAGAAGTACGCTGAAGTTCGTTGTGCTTGATGTGTGTGATACTATTTCACTCACATCGCCGTCTCCGTCTATATCGGTAAGATCGACCTGTATATGGTTTCCTCCGACTTTTTCAATTCCGTCATCGTGTATCACGGTAAAAGACTCCGCCGTAAATGTTGCAGTCACATTTGCGGCATAATCGGCTACAGTAATATACACCGGTATATCGAGATAGATCTTTGCACCTTTTTGTATTTGTATAGGCATATCACTGAAATCAAAACGTGATTCGATCACATCTCGTCCTATACTGTCGTGATTTATTGAAAATGACACATGATCATTAAAGTCGTCTATGTTGTATGCAAAATTGTCAATTCCGACTGCTTCAACCGATGTTATCTTTATATCATCAAGATCGGTATTGTACAATACATTTTTTGGTATCACGGTATATAATGAGAACTTCTTTAATGATCCTTCCTCGTCCGCAGATATTTCCCCGTACGTCGTTATATTCGATTCATACCTTATGGATCTGCTCTCCTTCTTAAACGGATCGAAATACGTTTCGGACGAAAGATAGGTTCTGGGCGATCTCAAAGAAAGGCTTTGGAACTCACGGTATATATATTCTCCGAACAAATCTCTGTCGAGAGGCGCCAACAATGTTCTGAAGAATCCACCGTAATGATCTATTGTCATTCTTGCAAAATTGTGACCGTCTGATTTCACAAGACGCATATAGCTCACGTTTACTATCTCTCCGTCCGGATTGATCTGCTGTGATTCTTCCTTTTGTTTTTGCTTTTCCCAATCAAATTTGAATTCTACATCTACATCTATGCCGCAGTAATATGTTCCCACTACATTTTTTACTTCTACATAAAATGCCTTTACACCGTCGGGCAGTCTGACATATCCTCTGTTTTCGTCAAGTGTTTCTCCCGTGTAAAACAGCTCATACTCTGACGGAGATGCACCCTTTTCATACGATATGTATATATCAAATTCGTAATTCTTATACATTGTATTTCGTCTAAGATATACTGATTTGAAATTATACTCGTCATCATCCAGTTCTCGTCTGTCTCCGCCCCGGGTAGTTACAAATATTCTGTCATCGCCTTGTATAAACGAAAATCCTTCATTTATATCAGGATATACTCTTTGCGCATATTCGGGATCGTCATACGAATCTTCTTCACCCGAGACGCCCGGCGCTTTGCTGCCCGAAAGCAAATAACCTCTGTTGGTACTTCCTTCAAGCAAAAAGCTCTCTGTTCTGCCTCCGTAATAATAGTTGATCAATCTTTCTCCGTTGTCATATGGATAATTTGCCAGTCTTTTCCTGTGCCAGAAATCATAATGATCATACACAAACCAATAACTATCTGTCGAGCATTCTAATTCGGCTGTCAGATTACCTTTCTCAATGCTGCGATATGCTTCATCATCAAGAATAGGCTCGGTCTCGTCGTTAAATAACGGGATCAGTCTGGTATGAATAGACACAGAATTTCCGGGGATTTTTTTCTCGTCCATTCCCAATATGAACTGATACAGCATACCCGGATCTCCGTACTGATTTTTTCTCAGATAAAAACCGTAAACCTCTTGTCCTGTAGCCGGATCTTCTATTGTGGATATGTCTATTTTATTGTAATTTGTGTCATATAAAACGATATCGTCAAATGTCATCTCTTTGTAGTCGTTTTCGGGATTTGACGCATAGGCATCATCCTTTTTTATGTCCAACGCTACAAAATAGCTCCATTTATTCATACCTCTGGCATAAATTTGTCTGCTGAGAAAATTGTTATATTTATACCAAAGATAATTCTTTTTTATTTCTCCCGCAGGCGTCGGATAGTCGGTTTCGAACTTTTCATTTACACTTTCAATCTCTAACGCTGCGAGCTTTTCCGATGTAAGACCTATGCTGTACAAATCTCTCTTTGAGTTGTAATCCAAAGTCATCAAAGGCATGTTTATCGATTCTTCTCCTACGGTAAAAACAGGGTTGGAACTATATTTATATCCGTCCCATGCCTCTCTTGTAGGGAAGGTCCACTGCATTTGAAAGCCTCCCGACATCTCCTGCTGCTTAGGTATCGAATGCTTATAAATAAATGTATATTCGTCTTTGCTTTCATCGTAGCTCAAAGACCAATCGCTGTTGCTCTGAGTAGTCGTTGTTTCGGCGCGTGATATCGGTTTGGAGCGCCCGATATCGCTGATACCTCGTATCGTGAATTTTATCTCGTTTTCTTCATATGTCCTTCTTGCTCCATTTAAAAAAAACGAAAACGTCAGCTTTATTCCGACTGACTTATTCTCGGTTTCGTACTTTTTGAGTGACTGCTCCTTTGTTTCCGACCATATCGCCTGCACGACCCATTCGTTGAGTTCGTTTGTCCCTGCAACCGTATCACCCGATCGTTTATTATCGCCTTCGGCCGTAAAAGCAGGGATATAAATTATAGGGGTAAACAGCGAAAAAATTATCATAAAAGATATTATCCGTTTTAAGAATAATTTTCTTCTGTTCATTATACTTTCCTCCTTTTACGGTTATTTGCTCTCTATCATCTGATAGATCTTCTCCAGCTCTTCTGCGGTCAATCCACTGTTCTTATCTATCTGCGGTATATTTTCCGACTGTACTGCATATGCTTTGATCGTTATCTCTTGAATTTGTTCGGGGTCGATCTGCTGTTCGATTATATTTTTCAACTGAACCTTATCAAAAAGCGGCTCGGTCGCCTTTAACGCTCCCAGCGCATTTTCATATCCGAAAACATATGTTTTTGTGTCTTCACGATCTTCTCTGTATGCCTCCAGTTCTATCCAACTATCCGAAAATGAATGCTCCGTTTTATATACATCGTTTTCGTTAGTTTTCATATAGAATATTTCCTGAAGTTCTTTTTCGGTACAGTTCCCATATGCATCTGCTGTTATGACCTCACGCTTCGGCACACTGACCTTCAGAAACACAAACGCACTGTTTATCCCGATATTATTCACTTGCGGATTTTTTGATATTTCTTCGTTTGGAACAAGCAAACTCACATTATTGCCCGGATATTCCGTTTCCGTAAGTCTTATCCTGACATTTCCGATACTGAAGGTATTTGTTATTTCATCGGTCGTACCGCTGTACGCAAATGCGATTATAACAACCATCACTGCTATACAGATCACGACTGCTGCAGTAATCAGGTTCTTTCTTTTTGTCAACCCCATCACCTCCTGCTTATGAGTATGATCTCAAGTCAAAGCCAAAACCAGATGTCGTTTAAATACGGTATGTACAAACGACATCTGCTTTTTGAATGTGTCTTAACTGATTTGATTTACTCTTCTTGTTTTCTTTTTATCGTCATCGCTATCAGCACAAGCGAAGCTACCAAAATGCACGCTATAGCAAAAAAAGCTACTGCTCCGCCGGTCTGAACAAAACTCTCTATAGTCACTGAGGATGATGGCTTGCTGCTTTCACTCGATGGTTTTGATACACTTGAGCTTGCCGGTCTTGAGGTCGTTTCCTCAGACATCGACGATGTGCTTGAGGTATACGATGAATTTTGAGAAGAATGAGAAAAAACCTCATATGAGCTATCGCCGCTCTGTGAATTTGACGATGAATTTGTTGACGAATTCGACGACGTGGACGAACTGCCGTTTGAACTTATCTCCGAGCTTACGGTCGACGAAGCTTTGCCCGAACTCACTTCCGAGCTTACAGTCGACGAACTTTCGCTGCTCGATGTACTTGTTACATCTTCATCTGTTTCCACTTCAGCGCTGAATATCCATTTAAACTCAGTTTCTCCGCTTATAAATGTTTCGCCGCTTTTCCCTCTGACGATTTCGGTTCCGCTTGCCGTAACAATCCGTTCGCCATTATCAATGAAATTGCCCGCCGATGTTCCGTCCCAGATTACACTCACTGTCATCTGACTGTACTCATTCGGCGCATAAGTTCCGAGATCGAGCGGTTTCTTCTGCATATCAGGGGTTCCTTCTCCGGAAACCTTGCCTCTGTATATCTCATTTTCATCAAGCGTTATTACACACTCACACTCGTCTTCAAGGTTTATCTCACCCGTATTCGATACAGACTCAGCGCTGAAATATATCTTATAACTCTTGTCATCTCTTAAATTCATTATCTGAATATTCTTGACATATGTTACCTTGGGCTTCATATCGGTAACACTGTAATAATAGCTTCCGTTTTCGCTTACCGAATGTCCTTCATCGTCCAGCACTACCAGTTTTTCGGGTAATCCGTGTACCGATCCACTGTTCAGACTATATGCGTATGAGCTTATCATAAAAACATAGAGAAGAGCTATCGCTAATATCGCTGCAGCTGTTAGCTTTTTCTTCCTCATGTTTCACCCTCCTGTTTATGTTTTTTACTCTCCGCCGTTTTCTGTTGTTGTATCGGTATTCTCAGGTGTTTCGGGTGTTCCCTGCGTCCAGCTTACTGTTTTTCCATCTTCGGCTAATTTCGCCTTCTTCACTGCCCAGCTCTGTGCATTAACTGCTTCCTCTGCATTTTCTCCGTCACTTACTACTTGCGCAGACTCGACTTTAAAGTTCAGGTTATAATCCATAGAATAGAATGCGTCATTCTGTACATGCTCGTCAAGTGTTACGGCACTGATGATATCGCTTGTCGATGCTCCTCCGTCAAGAAGCTTATTATAGTAGAATACTGCGTTATTCTGCCCGCCTTCGTTCAATGATACAGTCCAATCCTTAGCTGCGTCAGTATTCACATTTTCACCAAGCTTGATATCTATCATTATATCGTCTGCCGTTCCTGCTGTTTCGTCTGCACCTATGTAAGTAACTCGTACTGTGCCGTCGTCATTAAAAGAATAGACAAGCTCATCAGCTTCTATTGTTACCGACTCTGCCTGTAGTATTCCTGCAGTTAGCTTGCCATCATTATCGACTTTTATGTCGATATCATAGAACTTATCTCCGTCATAATAGTATCCCGCATACACTACCGATACTGTCTTGCCGTTTCCATCCTGCGTTGTGGATCTCGCAAATATGCAGTAGCCTGCTTCTTTAGCATAAACGCTGCCGGAATCTATCTTTTCCGCTGCCTCAACACTGCTTACTTCGACACCGTTCTCAATTTCTGTTCCGCTATATACAAGCAATCCTCCTGCCTGCTTTGAGATCACTTCATCACGACTGAGCTCTTCGGCTTTATCCTTGTACTCTGAACCTGACAATGCGATTCCTTCTGCCTTCTGTGTGAGAACTATATTTCCCGAAACAGTTGCCTTAACGAACGCTGCCACATTTCCCGTGTTTACAACTCCTGCTTCCTTCTTCACTGTTTGTCCGGGTATCCAGTTGTCGGGCGGTGTGAAGCTTTCTTTTGCTACAACGTTGTATTCATTTGAGGCGCTGATCTTATTCACAACCTCATCTCTTGACGTAAACCATGCAAATGTAGATCCTCCTACTATCAGTGCTGCCAAAACACATGATGTTATCAATACTTTTTTTCTGTTCTTCTTGTTTTCCATTTTTAATGCTCCTTTTTTTGTATTTTACTCTACCTGTTCTTCTGTTTTTGCAACTGTTAAGTATCGGCTTAGTGTTTTAAAAAATATTATTATCGAAACAACAAGACCGATCACATAATACCACTTTAGTTGAATAAACTTTATAATATATCCCATCACAGGTATACCGAATCTTACCTTTCCTATCACTCGGGATTCTTCTATCAGGAAGCTGTCTTCCGTCTTATTATTATCTCCCTTTGTTTTAAAGCAAGTGACTCCTGTCATCAGATAATCATCATATTTTTTAGTCACTCTATGTGTCAGATATGCATCTCCGGAATGTGCAGGATTAAAAGTGATCACATCTCCCACTTGTATATCGTTTGAAGAAACCGATCTCACTAACACAATATCTCCAACGTTATATGTCGGCGCCATTGAATTCGTTACTACTATGTAGTATCTATATCCGAATAAAGTCTTAGACGGAGATGCATCAAATGAAAATAAAACCGCTGCAATTAAAATCACTGCGGAGAACAAATATACCATTGCGGTATATATAACGCTTAAAACACCCTTCACGCTTCCCTTTTGTTTCTTTTGTTTCTTTTCTCTCCCTATATCATTTCACTTCCCTCTCGCATGATCTGCATAAATCCCTGTTAACGGCTAAATAACAACACCTTAGTTTTGCTACAAATTATACATACTTATTATATCATATTTTACAAAAAAATCAAATAATAATACTATACAAAATTATACTATGATTTTTGTTCAATGCTAACTGACAACAGCAGAGAAAAATCATCATTTTGGATAAATAAGCAGTGCGGTAATGTCGGCAGAAATACCACTCATACAGCGTCTTACCGCAAAAAGATAAACCATTAGAGATGCTGCCAATTCATAAAAACAAATCGGGATTGATCTTGCACAACCCCGATTTAATAGTTTATTAATGTGGTTTAGCCTATGGCGGGTTATTGTATCATTGTTCTTCAAATGATCGCATACATCTTACGGCTATTCTTGCTTTGCCCGTGAAAGTACAAGTAAATAGAGTCAGATCATACTCATTGGACACCATATCATCTACTTCTGACGGTTCAAGCTCGTCAATACTCTCAACATAATAAACAAAGTTGTTGCCGTCAACATCGGTAAATACCACCTCGTCACCTTGATTCAATTCAGAAATAAATCCGAAGTGTGACGCATAATTGTGAGCGCATATCACAAATCCGCTCGTATATGCAGTTCCACTATAACAGCATGGTGCAAAATTGAGATTCTCATAACTCCATTCACCTGCAACCGGAAGCTCCATTCCTATAGAGTTTATCCTCAACATTCCGATATAGCTTAATGGCGTTTCAATAAAGCTATTATACACTTTATGCGTCTTCATTTCTATATCCGGATAAATTTCATATAAAGGTGTCTCATCGGTCAGATCGTTATCTTTTGCCTTATGGTGAACAACAACCTTATCCGAATAATCGGGTATAGTCAGGATCATATCATCTCTTACCGAATTCACCGATCTTTTTGCTCTCACCTCTCCGTAGAAACAATACACAGTTAATGCGAGTGACCCAACGATCAACATTCCGCCGAGGAACATCAGCGTACCTGAAACAACTCTGCGCAGCTTAGTCATTTTTGTTATTCCTTTTTTTCATTACATACCCCGCCCAGTATAATACTAATCCCGGGGTGAGTGTCGCTAATACCGCCCACCACAATGTGCCTGTCTGAGGAAGAGGCGGAGTCGGTTTATCCGGATCGGAATCAGATTCTATGTCGCTATCCGTAATTCTTTCAGGTGTTTTTGTATTTGTAACAGTATATGCATTCGGAGTTTTTTCATCTGTAACAAGCACAGTATAGCCTTCTATCGGTTCTTCGACAGCCAGCCATTCATGTTTTTCATCCAGATTTGACCATTTATGAATCCATTTATTGCTGTCAGACAGAGTAATAGTATCATACTTTTTGCCGTCTTTAAGCAGATAAATCGTCACACTGTCAGGTCGGTCGGGATCGTCAGGATCTGCCCATTTCTTTTTTACTGTTATTACCGTACCGACGTCGATCAACTCGCCCTGTGAGGAGGTGTCTGAAGATGACGAGCTTTCGATATGGGATGACGATGTGATCCGAGATGAACTTTCAAATTGAGATGATGTATTGGAAGATGAAGTACTTTCCGAACTTGAAGACTCTGACGACGAACTCTCATCCTGTGGTGTACTCGATATAGGTACACTTGACGTTGGTGTGCTTGATGAAGGTGTGATCTTCGAACTTGAAGATTCTGACGACGAACTCTTATCCTGTGGTGTACTCGATATAGGTACACTTGACGTTGGTGTGCTTGATGAAGGTGTGATCTCCGAACTTGAAGACTCTGACGAGGAACTTTCATCCTGTGGTGTACTCGATATAGGTACACTTGACGTTGGTGTGCTTGAGGAAGGTGTGATCTCCGAACTGACTGTACTTGACGGAGGTGTAATCTCCGAGCTTACAGTACTTGACGGAGGTGTAGTCTCTGAGCTTACAGTACTTGAGGATGGCATACTTTCCGAGCTTACCGTGCTTGAACTTGACGGTGGTATACTTTCATCACTTGATGTACTCTCGGAGCTTGACGAACTCGATGATGTATCGTCCGGATCGTCGGGGATTTCAAGTTCCTCGCAGCGAACTTTTGGATACGATTTGACATCTTTATCAAACCTGAGCCATTCGTCATTAAAGCGAGGTGTACAAACAAGATACGGCAGCATACTATATTCCTTGAAATTACGCTCAACTTTTTCAGCTGTTACAAGATACATACCATGCTTCAGACCGTCTTTGCTTGTCGTAAGCATGATCTCACCTTTAGAATCTGTTTTAACAGTGTAAGTAGGTGCAATATTATCAAGCTGTACATAACCGTATATTGTATGAGCAAGTGCGGGATAATCGGTACTGCCGAGGTTTACATCAACGGGACAATTCTTAAAGCTTCCGTCCAGTGTAAAATTTGCGCCGCTGTTGACACTTGCAACGTAGTAAATCTTGAATACAACATCATTCAATATATCTGAATCATATGTGTATATTATATTCAGCGAAACATTCTCTTCTCCGTTGAGTGCATCCGCACTGATGGTATGCATACAGGAAAGCAAAAGCGATACAATAAGAAAAAGAGACAACGCTATACGTTTTGTATTTTTCATTTTATTTCGCCTCCGTTTTTTTTCGGAGTTTTTTCACAAGAAGAATTGTTGCACCGACAAAGAGAATTCCGCCGATAACATAGATCAATACCGTACCCGTTCCGCCTGCGGAAGGCATTTTTGTTCCTGAGTAGTTCTTGACATAAGTTATAAGAGAACCACTGTTTATATCCGATAAGAAAATTGATGTCTTGTTATCGGGAGAAGCGGTAATATTTCTGAAGCCCGGATCCGTTGCAAATAACTCTCTGAGGGCGGGTGTATCGGATTCAACATCATATTCTGCATTAACTATGAACTCAATATCATCAGCCTTATTAAATCCGTCAGGTACCCTTGTTTCTGAGAGCTTATATACACCTCTGTCAATACCTTTAAATACGAACTGTGAACCGGTCATCAACTTTGAAACCTGAACATATTCTCCTTTATCGTTGAGCTTATAGAGAGTGAATTCAGCTCCTTTAAGCGGAACGCCGGGAACAGCCCCTGCTGTTTTTTGCATAGGAATTATCGGAGTATCGGGTGTTTCCGGAGTATCGGGTGTTTCTTTATTGCCTATGATCTTATTGATTATAATCTGATAAGTAAAAACTACTACCCTGTCTTCTGCAGTAAAGCCTCTTGAATCTGAATCATAAGGATTATTTGAATATTCGATTACCACTATACTTGAGTTTCCGTTACTTCCTGTAACAGCGCTGTCATCAAGTACGGCGTCGTACTCAAGAACGATCACAGAATCCGGCGTAACAACAGGCTTACCGTTGTCATCTCTTATCGAGAGCAGATCATCTATATAGACATCAAGTTTCTTTGTATCCGGATTCCATACTACGGTAAAATAAGAGGTATAATCATTTCCATCAATGGTGACCTTAACAGAACCGTCTGTGTATGTAAGGTTCTCCATTGTGTTATGGAAAGCATAGTAATATTCCTCAAAGCTTGTAATGATATCGGAGACCGTTCCCTCATCTTTAAAAGAGATAGTATCACCAATATCATGATCAGCTGCATCCTGCCAACCGTGAGTTTTCTCTGTTCCGAGAGCTCCATCGGGACAATCGTCGGTTTCAAAAACCTTTTTAAAAACAGTCGGAACTCCCTTTTTGACCTTAACTTCAATTTCTTTGACACCTATTGTGTCAACCATAACAAGAGAATTTGCGCTGTTTTCTGCACTGTTAAGATCGGTCACATCAGCCAGAAGCCAATAACCCTGTTCAGCCGTTGTTTTCTCCCCCCCGACAAACACCTTATCGGGCATAAGATCAGTTTTTTGAATAGCTCGATATACCTTGTCAATGAATACCCTGATATCGCTGCTGTCATGCTCAAATCTTTCGAGATAAACAAGAACACTCTCGTGTTTTACTGCTGTTTCAACACTTTGCGCCTGTTCAACTGTAACAGACTGAGTCACCGAATAAAGAATATCAATGTATTTTTCATTGACAGTGTATGCGTATCTTGTTAAGTATTCCTCTGAATTTGTAGAGTTTATCAGCTTGTAGCCATTATAAACGCCGTCTTCGCCTTTGTCATTGATAGTTATCTCACCTGTCGGAAGGGAATCTTCATTAGTACCGTTAGGGTCTTCATCGGCACTTGACAATACCGCTGTACTAAAAAGCAACATTACTACCAATAATAAAGAGATGAGCTTTTTTAAGTTTTTCATATCTATAAGTCCTTTCTATGTAGTATAATATCCATTCCCACAGGACAGATACCCGTTATATCAGGCGTCTGTCCGTGGGAAAAGGGTTCGTTAAACTGAACTCTTTCTGCGTCTTAGCTTTCTGTACAGCATATATGTCGGAAGAGCAGCAAACAGCATACCTGTAAGATAAAGATACAGAACATATCCGCCTGAATCGGGAAGCTTGTAGCCCAGCAGCTTATCGTTGACGATCGTAATACTGAGCAATTCAAACTCATTTCCCTGACGAACATAATAATTGGTATCTCTGCGGTATCCTTCAGGAGCATGGATCTCTGTTACAGCATAATCTGTCATTCTGAGTCTGCCCCATACTATAGTACCATTCTGAGGTGATTCCTTTATATCCTTAAGGTAATATGTCTTTCCGTCAATTTCTACTTCTGTTTCTATTGGTTTATCAAACAATACAGTTCCGTCTGAATACGGCGTGAGCTGCGCTGTCAGGGCTTGCACCTGTTCATCTGTAAGTCTGTCATATTCAAACGGACTATACAAACCAAACGCTGCACCCGCAAGTGTGTTTCCTTCTTCGTCTGTCTTGATAATACCCAATCTCCAGAGTTTGAATTTGTTCTTTGCTGTTATATACTTCTGTTTTGAATTAACATATGTGAATGTGTGAACATTTCCTGTTGAATCGTTGATATCGCCGTAAGCGTAGTTATTGTCATCAAGTGCAAGCTCCATAACAGTATACTTCGCATTATGAGTCCATTCAAACGGTTCGTCTGTTGCTGTGAACTTGCCATCGGAATATGTATAACACATTGTATTCAGAGAAAGGCTTTCCGATTGAGATTTGCCTTTCTGCACTTCAAGTTCGCAATAAGTGTAAGGGATATTATTGGAAGAAAGTGCTTCGGCTATGCCTGCATCATTGTCGAGTGATGAAAGTCCGCTGACCTCTTCACTCTTATAGATAACAAATCTGCACTTTACGTCTTCTTCGGCATTCCATTCGCCGCCTGCTTCGTCGGTAAGCTTCTTCTCGATAAACGGAATACTCGGGATACCGATTCCTACCTCAGTTGGCGCTGCCTCCTGCGGTACAACAGTATGATAAGCCGTGCAGTGATAACCGAATGTATCCCATGCAAACTGTCCCTGTGTAGGATCTCCAACTACAACCGAATTGAATCCCATATCTATTCTTGCTTTGATCTTCATCAGCTGTGCGGAATCATCAAGAATGATATATCTGATCGAACGAGATGTTGCTCTCGGTTCGTCATACCATCCATCATTGTTTCCTTCCCAGTCCGATTTCTCAAAGTCGACCTTATCGGAATACTGAACGGTATACAAACTCGGATCAAGTATCGTTCCGTTAGTCTGATTCTGCTCCGTTATCTTTACAAAAGGAGCAACCTCGTCGGCAAAATCAACTTGAAACTTACTGTTGCGGACCTTACTCTGATTGAACGTCTCATGGTCACCGGTCTGCGGCAGATTATTGATAGCGATCAACTGAACAAGCGGTCTGTCCTGGCTTGTTACGCTCATTGTATATGTAACATTCTTTGAAGAATTCGGAATAATAATGAAATTGTTATCTTCAGTTGACTTTGCAGATCTTGAAGAATCGTTCGTCATTTCAACTTGCAGGTATGAGCTTGTGGAGTTACCGTAAGATACAGGAAGCTGTGTGCTGTTCTTGACAGCCTTCTGATCCTGTGAAATGCTTGTATACCTGTCTGCAATACCCTTTGATACATTTCTTTCATCAAAGTTTTGTGCATTTGGGGTAATGTATGCGTTATTATAGAATGACTTATTCTCCCACTCGTCACCCTGCGGTACCTTTGTGGAGCAATAAAGCTTCACATTACCGTGCTCGGGTATGCTCCACCACTTATCAATGAATCTGAAGTCGATCTTCATATCCAGCGTTACAGGATCTTTTGTAATACGCACCTCATAATCTTGTGCAGAGGGTTCTGTCACTTCTTCGCCGTCATCATTTACAGAAGGAGCATTATAGCTTACATGATGCCATTCGTTGTCAAGATCTACTTTATAAGTGTTTCCGTTATAGGTAAACTGTACCCAATCGCTGTTTTCGTCCCAATCGGTGATTTCCATCAGTCTTACATCGGGTCTTGTCGTATAATAGTTACCGGAATACTGATAAGACAAATCTATCGTGTCGAGATAACGGAACGGACCCTGCATTATGTTGGTTAATGTATAGTCAGTCAGAGTATAGTTTCCGTCATTATAAGCTGTATTTCTCCATGTGATTTTATCGGTAAACAATGCAAAATCGTTGCTGTCCGCTTTTGCCATAGCCTTGTCGGTATGATAAATTCCGTCAACGAAATCCGTAATACCCGGTTCGATACCGCCTCGTCTGACTGCAACTTCGGAATAGAGCCACTGTGTATTGATATTTCCGTCCATAAAGCCGTGACCCTTTGCCTGTCCGTCGTCAAGAACATAAGAGCGTCCGTCATTCCGTTCGGAAGTAAACATATCTCTGCCGTAAACAGTACCATTGGAAAGTCTTACGCCTTCATTGTTGTAGTTGAAATGCTTCAATGCGATCTCGCTGTTTGCATAGTCTTCTGTTTCTTCTTCTTTATTGGTGTAGCAGGAGTAACAGAATACAAATGCTTGACCGGGGTTGAGGTAACATTTTTTATTATACCTCTCATCATACGAAAGATCTGATAAATCGTTATGCTGTCTAATGTGGAAATTAATCTTCTGCCTTCCATCTTCAAGCATTTCAGTAGTAGCAGTAATATAACCTCTCTTATACGTTGCATTCACACCTTTTTCCGATTGAACCACTGCTATCTTATTAAATGTTTCCCAATTTCGTGTATAACGGTATTCCCACCAATCTCCATCATACACTGTACCGTTTGAATTTAAGAAATAGTTGATTCCTCCCTTATACTTAAAACCTTTTGGCAGGACATCGTATAGATCATCTATATATAATCTTACCTTGCCGCTGTTATAAATGGAAATATAATAGGTTATATCTCGTCGGTAGTAGTCGTCATTAACATAGTATTTTCTGCTGTCTTGTTCTTGTGTAAAGAATGATTCTGTTTTATATCGTGAATTATAGCCAAAGTCATTAACATAATTAGCGCCATGATATATATGCTTACCCGTACCGACTACTCCCTTTGTAAGCATAGCTTCGGCCTGGAGCGCAAGCTCATGAGTTACCGTTCGTATCTCATCATTCGGGTGAACGTTCTGCGTGTCCTGATATACATAAAGCTTATTTGCTACCGTGTAGTTCGTTGAGCCCTTTATCGAGTCTGCATAATCTTCCCAGATCGATTTATCGGGCATATCAAGTGTTACATAGATATATACTGTCTTGTCATACAGTCGCAATTTAAAATCATCGCCCCATGTTATCCACTGATATTTCGGCGCATTCGCTCCTCCCGAGGTAACCTGCGTTCTGCCGTTATAAGTGATATACCAGTCTTCGGGGTGTTCAAGAGCAGTGATCTCTCTGCCGTCAACGTTTATGGTTTTATACTCGTTTCCGTCTTCATCGACAAATTCGAGATTGGTTACATTGACGTCCTTCACCCATTCGTGTACATCAGAGCTTTCCGGCAGCAGATCATAAAGATTTCTGCCGACTGCGGTGATGTAATATTTCTCGCTCACATCACCAAGAGCCGCAACGGATAATCTGTATGTTACCTTATCGTTAGCATGAACGATCGAATAGGTTTCGAGCTTGTCATCTTCAGGCGTCTCGCCTCTTTCGGTTACGATATATTTCGTACCTGTAAGTATCTTTGCGCTGCCTTCACCGCTTGAGGCATATAGTCTGTGATACTCGTGATCATTGACCCATGTCTGTCTGTAGATCTTATATTCGTCATTGACATCGCCAGAAGCATCTTCGTTGAGAGCTGCGCCCGATGTCTCCGGGGTTTTTGATCCCGAAGGAGGACCGTATTTTGTTTTATAAAGCGAGGTATATATAACCGGTATATCGATATATGTTTCATCTCTCCAAGTTCCTGTGAAATACCACTTTATGAAATAATCGTAACCCTGATTTGAAACCTTCACAGTAACCGTATCAGCCAGTGCTCCGCCGATATAAATATTTTTATACTCACCGGGTTTGTCAAGCTTGTAATACCATGTCGATTCGTTATTTGAATTAACATATTCATATTTTTCAAGGTTTTTCAGTTGTTTGTTCGATCTGTTCCATGTCGTTTCAGCAGGTATCAAGGCAAGCCCTGCTCCATTCATATGATGTACCACAGGCATTACGTCATACCGGGAGGCTGCGTTGTAGGATCTGAAGTGCGTTCTTAGAGTTGTCATATTACCCAAACCGTAAGTAACGTATTTATCATACCAAACTGAAGAGCCCCAGTAAATGTAATTATTTACGCTTGCTGTTGCCATATTTGTTTGATTATTGTCATAGACATTTGAAGTGTTTGTAAACCAACCTCTATCGCCTAAGCCGCCGTCAATATCTCCATTGATGAGCATATAAGTTGATTTTGTGTTTGCACGAACATAGAACTTCCACGGGTCACCATAGATCCATTCACCGTCAGCCATATTCCATTCAACTCTGAATACATCTTCAACATGGGTGAAGTAGCCTATTTCGTCCAGAAGGTCGTGAAGTCCCACAGATGTCTGACAATTATATGTTCTTGTTGTGTTATCCTCATCGGTAACCTCAACGATAATATCGTTGCCTCTTCTTGTTATAACTATTGTGTTGTTTGCCGTATAATCGGGATGTCCGTCAAGCCTTGTGATCTTGCCTGCATATTTATTATACGCAGTAGTATCATTAGCTGTGGTGTAAGACGTGAGCTTGTGTGTCCATCCGTCAGTTCCCATAACAGTCAACTCTTCGGCAGTTTTATTCAAAGGCTCAAGCTTTGCATTTTTGATCGTTATCTTCAAGTACTTTCCGAAGGTATCGGACATAAACATTGTATACATACTGTTTGTCGGAATATGATACATATTCGGAAGTTCATCTACGATATTGTTTGCCTTTTTGTAAGGAACCATGCCGGTATTTGTGGCCGTTAATGTGAAAATCAGATTAGCACCTTGTCTTACATGATTATCCACTTCTTTCTTGAATACCAGCTTTGCCGGCTTGATCTGATAAACAACATCGGTACTTGAAATGTTTGTCTGATCTGCAGAATATGTATAATGTATCGTCTGTTCCCATGTTGTCGGGATCGGCAGGTTAGCTACATTGTCCGATTCATTCACTCTGTCTATAAGTGAATCTGTGAGCTTAAGAACATCATTATTAAGGAATGTCGTGTTGTAATGCTGGGGTATCTCGTCTAATTCGCTGCTGTTTGCAACATTCCAATAGAAGCTCAATGAATTTGTGGCAGCGTCATAGGTCGCTCCCGTAATATCGGGCTGAAGTGTACCGTTGCCGTTTACATCAAGAGAGTTTATACCCGATGTTGAAACCGAGAATACGTATGCCCAGGTTCCCTTGTATTCCACATAGAAGTTCGATGTATTGCCGTCAAGTACAGCTCGTTTCCACTTTCCGTTTGCAATAGCTTCTGCGAATTCGGGCTTCAGTTCCACTCCCTCAGGAACTTTGACCGTGAATTTGTAGTCTATTGAACGAACATAGTCGCTTCCGATAGTATCAAGGGCGATATCTTTTATTTTTGTCGGAGCAAAGAAATAACCGTTTCTTAGCGTAACATCTTTTCCTGTCCATCCAAAACCTGCATCGGCATTCGGAGCATAGTTATTTGCAGTTATCTCGAATTCCTTCGGCTTTGTCTGCCATGTTACTCTCTGATAATGTTCGGGTAATGTTGTCGGAACTGTGTATGCCTCTTCGGTCGGAGCATACATCTCACCCCAGATAAGAAGCGTATCGCCTTCGCTGAGAGGTGATGTTACATCAGAAAGAATATTGACCTCCAATGTGTCACCGGCAATCATTTCGGGGAAATCTACCCGGTAATATCCCGTATCATCAACCTTGGATACATAAACCTCGTATACACTACCGGCAGGTGTTTTAAATGTATTCTTACCTATGTTAAGATTCAGTCTTCCGTAATTGTCAAGGAATCTGAAGAATATGGTGTACTTATATCCTCGGCTTCCCTGCGGTGAGATAACTACCGTTGTTGTTTCGGGTTGACCGGTATACAAAGTATAATTAAAGTCCGGGTGATCTCTTTCAAGTACTGTGTTGCTTGTTTTGAAGTGCTCGGTTCTGATCAGAACATACGGAATATCGCTTTGTTCATTATACTCTCCGAGTACAACATCTTCGTTGACATGAGTGACAGCGACAGAAGTTATCTTCGTATCTTCAAACAGCTTCCTGAACTTGATGACCTCGGTGTCAAACACAGATGAAACACCCAGCAAGGCAACTATGTCAAGGTCGGTTGTTTTTCCGTTGATCTTTTCAAGCTTTTTCGCATGCGCAAACGACAGACTTTTAAGATCTTTTATATTTGCAGGGGCTTGGAAGGTTATGCTTGTAAGATTGGCAGCCGAAGAAACAGCGTTACTCTCAACACCCGTAACCTCATAACCGTTTATCTGCGCAGGAACAACAAGTGTTGTCTTTTCTACGGGGCAATAAGCAAGACGTGCCTTGCCGTCCTCTATCTTATACAAAACTCCGTCAGGATCGGCAATGTACTCTCCCTCATACAATGAAATTATGCGGAAGTCGTCTATTAGTACATTTCCGACAAGGCTGAAGTGCGCACCCGGCTCAAAGTAAAGTCTGGTTGTTGCGTCGTTAATAAACGAAGTTATAAGCGACGCATTGACGCTCGTCACGGTTTTGTCTACCGTTACGGTATCGATCAGGCCTTCCATAAGTCTGTTCTTGACAGTCATGCTGCTTGAAGCGTCGTCAATATAAACATTTAGCTTTGCGCCGAATGCTCGGTTTGAATTATTGAACGAGCTTGCCGCAATATTAAGATTTGCGGGTACATTGTAGAAATATGTCATTTTGGAGCCGAATACATCGGTTTCAACTGTTGTGAGGTTCGTGTCTTTCGGGAATGTAAACTTTTTTAGATTCTTACATTCATTGAATGCGCCCTCTCTTAGAATCTTTACCGAAGAAGGCAGAGTGTATTCTCTGAATCCGCAGTTTTTAAAGAAATTCTTCGGAATTACCTCGATATCATAATTGAAGGTAACACTGTCAAGATGCGGGTTATTTGCAAATGCAGCTTCGCCGAGTGTCTTTGCGTTTGCGGGAATAACCAATTCCTGCAGCAGTGACGTATTGAATGCGTTAGCTTGAATTACTGTGACACTTTCCGGTATGGTAATAGATGTCAGCTTTGTATTATTGAATGCACATTCATTTATCACCGCGATACCATCGGGCAATGTGATTTCGGCAAGTGATGTATTTCTGAATGTATATGCAGGAACATTTGTCATACCTGCCGAGAAATTTGATTTAACCAGCTTGGTACAACCATCAAATACTTGAGTGCCCATAGTTTTAACACTGTCAGGCATTTCAACCTCTGTAAGGCTTTTACACGAATAAAATGCTGCATAGTTAATTGTATGAACTCCGTCTTTCAGATCTACCTTTTTAATTGCGGTTTCTCGAAATGATTCTTGTCCAATGACTTTGAGTGTACTTGGAAAATTGACTTTTGAAAGATTATAGCAATAGCAGAAGGCATAGATATTAATATTTTCAAGGCCTTCATTTAGTTTTACTTCATTTAGTACGTTGCAATGATAAAAAGCAGTATTGCCAATTGTACGAACATTAGAAGGTATTTCGATATACTCCAAAGCGTCGCAATCACGGAATGTTTCGCTATTGATCACTGAAATTCCTGTGGGGATATTCACTTCTTTAAGACCCGTACATTCTCTGAAAGCATTATCTCCCAAAGAGGTAATACTATCGGGAAGGTGTATCTTTTTGAGAGCTCTGTCAAAAGCAAAGCAGCATGAACCGATAGTTCTTTTTACTTCCTCTCCTTCAGGGACATTAACCATCTCTCCGATAGTGACATTACGAAGCACGTCGCATTCTCTAAAAGCGTGAGCTCCTATTGTCTTTACAGTGCCGGGGATAACAACGTCCTGTAAATTAGAGCAGAATCTGAAAGCTTCAGCCCCTATAGTCTCAACACCCTCGGGAATATATACTTCTCTGAAACGTGTACATCTATAAAAAGCAGCATAGTCGATTGTTTTTACAGATTCGGGAATATCTACCTCCCAAAGTTCATAACAATCCGCAAATGCAACCTGTCCAATTCTCACGACTGTGTCCGGAATATCAATTTCTGATATTTTTGTATATCTGAACGCTCCGTCTCCTATTTCTGTAATACCGGAATGAAGAGTTATCTCAGATATCAGAGTATTTCGATAGATATATGCAGGGACATATGTAAGACCTGTAGGTATGTTGCCCTTTTTGACGTTATTACAATTATCGAATACTCCACTTCCCATTTCCGTAATTCCGTTCGGAAGCTGCACTTCGGTCAGGTTATCACAGTTATAGAATGCATTGCTTCCTATTCGGGTCACGGTAGAAGGAATGTTCAGCTCGCTTATAGCAGTACCCGCATATGCGCTGTCACCGATAGACGTAATGCCTTCGGGAATATCTGCAACAGATATTAGAGGACAACCGCCAACAAAACCATTCGGAATAGAAGTCCATGTACTCGGAACGTTAATTTTCTCTAACGGCTTGTTGTTTGCGAAAACACTATCGCCCATATTTGTTACACTGTCGGGAATATGGACTTCTGTAATCAGATTATTATTAAACGCATTAGCTCCGATAGTTGTAACACTGTCAGGGATCGTAACTTTCGTCAGTTTAGCATTGAGGAAAGCTTCTGTACCGATTGATGTTATACCGTCATGAAGTTCGATTGATTCAATCTTAGTGTTTCTGTAAGTATACCCGGGTACAGTCGTCATGCCTGCCGGTATATTACCTTTTTCAAGATTATCACAGCCATCAAACACCTGATTGCCCATGGCAGTTACCGAATCGGGAATGCTGACCTCGGTGAGCTTGTCACAGTTATAAAACGCTGAGTAATTAATCGTTGTTAGTGTTTCGGGTAAGTCGATCTCCGTAAGAGCTGTACAACTATAAAATGCTTCTTCACCTATGGTTTTAAGACTATCGGGGAATTCTACCGTTTCAAGCGCACTGCAATTTTTGAACATAAAACCTCCGACTGCGGTCAAGCCTTCAGACAGAGTTACGTGCTTCAATGAAGTACAGTTTTCAAATACACCATAGTTTATTGTAGTCACACTGCCCGGTATGGTAACCTCTTCAAGTGCTTTGCATGAGTTAAACATATAAAAACTGAGCGTAGTCATGCCTTCGGGCAAAGTTACGTGCTTAAGTGACGTGCAATTGCTGAATGCACGACTACCTACTGCTGTAATTTTCCCATGCAAAGTTAATTCTTCAAGAGCAGTACACCCGTAGAAACAACTATCTCCCAAAGAATAGAGCTGACTCGGATTTTCTTCCGTATCTATGAATGTAACAGTTTTTAAACTTGTACATCCGTTGAAAGTGCTTTCTCCGGAAATTTGCTTTACAGATGCGGCAATTTCTACCTCCTGCAAATTGGTAAAGTTACGGAATGCAAATTGTCCTACATTTGTCATACCTTGTTCAATTACAACTTTTGTGATATTATTTTTCTGACCTATCCACGGAGGATTAGAAGTCCAATTGTAATTATCCATTGTTCCCATACCAGAATCACCCGTACCGTAAATAGTCAGCACACCGTCTGCGTCAAGATTCCAGCTTGCATTGGAGCCGCACGTGCCGCTTGCCGGAGTAGCTTTTGACAAAGAGGGGGTCTTTTTGTTTTTCTCCTCCTCCTTTTCGGCAGGGGCGGACTCTTCCTCTTTTTCGTCTGTCTTATCAGGCTCGTCGGGAGTATCGACATCAACACTCTCAACGACCTCTGTCGGTTCGTCCTGTTCTGAGCTGGTCACACTGAATGCAGGCAAGGTCATTGATGAACTGACAGACACCATCAGCACCATCGACAAGGCAGACATCAGAAACCTGCGGAAATTGATTTTTCCTGTCTTCTGTTTTTCGGATTTTTTTGTGTCCATATTATTCCTCCTTCAACTATAATATATCTATATTAAAACAACAGATATTATTGGCTGTTGTCATTATTTTTTACAATCTTCGGTTTTTTAGCTTTTTTATCCTTAATAACCCTGATAGCAAGCGAAATAAATACAACGGGTGCGATTATCAACGACGAAACGATCATAGGGTTTATAGTTCTTGCGTCCGATGTAATCCGATCGGGATCATTTGCTTCGATTCGCACTCCTCTGACAAGCAGTCTGTGCGAATTGACCCCGTATGGAGTACACGTCATCAGCGTACAATAATCCTTTCCGTTCCTGACCGTCAATGTGTCGATCTTTTCAGGCAAAACAACAGAAATATCATCAACCTTATAAACATAGATTTCATCAAGTACTATTATAGTAAAAGTATCGCCTATCTCCATCTTGTCGAGGTTTGTGAACAGCTTCGTCCCGGGCATACCGCGATGTCCCGTGAGAACGCAGTGCGAGCTGCTGCCGCCGACAGGCAGACTTGTCCATTCGATATGACCGATACCAACCTGCATTATCTCTATATCCGAACCATGGTAGATAGGCAGATAGCAATCAATTTTGGGAACATTGAGATATCCCATGATACCTTTGCTGCCTATATTAAGCACACTATTGTAATTCTTTTTTCCCTCTTCAGACAGGTGCGGTGTCTGCATTCCGTCGGCCAGCTTTTCATTATATGCTTTTGCGTCATTTAGAATTCTTTCATAGCTTTCACTGTCGATGTTTTCTACATCTTCAATATACTCCGCAATAGCCTGCGACTGATGTTTCTGATTCCACGCATTGCTGACTGTCGGATAAAGAAGAAGAGATAATCCGACAAGCATAGCGATTATTAATAAAACTATCGATATGTTATCTTTGATTTTCATATTTTTATTCCCTATTCGTACTAATCGGGTTTATGGGAAAAAGCCTGAACAGAACCTTCCCTTCGATCCTTTGTTTTTCTATAGTGCCGATCTCTCTCATTCGGGAATCTATTGCTGTTCCCCTGTTGTCACCCATAACAAAAAAACTCTCCTGCGGCACTTGATACGGAAATACAATATCACACTCTCCGACATTTTTTCTGTATACATATGGCTCGTCAAGTTTAATATTGTTAACATATACATTTCCGTCTGAATCTATATTGACCCAATCTCCCGATTCTGCTATACATCTTCTCAAAAGAGTTTTTCCATCATGCTTAAATACTACAATATCACCCGTATGTATATTTTTATTTCTCACCGAAACTACAAGATCTCCGTCTGTCATTGTGGGACTCATAGAGGAACCATATATTCTAAGAATAGGAAAAAACAATGATAATATAATCACTGCAGCAATAAAAATAATATATATAAATTCTTTATTGTTTTTTGATTTATTCTTATTATCTCTCATATGATATACTCCCGGTAAATATGCCAAGATTTCACCTGCGACCAAACATTTTTTCGCAGCTACAGCACTATGTCAGATTTTGTTCACATTATTATGGCATATATAAAAGAATGGAAAGTCGAACCTCACAAAAAATATATACAAAAAGCTCTATTATACATTATAATCATATCATATAATTGCATTTCAAGTCAATAAGAAGATTCAATATTATTTATTTAGTTTTAATATTAAGGCAAATTAGTTGAAAAATTCGCAGGAATACTGACGTATTTCAAGAATTTTGAGACGAATTTGACAAAAAGATGCGAGCAAGATAGGTGCTCAATCCGGAGGATGTGATTTAATCAGTGGTTCCTTAAATATGTATATAGAAAAAATTATTTATTATGAATAAATTGTCACTATCCGCACAGAGTGACCCTGTACCGCCGAATCAATAGCAGCTTTTGTGCCGTACTTATACGCTGTTAATGCAGCTTATCATAAAAGCCGAGCCGCAGAAAGTTTTGACTTCTTTTGAAGTATAGAAAAGGAGCCGTATTTCTACGACTCCGGATAGATCATAACAAATTGGTTAAAACACTTTGATCAAGCTCATCATAATGTGATGCCTCAAAAAGAAGCTCAGTATTTTTGAGAATACAACACAATGCACTTGACAATACTTCACGTCAAGAACAATGCGGATGCCGCTAAAACCACTACGCAGTCATCAGGAAAGCCAGACTGTTTTGCTAAGACTCTGAATATTATCAAAAATGAGCCGAAAATAGGCGGACACGCAAAGGGAAGCAAAATTGTAAGGATTATTGCGGTGAGTATCCAACCCGGATTTATAAACGTCTGATATTATTCGGCAAAATATACAACCATGACCGCCGTATACAGTACAATATCAGGAACGTAAAGCTTTCTGCTGACAGCCGGTCCGACACCCGATATTTTTTTGAAACACAAAACGGTTTTCAAGGATATTCAAATTTGTACTGTAGAACGCCTCAGGCGATCCTGTAGACAAATGTAACTGCTACGTTAACTGCCGTGATTCGGAGTGCAGCAAAGATACGAGCTTTATCAGCCACGGATTTCTTTTGAGTTCTAATAATTCATAAAGAGATCAGCTGTTTCCCTCTGGTTCAATCCCAAATTTTGTGTAAACACCAAAACCGGTGCAAAACAGAATCAAAATATATAGTGGCGGCAGCGGCTTTGTCCGATGCCGCCTATTT
>OMYH01000080.1 GCA_900315255.1 uncultured Eubacteriales bacterium | reverse complement strand
GACGTATTTCAAGGATTTTGAGTGCAATTTGACAAAAAGATGCACGCAAATTTGGTGCTCAGTCCGAAGGACGTGATTTAATCAGTGGTTCCCTAAGTTTATTTTTTATCGACAATAATGAGGGGTTTGCCGTAAGGCAACAATAGCAGTAAAATCAAATGCTAACGCATACACCTCATCTGTCACTGCGTGACATCTTCTCCTCAAGGAGAAGACTATGTTATGCTTCTTCCCGAGAATTATATGACACAGCATGATTTCGCACAACAGCCTTCTCCCTCGGTCGCCACACGGCGACGGGCAGATTCCGTCAGGATTTATTGTTAACAATAGACTTTTCCGCATAATAAGTTTATTTCTTAATCGGGAATCATGAAGGGTGGATGCTATCGCATACATTTAAAAAAATGTCAGATATACAATAAATGAGATGTGCGGCGATTAATGTTGTTTCTGATTATGTCGGGCGGAAATACCTGCGGGCGTGTGCCCGCCACTGCGTGACATCTTCTCCTCAAGGAGAAGACTATGTTATGCTTCTTTCCGAGAATTATATAACACAGCATGATTCAGCACAACAGCCTTCTCCCTCGGTCGCCGCACGGCGACGGGCAGATTCCGTCAGGATTTATTGTTAACAATAGACCTTTCCGCATAATAGGTTTATTTCTTATCGGGAATCATGAAGGGTGGCGGCTTTGCCGTCGGATGAGGGGGTTATTTCAATGAGCAATGAGCAATGTGCAGTGTGCAATTATTGTGAGACATCGTTCTTTGTTCTCTCATTTTCGGCGGCAGCTATACCAAGGCATAATAATACTATGATGTAATATCATGTCGGAGATCGACTATATCAAAACAGCTTTACGTAAATAATTCGTCTCAGCCTATCTTCTCAAGCTTGCCGAAGTTTGCCATCAGCTTTTTTGTGCCGACGGTATCGAACATTATTTCAAGCAGCATATCGTTGCCGACCTTCGTTGCGTTCAGCACAACGCCCCTGCCGAAGGTTGGGTGCTTGACTGTATCTCCCGAGGCGAAGCTCTTGGCTTGGCTCTTTTGCGCAGGCTTTGCCGCAGCTGCAGCGGGTGTAAATGCGGCGGCAGACGCCATGAAGCTCACCTTCGGCTTTGCATTGTCTACTATCGCCTGCTTTTCGGGCGGCAGCACAGGCCATGTTTCTTCGATGAACTCACTCGGTATCTCTGCTGCGAATCGGGAGATTCGGTTATACTTTGTCGTGCCGAAGATCATTCTCGACTTCGACTTAATAAGGTACAGCTCTTCTTTTGCTCTTGTGATGGCAACATATGCCAGTCGTCTTTCCTCCTGAAGCGCCTGATCGTCATAGATCGCCTGTACCCCGGGGAATATTCCGTCCTCCATACCGGGAATGAACACAACGGGAAACTCCAGACCCTTTGCGCTGTGCATTGTCATGAGAACAACGCTGTCTGCCTCCTCGTCATAATTGTCGATATCCGTGATGAGCGATATTTCCTCCAGAAATCCCGAGAGTGTCGCCTCTTCGCCGTTATCCTCGCTGTATTTGACCAGGTTGGTTTTTAATTCCATTACGTCCTCGAAACGCTGCTCATAGTCCTCCTTATCCTTTCGGAGAAACTCCTTGTAGTTTATCGTATCAACGAGGATACTGTAAAGCTCGCCCAGTGACACGCCTTCGTCCTCGGCAAGCTCGGAGAACTTCTCTATCAGCTGCGCAAAAGACATCAGCTTCGAGGCAGCCTTTCGCAGCGCGTCGTATTCGTCTGCTCTGCTGATGACCTCAAAAATACTGATCCCCTCTGCCGCGGCGATCTCGGCTGCTTTATCGACAGTTGCGATACCGATAGCGCGCTTAGGCTTATTGATGATACGTCTTAGCCTTATATTATCGTCGTGGTTGTTGATAACCTGCAGATATGCTGTCATATCCTTGATATGCTCTCTCTCATAGAATCTGTGTCCGCCGATTATCCTGTGCGGGATACCCTTCCTTGCAAAGATCTGCTCGGGCATATTACTCTGTGTGTTCATTCGGTAAAGCACGGCATAGTCGGAGAATTTTCTGCCCCTTGCGACGCCCTCGAGGATCGTGTCGGCGATATAAACCGCCTCGTCACGCTCCGACCCTACGGTATGCAGGGTTATCTTTTTTCCCTGATTATTGTCAGTCCAGAGTGTTTTTCCTTTTCGCTCGTAGTTGTTCTTGATAACGGCATTAGCGGCGGCAAGAATAGTTTTTGTGCTTCGGTAATTCTGTTCGAGTCTGATGACTGCGGCATTGTCGAAGGTTTCCTCAAACGAGAGGATATTCTCGATAGTTGCCCCTCTGAAACGGTAGATACTCTGATCGTCGTCGCCCACAACGCAGATGTTGTTGTACTTCTTTGCAAGCATACTTACAAATCTGTACTGCACGTTGTTTGTATCCTGATATTCGTCCACCATTATGTAACGGAATTTCTCCTGATAATAGTCGAGGACATCGGGATTCTGCTCAAGCAATAAGACCGTATTGAACAGCAGGTCGTCGAAATCCATAGCCTGCCCCGATTTCATACGTTCGCTGTACAGAGAATATACCCTTGCAATATCCTTTTTGCGGAAATCACTCTCTGCGATCGCCCTTGCAGCGTACTCCTTCGGGTCGAGCATTCTGTCCTTTGCGCGGGATATTTCATTTAAGATCAGCTTATGTGAAAGTATCTTATCGTCAATACCAAGCTGTTTCTGGCAATCCTTGATAAGGCGTTTCTGGTCGTCGGTATCGTACACGGTGAAGTTTTTGTCATAGCCTAATCTGTCGCAGAAGCGTCTTAGTATTCTTGCGCAGGTCGAATGGAAGGTCGCCGCCCATATGTCATTGCCGCCGAAGGGGACACGAGCGGCAATTCTGTCTTTAAGCTCTCCTGCGGCTTTGTTTGTGAAGGTTATCGCAAGGATATTCCACGGCTTCACACGATACACACCGAGCTTTTGTTTGATATTCTCGTCAAGCTCGCCGCCGTTTGAAACATAGGCTTTCATATTGTCGATATCGTCATCGGTCAGCTCGCCGAAAATGCGGTCGGATTTATAAGCGTCGCCGTACTCGATCATATTGGCGATCCTGTTGACGAGAACGGTTGTTTTTCCCGAGCCTGCTCCCGCAAGGATCAGCAGCGGTCCGTTGATATGGAACACAGCCTTCTGCTGAACCCTGTTCATTCTCTCGAATTCTCTTTCCATAACCTTTCGTCTTAGTTCAAGCAATTCATTTATTTCTGCCATCACACACAATTCCTTTCTTTGTTGCATACTCTTTTATTATACCAAACTCTCCCCGTACAAGTCAAGGTCGCCGACCCATTCATGATTGGCGATAAGAAATAAACATATTATGCGGGGGAGAACCACTGTCAGCAGGTTCTCCCCCGTCAAGCTTTATAGGAGTCAAAACTTTATCGTGCCCCCTCTCCGCTGAGCGAAGGGGAGTTTCGCTCGTTGCGACGAGCGACCAAAGGCTCTGCCTTTGGAATCCGCAAGCCTTTGAAAAGGCTTGAGCGAAACTTTAATTGCAGCCGTGCGACGACCCATTCACGATTCCCGATAAGAAATAAACTTATTATGCGGAAACGTCTATTGTTAACAACAGAGAATGACGGAATTTACCCGTCGCCGTGCGGCGACCGCCGCCCCCTTCATGATTCCAGATAAGAAATAAGGCTGATGTGCGGAAAGGTCTATTGTTAACAACAGAGAATGACGGAAATACCAGCGGGCGTTTGCCCGTCGCCGACCTTTTTGAAAATCACCGTTGACTTTAATATCGGAATATGGTAAACTTAAATTGATGTAGTTTGATTAAAAGGGATTACATAAAAAAAGAATAATAATATAAAACAATTAGGAAAAGAAACAACAAGGAGGCTGCCCTGTATGGGTATTTCAAACGTATTTAGCCTGTTTTGCGGCATTGCTCTGTTTATGTTCGGTATGTCCTTGATGTCGGACGGACTTAAACGTGTAGCAGGAAACAGGCTGGAACTTCTTCTCGCAAAGCTTACCAACACTCCTCTCAAAGGTATCCTGCTCGGAACGGGCGTTACCGCGATCATTCAGTCTTCCTCGGCAACCTCGGTTATGACTGTCGGATTCGTTAACTCAGGCATGATGAAGTTCAGGCAGTCGATAGGCATTATCCTCGGCTCGCTTCTCGGCACAAGCATTACAGGCTGGATCATTGCCTTATCCGAGATAGACGGGGTCGGACAATGGGCTTCTCTCCTGTCAACGACAACAATCACGGGTATTATCGCAATAGTCGGGTTCATTCTGAGGTCGTTTTCAAAAAGTCACTCCACCGTGGGCGACATTCTCCTCGGCTTTGTCGTGCTTATGGTCGGCATAAGCTCCATGAGCGAATCGGTAGCCCCTCTTAAAGAGAATCCTGCGTTCATCAACCTTCTGACAATGTTTGCAAATCCCCTGGTCGGCATTCTTGTAGGAACATTATTTACGGCGGTACTCCAGAGTGCTTCTGCCGCTGTCGGTATTCTCCAGGCTCTCACCGCAACGGGAGCTATTGATTTTGCTACGTCGCTGCCTATACTGTTGGGTATCTCCATCGGAGCTGCCGTGCCTGTGCTTCTCTCTGCCCTTGCGGCAAGCACAGAAGGCAAACGTACTTCATTTATTTATCTCCTGTCATCGGTGCTCGGCGTGGTGATATGCGGAGGCGGATTCTATATTCTCAATTCCATATTCCGTTTTTCTTTTGTCAATGCGACAATGAACGAGTTTTCCATTGCCCTTGTCAACACGCTGTTCAGGCTTGCAAATGTAATCGTGCTGTTCCCGTTCATCGGGTTTATGGATAAGCTCACCTGCTCGATCATAAAAGAGAAAACGCATACCGACCGTGACAAATTTGAGCCTATCACGCTTGAAGAAAGGTTCCTGCCCTATCCGTCGCTTGCTATCTCGCAGAGCCGCACGGCGATTACCTCTATGGCGGAGGCTTCGGCGGCGAGCGTAAAGACAAGCATAAATATGCTTACGAAATATACGGACGATCAGATGGATACGGTAACAAAATACGAACGTCTTGCCGATAAATACGAAACTAACATCGGCAATTATCTGATGAAGCTATCCAAAAGTGAGATAAAGAACGAGGATAACGCTTATGTATTCAGATATTTGCGTACTCTCTCCGACTTTGAAAGAATTACAGACCGCGCGATGAATATTGCCTTCATCGCAAAGAAAGATAAAGAAGAGAATATCTCGTTCTCCAATGACGCTAACCGTGAATTGGCTGTCATTACGGGAGCGGTGAATGAAATTATGGAGATGACTCTCGACACATTTATCACCGAGGACAGCCACACGAAGAACAAGGTCACGGCTCTCAATACGGTAATCCGATCGCTGTGCAACAAGGCTGAAAGACATCATGTCGACAGACTGAAATCGGGCAGCTGTTCGCTCCAGCAGGGCACGAGCTTCGGCGAGCTGCTGACGAATCTCGAACAGGTTGCCGTGCATTGCTACAAGATCGCCGACGCTCTGCTCGAAACACACGGCGACAACGGGAACGCCGAAGCTCCCAAGAAATCAACATCGTATAAGGTCGCTTATGAGGAATTCAAGCAGAAATATGTGCTTTGATTTATTACGGGTCGGCAAGCGCCGACGGGCAAGTTCCGTCAAACTTTATTGTTACCGATAGACTTTTCCGCACATTAGCCTTCTCCCTCGGGAGAAGGTGGCGGCTTTTGCCGTCGGATGAGGGGGTCGGCTTCAGGCGACGGGCGAGTTCCGTCAAACTTTATTATTACCGATAGTCTTTTCCGCGCATCAGCTTTATTTCTTATCGACAATTATGAGGGTGTCGGCAAGCGGCTGCAATTAAAGTTTCGCGCAAGCCTTTTCAAAGGCTTGCGGATTCCAAAGGCAGAGCCTTTGGTCGCTCGTCGCACCCCCTCTCCCCTGTGCTTCGCTCAGCGGAGAGGGGGTGCGATAAAGTTTTGAATCCTATAAAGCTTAACGGGGGAGAACCTGCTGACAGTGGTTCTCCCCCGCACAATAAGTTTATTTCTAATCGCCAATCATGAAGGCGGTCGCCGCACGGCGACCGCCGACCGACACTGAATATTATTTAAACGACACCCTGAACTCCATTGAGTCTGCACTGTGACCGAGCTTTATCATGTCGCCCTCCTGAAGGTCGGTGCAGCCGCCATCGCCGAGGTCTGTGTCGTCAACAAATGTTCCGTTTGTGGAGTTGTTGTCCTGAATGTACCACTGACCGTCATTCATGAACAGCGTGCAGTGGAATCCGCTGACACGGGGATCTTTCGACAGGAACTCATACTCCCCCGCTGATCTGCCCAGCATGAACGGCTTCTCTTTGACCATGTCTGCCGTTACGGTGAATGAATAAACTCCGTATCTCACTGCGGTGAGAACAATGTCCCTCTCACCCTTGCTTTCTTTCTCGAACTCTTCCATATCGCTGAGCCTGAACGACCATTCCTGCCTGCCGGGATCAACCGCAGGAGCAGGTGAAACGCTTGCCGACACAGGCTCTTCTTTTGCAGGCATGACAGCCTCGTCTATCGCAAAAAGCTGATCTACGGGACTCATTGACTCGTCATCTATCGCAAAAAGCTCGTCAATAGGACTCATCGGTACTGACTGTGTCCAAACAGGCTCGGAGATTACCGCCTTCGGCTTTTCCTGTGCCTTGGCAGGCTCGGAGATTACCGCCTTCGGCTCTTCCTGTGCCTTGGCAGGCTCGGAGATTACCGCCTTTGGCTCTTCCTGTGCCTTGGCAGGCTCGGAGGTTACCGCCTTTGGCTCTTCCTGTGCCTTGGCAGGCTCGGATATTACCGCCTTCGGCTCTTCCTTTTCGGGTAACTCGGGCTTCGGAGTACGCTCCTTAAAAAGAGTCGGCTCTACCGACGAGATCTTCGCCTTGGCACAGCTGAAACACCTCTTTACCGGTGATTTTTTGTCGCCTGTGTAATTCACAGCTCCGCAGGCAGGGCATTTCTGGGAATAGAACTCTTGCGTTTCATCGAAGCTGCCCCTCTTGTCGGGCGGCAGCTCGTCTGTTTCATAAAGCTTCTGCGGTATATAGGAAATATCCTCGCCGCACACGCATTCCTCGGCTGTGATATCATTGATCAAGCCACAGTCGGGGCATTTTCTGCAGGGTATTTTGCTCATATCTGATCCTCCTCTTTGTTACGATCTTTTTTTATTTTTTGTACAGCTGTCATTTGATCGGCTATACGATTCCCCTTAAAACATAATATAATATTCATTATTATACACTTATTTATCGGATACGTCAATATGCAATTAGCAGTCAGGAACGGATTAAAAGGTTAAAGCAGCTCCCCCACACACCAATCGCCTTCGGTCGATATAAGCTTAACATCGTGTATCTCGCCGCTTAACGCTCTGTCAGACCTTGCCTTTACGGGCGTGTAATTCTTTGTATAGCCCGACCAACAGCCGTCCTTTGTCGGCTGTTCAAAAAGCACGCTCTCTGTTCTGCCAACCATGCTTTGCAAAAATTTCAGCCTTGTTTCATTTGCGGCGTCTGACATAAGCTTGCTTCGATATGCCTTTACACTGCCCGAAAGCTGATTCGGGGCATTATATGCCGCCGTACCCTGCCGCTGCGAATACGGGAAAACGTGAGCCTTCGCAAAGCCGATCTCTTTGACAAAATTCAGAGATTCGGAAAATTCCTCTTCACTCTCCCCCGCAAAGCCGACCATCACGTCTGTAGTTATCGAGCAGTTGTCAAATGTACTCCGCAGATCCGATACTATCCTGCGGTACTCGTCGGCGGTGTAGTGACGGTGCATTCGCCTGAGCGTTGCGTCACAGCCGCTCTGCAGCGACAGATGAAACTGCGGACAGAATTTCTTAAGCCTTGACAATCGCTCTATCGACTCCCTATCCATTCTCTCGGGTTCAAGCGAGCCTAAGCGTACTCTCTCTACCCCGTCTATTGAGCAGACGCATTCTGCTGCGTCACACAGATGAAGCCCGATGTCACTGCCGTATGCCGACAGATTTATACCGACAAGAACAATTTCTTTATACCCGTGAGCCGCCAGATGTTCAACCTCACGCTTCAGAACATCCATCGGCTTTGAACGAACGGGTCCCCTTGCGTAAGGAATGATACAATATGAACAGTAACGGTGACAGCCGTCCTCTATCTTTATGAACGCTCTCGTCCTCTCTTCAAACTCCGACACGCACACCTGCTCAAAGTCGCTGCTTTTCGTATACTTATGCACATTGACAATACGCTCGCCCGTTGACAGGTATCTCTCCACTTCACGGGGAAGCTCCTGCCGTGACGAGTTGCCTAACACAATATCAGCCTGCTGAAGCTCCGCCGACTTTTCGGGATATGCCTGCGGCATACAGCCTGTAAGCACCAGAACAGTTTCGGGACGCTCCCTCTTGATGTGACGCATGAGCTTTAATACTTTATTATCTGCAACAGCTGTTACCGTACAGGAATTGATAATTATAATATCTGAATCATTTTTATTATCAGTATAGGTATAGCCGCTTTTTATCATTAATTCCGTCATTACCTGCGACTCGTATTGATTGACCTTACAGCCAAAATTGTATACAGAAAAATTCATTTTGAACTCCTATCTAATAAATTTGTTAAAAAAGTGTTGACCAATTTGAAAAAAAGTGATAATATATTATGTAATCGATATTTTATATTAATTTTTTTTGGTGGTGTTAATATGTTCACAAGAACAATAAATATATCTTCTCTCGACGCTGCAAAGGCATTTGTCAACATTACTTCAAAATATGACGACATACTTATGCGTTTGAAAATAGACGATTACGAGGTCAACGCGCATTCTATAGTCGGTGTGCTCAGCGTTACCGACGGCGCGAAAAACCCGCTGTTCATTGCCGATCTTCCCGACGACGACGAGGTTCTCTTAAATGAGATAAAGCCGTTCCTCGTATGACCGAAATGATAAGATAATCATTAAACTCCTGCTTTTTATTAGGCAGGAGTCTTTTTTTCAATAATCTCCGTTTGTCTGCGTCAGCTCTTCAAAATCGACGCCGAATTCAAGGGAATGACCCTGCTGAGCGGCAAAAACATCGGGGCTTCGGGTGCTTTGGTATACATGATCAAACGATGTTGAAGCCTCTATGACCCTGTTGTCGCCCGTGTAGTATGTATTAACTCCCCTTATCGCCTCGGACTGAAGATTCGCCGTCCTGTTGTGAGAGGCGGCATTGTCTGCGATCATCTGACGCTGTATATTCGACGTATACGCATTTGTATCGGCTATTATCTGAGAACGTCTGTTCATAGAGTTCATATTATCCGCAGCCATCTGATTCAGAGAACTGTTCACAACAGCAAGTATCTCCGCCCTGACCTGATCCATTTCGGGCAGAATACGGATAGAGCTGTTTATCCTCTCAAATTCACGCAGAGCTTCACTATATCTGTTCTCGGGAGCGATAAGCAGCATTTCGTAACAGCTGTCCCAGTATCGCTCGGCAGTTTGCTGAGGAATACCTGACATCATTCCCATCATGAAAAATCCCCCGAGCGGCGTCATCTGAGCCACGGTGTTTTTCACAAGAGATATTATGCGTGTTTCGGCGATAACTATCTTTTGCCTGCCCGAATTATCCCTGCCCCGATAGGTACGTCTGAGCCACTCGGCGTTACCGTCGGAAAATCCCTTCTGACGGAAGTTCTCCAGAAGCTGCCGCTGTCTTTGTTTCTCCGTATTGTCTGCGCGCTCCTCCTTAACGGCGGCGAGATCACGAAGCGGCAGAGTCTTTGCCATGCTGTCGCAGTACTCTGAGCAGGACATATACGAACGCATTCTCAAAAAGGTGGGATTACGCCTGTTGATAAGAATATCATCAAGTCTGTTCTGCAGCTGCGCTGCCGCAGGGGAATAGTCAATATGCTTGTAAAAAGCCTCGCCCTTATATAGAATGTTAATTTCGCCGTCGGGAGAGCTGTACAAAACAGCAGGCACAATAGGATTGCTGACGCCGTCATATCTGTCGGGCGATGTTGAGGAAAAGTATTTCCAGTTCTCTGGGATATAAGATCTTAACACAGGTCTGCCCCTCACCTCGCCGCTTGTCGGGATCGTGAGGATATCGGTCTGACCTCTGCCGACAGGCGGCATGAATACCTCTCGGTCAACACTGCTGCGAGCGTCCCTGCTGCGGGGGTGCATTTTATACCTTGCTCCGCAAAGACGGCAGGATATGATCGGATCGCTGCCGTTCCATATAATTACTGCGCTGCATTTCGGGCAAACTATCCTCTCGGGCATAGATAACACCTCACTGATTATTTTTGTTAAGACAATCGCTGCAAGTGCCGTAAAGCAGTGTTTTGGAGCAGTCCACTTCAAAGCCGTGACTCTCTTTCATATGGGCGGCGATTTTCCTCATTAAGCTGCAGTCTGTGTGGATAAGCTTGCCGCAGGAGCTGCATTTGAGGTGAAAATGCTCGCAGCACACACCGTTTGTGTCGGCAAACTGATAGCAGGCAGAAGAGGTTTCGTCTATAATAAACTTTCTGACAAGACCCGATGACACAAGCTTATCGAGCTGTCTGTAGACGGTTGACAGACCCATAGAGTGACCCTTCTCACGCATATAAGCAGAAATATCGCTTGCGGTCATATGCACGTCCTTGTTCTCTGCAAGACAATCAAGGAGAAATTCTTTTTGTTTTGTTTTATATTCCTGCATAGCAACCTCCCGTTTGTTTTAATTGTATATCTGACATTGTTTTAATGTATGCGTTAGCATTTGATTTTACTCCTATTGTTGCCGTACGCCGACCCCCTCATGATTGTCGATTAGAAACAAACTTATTATGCGGAAACGTCTATTGTTAACAATAAAGTAGGACGGAACTCGCCCATCGCCGTGCGGCGACCGCCGACCCCTTCATGATTGGCGATTAGAAATAAACTTATTATGCGGAAAAGTCTATTGTTAACAATAAATCCTGACGGAATCTGCCCATCGCCGTGCGGCGACCGAGGGAGAAGGCTGATGTGCTGAATCTTGCTGTGTTATGTAATTCTCGGAAAGAAGCATAACATAGTCTTCTCCTTGAGGAGAAGATGTCACGCAGTGACAGATGAGGTGTATG
>OMYH01000045.1 GCA_900315255.1 uncultured Eubacteriales bacterium | reverse complement strand
CAAATAGGCGGCATCGGACAAAGCCGCTGCCGCCACTATATATTTTGATTCTGTTTTGCACCGGTTTTGGTGTTTACACAAAATTTGGGATTGAACCTTACCTTTCGCCGATCATTGATCTTTTCAATGGCGAAGTCGAATCCTACAGCATAAGTTATCATCCAAACTTAAGTCAAGTAACGGATAGGCTAAATAAAAGCATTTGCCATAATACCCGATAATTCAGATATGATGCATTCTTTGATGTACCATGGTTCTGTTATACCGAGTGAGCCTGATATCATTCCTTCAAATCCTTCTACTGTTATCGACATTTTCATCACCGTTATTAGAATACACCTTTTTATCCCTGTTTTCAAGCTTCAACGATTTTGGGGGTTGAGCCTGATTTATCTTATGTGTTTTTCTTAACTCTTTCGTTATTCTGCGATAACCGTAACGACCTTTGTTTTCATCAAAGATCTTTCGGATAAGCTCTTTAATCTCAGAATACTTATCAGGCTTTATCATTAAACTGCTTGCTGTAATAGTAATAGGTGCTGCGAAGGATACCGGCTACATCAATGAGCAGACCTATCTTGAATTCATGCCTCAGTTCCCAAATCACTTGTGATTATTCTCTTGCCGTACCCTTTCGGAAACCAAGGCATTCAATTTTTTTAAGTATGCATTCTCCGCCCGTAGACGCTGAACTCCTGCTATGAGATCTTCTTCTACATCTTTCTTCAGCTTTGGAGGACGACCTGTCGATTTGCGCCCACGTCGTTCGACAAAGAACCCTTCCTTGCCTTCTTCGAGGTATATCCGTTCCCATGCTGCTGCTCTTCCAGGCGGTAATTCTCTACTTCTTTATGACTTGATTTTTCATTTCTCATCTTTTCCACGACCATGATTTTGTATTCCGGCGTGTACTTCTTGTTCGGTTTCCCTTTTGGCATAAAAATGCCCCCTTTCGTTAGATTTTAAACTGGTATATCTCTATTATACCGTATTGTCTAACAAAAGGGGAGCAGTTCAGACTCAAGCGTCTATGTTTTTTATTATTTTCGATTAATCATGTCCTACATAACCGTCATAGGCCTCATTGTACGCCTTGTTGAAGTCATCGTAATCGTAGAATCTGCCGTCTTTTTGACGAACATAGAATACATACGAGCCGTTTCTGTAGAACGAGAGGTTATAGAATTTGTCGCCGTCCTCTTCATTCTCGTCGATGCTTGCCAACTCATCTTCGGTGTAATCGGTGTTGGCAAGAACGATCTCAAGCGCATCGTCCTCGTCTATTACATTGCTCGGCTTGCTGTAGTCCTTGTTGTACTTCTCGTTGTAATCCTCGTAGGTGAAGAATTTTCCGTCGCTCTGGCGAACGTAGAATACGTAAGAGCCGTTTCTGTAGAACGAGAGGTTATAGAACTTTTCGCCGTATTCGTCGTTCTCGTCAATGCTTGCCAACTCATCCTCGGTGTAATCGGTGTTGGCAAGAACGATCTCAAGCGCTTTGTCCTCGTCAATCTTGTCGCTCGGCTTGCTGTAGTCCTTGTTGTACTTCTCGTTGTAATCCTCGTAGGTGAAGAATTTTCCGTCGCTTTTGCGAACGTAGAATACGTAAGAGCCGTTTCTGTAGAACGAGAGGTTATAGAACTCCTCGCCGTATTCGTCGTTCTCGTCGATGCTTGACAGCTCTTCCTCGGTGTAATCGGTGTTGGCAAGAACGATCTCAAGAGCCTTATCCTTATCAATACCGGTATCCTTATCAGTGCTCTTTTTTGAAGATGCTTTCGATGACGATTTAGACGAAGCTTTAGACGAAGCCTTTGATGACGACTTAGAAGACTCCTTCGATGAATCGACTTTCTTGTCGTCCTTTTTATCCGAGTCGGATTCCTTCTTTTCATCCTTCGACGAAGCCTTGCTCTCAGAGTCTTCGCCTTCAGTGCTGCTGTCAAGCTCAAAAACCGAGGAATTTGTGCCCTCACTGCCCACAGCGGAAGAAGCCCCTGTGTCAGTCTTTTTGTCGCAGCCCGCAAAAGCTGTGGCAGAAATGATCATTGCTGCGGATATCAAAATCGTAATAATTCTCTTGTTCATAATAAAACTCCTTATATTTCTTTTGATTTTTTGTGATTTTATCTGTATCGATTTCGGTCGCGTCAGCATTGCTGCGCCGCTGCCCTTCATGCCTGTATCGCAGTTATCAGGATTCTTGCTTTCATATTCTTTTCCGCGATATGAGGTCACCTCCTGTTTATATAGAAATTATAATCCATCTTCATATGAACTTCAATAGGCTTATCGTAAAATAATTGCTTGCTGCGGCAGTGTATTTCATTCAAAATTTACCATTTGATTTTTCTATGGATTTTTGCTGCATTATACATACGCATGACGGGTGGGGAAGTCGAATATAGCTATAACATGGCATTGATCGGGCAAAATGTGCTCAATTAAATCGGTAATTACTGCCAATATATATAATAATCAAAGATGCGTAGATTCCCGTACAGTTGACCGAGAACATTGGTCGTCTGTGCGGTTTTTTTATAGTTCAATGCTTTTTGTCACTGTTAGGGATTCGTATGATTACCCTTGTCCCGCCGTCTTCGCGCGGTGTTGTTTTCAGCGAGCCTCCGCACATGGTTTTCAGACGTTTGCGGATATTATCAAGTGCAATATGCGGCTCATTGTCATCAGACGGGGCATATCCGGGACCCGTGTCTTCTACAATGACCGAGACGCCATCGTCTGATTCCTCCGTGATAACAGAGAGATACAATGGGGCGAGGCCGGGACTGACGCCATATTTGACGGAGTTTTCGACAATCGGCTGCAAAGTCAGCGGCGGAAGCTTGAAAACGGTAACAGGTGTATCAAACTCAACGAATAATTTATCCTCAAACCGCACCTTTTCTACTGCCAAATATGCCCTCGTATGCTCAAGCTCTTCCGAAAACGGAACAGGTTCTTCACTGACAATGGCTGTGAAATTCTTTTTTAGGTAGCGGCTGAAATCAATTATTACATTCTGAGCTTTGACTGAATCCTGTTGACAGAGGTAATAGATGCTCATCAGTGTATTATAGATAAAATGCGGCCGCATCTGCAGAACAGCCACCTGTGTTTCGCTTTTGACAAGGTTTTCCTTTTGTCTGATGATCTCCTCCTGCTGCCGTATTATTTCTTCTTTGTTCTTAAGATTCCGCCGGTTTTGGTCATGAATGAGAAAACATTCCATAAATATGATCATCCATTCGGAAGTCATTAAATCACAGATTACGAAAAAGATACGCTGGCTTACGGTCAGTTTTTTCCATCTTCTGACAAGTATGATGAAGATTACAATAAAAAATAAGATACCGAAAATCAGGGTGATATACGAAAAAGGGTTTTTAACATCGGTGATATCCTTAATTTTGTAATACGCATCAGTTACAAAATATGCGGAAACTGCCGCAGTCTTAAGCGTTTGAAGGATGCAGACAGTATATAATGCCGGATTACGCCGCAGCGGTTCTTTGCAGATGTATAGCAGCCATGCTGTAATGACAGGAAATAAGGGCATATCAAAAACTACATAAAGCAACCGCAGAATGCATTGGATCACAACGGTGTTTTCGTAAAGCTGCGTGATCATTATAGGAATGTCTGTCAGTGACAGGAGTATCGCCAGCAGGATGGTGATCTTGTAAAAACGGTGATGTAGTTTTTCCGCTCCGTCGTTGGAGTCAATCAGCAAAATAGCTACAACACCCAAAAACAGTGCAGTGAAACGAAATGAAAAAACGAGACACCATTGAAGATCAATCATAGCACACCTCCTACAGGTCGGCGCAGATGAGCCATCTGCCACCGTATGTCATCAGCTGACAAAGGCTTTTCAATGAATCCGCAGGCGCCTGTCTTCCACGCATCTAAAGCGTATTGAGAAAATGCCGTGAGGAAAATTACGTTTATATGCGGATCTATCCTCAAAAGCTCTTTGCAAATATCCAAACCGCTGACACGTCCCATCTCGATATCCACAAAAGCAATTTGAACTTTATTTTCTTTCACAAAGCGAATAGCATCATCCGGTTCTGTAAAGCAGCTGATTTCAGCTGTGGGTAGGGTATCCTTTAAAACGGAAAGCCCTCCTTCGAGAATGATCCTTTCATCGTCAAGCAGAATGATGTTCAGTGTTTTATCGCATTTCTCGGAGGAGCGCAAAAGTGTAGCAACATCAACGCCAAGACATTCGGAAAGCTGCGAGATCATTGCGGCATCGGGGATCCTGCGGCCTGTTTCCCAACTGGCGATTGTGGAACGCTGTACATGGATCAGGTCAGCCAGCTGCTGCTGTGAGATGTCCTTTTTCAAACGCAGTCTGCGCAGTGTTTCAGCAAAAGAAATATACACTGTTGCTCACTCCTTCCAGTATCATTATACCAGTCAAGCGATGCATTCGCAATGACTTAAATTAAAAAAATGTGTCATTCCGACACATATCGGAATGACGATCAAAATGTTCAAGCTGATGATAAAGGAAACAGAACTGTAACTCAGAATTACAATAATAGAATGTGTCATTTCGACACATTCTATTGCAATGAACTCATTTTTTACCTATTATAATTATAAAATCATAGATGTCATTATATATGAGCGCTTTGTCTCAAGATGTACAATAAGCAGGAGGTGTGAAAAAATAGTTTTTTGAAGAAATATTTATGAAGAAACCTTATAAAATATCGGGAAGGAATTAGTTTGTATGAAATATGTGGTTAACTTCTTAAAAAAACAACCGATCTTATGCGCTGTATTTGCATTGGTTGTAAGCCTGATGAGTATTCTCAGTCTGAAATCCGGCAGTATTGCGGGGCAGCTGGTCTTACGTTTACTGCTTTCGGGAACTTGCGCGGTGTTTTTGTACATGATCTCGGGCGAAAAAGCCGTTCAGGATTATCTTGGATCCACGGGCTATGTAATAAAAACTTTATCTGTATATTGGATAATAGCGGGAATATTAGGTACATTATTGCTTGTCGACGGTATCAGCGATCCGAATACACCTCTTATTCAAGGATGGCCCTTGCAGCTGCTCACAACATTCTTTTTCTTTATTGGAGTAGGGCTTTTTGAAGAGCTTATGTTTCGCGCAATTATCAATGATGCGCTTATTTATCAGTTTAGGAATGTTAAACACATATTCCTTATTTCGGCAATAGTTACATCATTTGTATTCGGTTTTGTTCATGTTTTTGAATCTGCTATCACGGGAGAAATAAACGATCTTGCCACTGCTTTACAGGCTGCGCTGAAAACGTTAAGCGCAGGGATATTTGGTTTGAATCTGCTTGTTATGTACTGGAAGACCCGCAATATATGGGCATGCGCCGTAGTACACGGCGGATACGACTTTTTGACAGCATATTCCCAGGCTATTATTCAGTCGGATACTACAACAGGAACATATGTAAATGCCTCGCACGCAACAGGTTCAATAATAGCATATCTTGTTCAGACCGTGATCGAACTGATTATTTTTATAGTTATATGGAAAAAGATCGGTAAGACAATAGATTTTGAAAAGATAAGGAAAGAATGGTAAATCGGTATCTGTGTATATGAATATACATGAATAAAACGCCGTCACGGCGTAGGACACGGTTCGAGCAGAGTCGTGATCACTATTTTCACGAAAGGGGTAAAAACCAAAAATGAAAAAACGTAAGCATTCACTTTTGATCATTGTCCTTGCGGCAGCGATCGCACTATCCTCGGCGGCATGCGCCGGAGAAGCCGGTAACGGTGCCGAAAGCACGATCACTGTGCCCGGTAACGGAAAATGGGTCGATTCGAGCATAAGAGGAACGATCACCGCCGAGTCGGAGCCGCGTTTGCAGGACGATTTCGCTGCTGCCGCTAACAAGGAGTATATTCTTGAGCTTGCGGCATCGACCAATGAGGATGAAGATGCGGGATCGCTTGAACTCATGGATCAGGAGATCAATGATCAGTGCAAGGAGCTTTTTGACGACGAGTCTGTCAGCGGCAAATATGCTGTCGAACTCAGGAAGTATGTTGCGCTTGCGAGAGATTACGACCTTCGCAATTCGCAGGGAGTCGAACCGCTCAGACCGTATATCGAAGCTATAACAAGCATTTCAAGTATTGATGAGCTGATCGCCTACGAGAAGGATCTTCAGAAGAACCCGTTCGGAATGACGATGCTGACCGATACGAGATCGTATGCTCACAATGAAACTTCGGATACTCCGGTAGCGCTGCTTAAAAATATGCCGTATTCCCTCGACGAACCGAATGAATACTTTAATATATCTAATGCGGGCTTCAGGTACAAAGCCGTTACCGACAGCAGAACGGAATACCTTCTCGGCCGTCTTGGATTTGACAAAAAAGAGATCGGTAAGATCCTCAATGGCTGCTATAGTGTTGAATTGACGATAGCAAAAAACGATATGCAGCTCAGAGAGGGCAAATACGTGCAGCAAAGATTGACCCGTGAGGATATAAACAATCTGGCGGGTAATTATCCGTGCGTAGATATCCTCGACAGCAGGGGCGCAAGCTATGAACGATTCCAGGTTGACGAGACGATGCTTCGTGGCATAAATTCTCTTTACAAGGAAAAGAATCTGGAGGATATAAAAGGCTACTACATCGTACATCTTCTTTCCGTTACAGAGAGTTTTCTTGATGTTGAAACGCTGAAGAAAATGTATAACAGAAACAGCGAGCTTACGGGCAGCGAAGCCATGGACGATGACGTATTCGAAACGGACAAGGATGAGCTTGTGCTTACTTACATTTCTAAATCATACATGACGCCTGCTCTCAGCCAGACGTGGTTTGACAAGCATTATGATCAGAAAACCGCCGACGAGATCATGGGCATCGCAAACGAATACCGTGATTACTACAAAGAACTGTTGGGCAGTACAGAGTGGCTTTCCCCTGAAACCCGCGAGGCTGCGATCAAAAAGGTGGATAATCTCGTTGTTCATGTAGGCAAACCGAGCATAGAGGTCGATTACAGCGACTGCAACATCAAGACGGCAGAGGAGGGCGGCAGCTTCCTCGAAGCGTGTGCAGAGTCGTTCCGATATCGCAGCTTGTTCAAGCAGCGCGTTCTCGATCTCGGAAATTCCAACGATATCTGGGATCCTTACGAAACAAACGCTTTGGAAAGCAACGCGTATTACGAACCCTCGCAAAATGCCATTTACGTTCTGTGGGGCTTTGTTCAGAATCCACTTTATTCTCCCGATATGTCTTATGAACAGAAGCTCGGCGGTATAGGTGTGTTTATCGGTCACGAAATAACTCACGCATTTGATGTTCAGGGCTCTCAGACCGACTACGAAGGCAATCTGGTATCATGGATGAATGGTGAAGACAACAGTAACTTCCTCGAAAGAACAACGAAGGTTTCTTCGTATTACAGCATGATAACGCCGTTCCCCGGAGCATCGGCTGTAGACGGCAGCAAGGTTGCCAACGAGGAAATTGCAGACCTCGGAGGAATAAAGGGGGCGCTTGCTATCGCCAAGAAGCACGAAGGCTTTGATTACGACAAGTTCTTCCGTCAGTATGCGAAAAATTTTGCTCGTCAGATAAGCGAGAAAATGGAAAAGAACTACCTTTCGTTTGACGAACATCCGCTCAACTATCTTCGTATCAATGTAGGTTTGCAGCAGTTTGACGAATTTATCGAGACTTACGATATCAAGCCCGGCGACGGTATGTATCTGGCGCCCGAATACAGAATTTGTGTGTGGTAACAAGAAGGAGGAAATTTTAAAATGAGCGAAGCAGTTATTAAGCTTGATAATATAGTGAAAAGCTACGGTAAGCACGACGTTCTCAAGGGCGTTACAATGCAGGTGAACAAAGGCGATATCTACGGTCTTGTCGGCAAGAACGGCGCAGGAAAGACGACTATCTTCAAGATGATTCTCGGTCTTTCCGAGTATACATCGGGCAATGTTTCCATTATAGGCTCGACAAACAAAAGAGAGCTTTTTGCGAACAGGCGCAAGGTGGGCTTCTTTGTAGGCTCGAATTTCTACGGCTACCTTTCGGCAAGGGACAACCTGCAGTACTACGCAAGAGCAAAGGGCATCCCGCACGGCAAGATCAAGGATGAGATCACACGAGTTCTTGATATCGTCGGTCTTGAAGACAGCAAGAAGCAGTACAAGGGCTTCTCACTCGGTATGAAGCAGCGCCTCGGCATCGGAAACGCGATCCTCGGCAATCCCGATATCCTTATTCTTGACGAGCCGACAAACGGTCTTGATCCTCAGGGTATCGCAGACGTTCGTCACATGGTTCGCAGGCTTCGTGATGAGTACAATATGACGGTAATAGTATCGTCGCATATTCTTGGCGAGCTTGAGCATACGGCAGACCGTTTCGGCATCGTGCATAACGGCATTGTTGCGAAAGAGATCACGCAGGACGACCTTAAGTCCAAAAAGCCCGAGGTCAACATCGCGCTTTCAGTCAATGATATCGATCGCGCGCAGAAGGTGCTTGCGGATAACGGCATCAACATTCTCCACGAGGTAGAGGACAGGATGACTCTCGAAGATTATTACTTCGATCTGATAGGAGGGGCTGCGGATTGATCAGGCTAATTAACGCGGATCTTCAAAGGATCTTCAGAAAAAAATCGTTTATCGGATTAATGATCGCATTTTTCGTCGCCAGCTATCTTGCGCTGGAGTTCGGAGCTGTATCTACCGATGTCAACGCGGCAACATATGTTGAGTCGCTGCACAAATACGCCGAAAAAGGCTATATGCTGCTTATCCTGTCAATACCGATCTTTCTTGTCGTCTATTCCGATGAGGTCTCATCGCATTCCATGCAGTGCATCATCGGCAGAGGCGTAACAAGAAGCAAGATACTCTGGGCAAAGCTCATTGACTGTTTTCTTCTCACAGGCATAATCTTTGCGGTGTATATGACGCTCCAATACTTTTTAGCTGAGAGCAACCCCAATGTCAGCTTCAGCGCAAATCAGACGAGGGTGTATATCGCTTACGCTCTTATCTGCGTTTTGAAGATCGTTGCGGCGACGTCTTTCTCGATGATGGTTATGTTTATCACAAATTCAACGGCGATCGGCGTTTTCTGCGTTATTCTTTTCACAACGATCTCGCCAAATATCATTAACCTTTTATATATGAAAGGTATCACCGCTATGAACTATTCCTACGATATGATCCTTATCCGGGGAATGAACAACCTCGCTGCGGGCGTTTCCGCATGGGAGCTTATCCCGTGGTCGGCAGTGTATATCATCGGCGCGTGGCTTATAACGTATATTTTCTTCCGCAGAAAGGAGTTTGATTTCTGATATGAGAAGTTTAATAGTTTCGGATATCCTCAGGATCCTCAAAAAGAAAACCTACTGGATCGTAATGGCGATCGTGCTCGCAATAACTCTTTTTTCGCAGCTTGGTATGATAAAATCGGGCTTCAACGGTATGACTTCGCAGACCACGAACATCAGAAACACGGGAAGCACGATACTGGGAATCTGCATTTTCCTTTCGGTCTATGCCGACGAGTTCAGCTCGCGTTCAATGCAGTGCATGATCGGCAGAGGCATTTCGAGAGCAAAGCTGCAAACTGCAAAGTTTATCGACTGTGTTATCCTTACCCTTATAAGCTGCGTCGTCTGGGCTGCGTGGGTAACGGTGCTCAACCTCATTTTCGGCGGAAAGCTCCAGCCCTCATATATAGCCGCTATTTACGCAGCGTTCCTTGCGTTTGCTTTACAGGCGATAGCATATGGCTCGATCAGCGCTATATTCCTATATAAATCTTCGAACGTGGCAGCCGCAACGGTAGTTGATATCGTGCTGTACATTGTCCTGTTCTCGTTTATTGAGTTGATCGCAACGAGTGCGCCGCTCGCTCCGACCATTACAGCCAACAGGATCTGCTTAACAGGCTGTATCAATCAGATCTACACAAGAATGGTGCTCGGCCAGCCGTGCGGTTGGCTCATCGCGGGTGTGTGCCTGGTTTATATCGGCGGTGCGCTTCTTATCTCGATCCTCGTATTCAGAAAGAGAGAGCTTGATTTCTGATTAAAATGATATTCATTGAAGTGAAGATATGCGAATGAGTATATCTTCACTTCAATTCGCTTTGATCTGTACTGAAAAAAGGAGAGTTACAAAAGGAGAGTTACAGATAAAATAACACTTAAAAGATCGCTGAGCATTGGAAATACGGTGAAGCTGAATGTTACACCCGACAGCGGATATATGATCTCAAAGGTTATGTGCGGCAATGAGGAGATCGTTCCGGTAAACGGCATATACAGCTTTGTGATGCCCGATGAAGACGTTACCGTTACAGCTGAATTTGTATACGGGCGAGAGGGGGCTTGTTGTCGGCGGCACAGCCGTAAACGGAGTAAACTGCGGCGATATCCTCGGCGACGGCACGGCAAGCTATGATTACGACACAAATACGCTTTCGCTCAACAATGCCGTTATCGAGATCGCAAAATACAATGATCTTCCCACGGCATACGGTATTCGTTATAATGTTGAAAAAGACATTCCGTTCAAGATCAGCCTTTCGGGCTCAAACGTGATCGCCGACAGCACGACCGATGACACCAACAAAAAATACGGTATCACTCTTATATCTACGGCTCCAAGCTACGAAATAACAGGCGGCACGCTGACGATCAGCTGTTCAGTTCCGGGTACTGTAAGCCGGTGGACGGCAATTCAGGAAGCAAATGGATCGCAGAAGACACTTATATCCATATTTTACTTGATGCGCAGAATATAGTTAAAATGAACGGTTACAGTCTTATCACGGACAATGAAAACAATAACGCTAATAACTGGATATATTACACGATCTACGGAGCTAATTTTGCAAGTGCCGATCAGGTGACACGCAACTCGTCAGAGTGGAAGATGATCAAAGCCGTTGTCGATGACGATGTATTGGAAGGCATATTGCAGTAAATTTGTCGGGTGGTTTTCCTGTAAACGGCAAGTGATGATCAAGGAGGAGAGCAGATGAATGTGTATGACTTTGACGGAACGATCTATTATCCCGACTGCACCGTGAGTTTTGCGTTATGGTGTGCTAATCGTCACCCGAAACTATGGTTCACCTTTGTTCCGAAAGCGATAAAAAACCTCATATTGTATAAAAGAGGAAAGTTACCGAGATACAAGTTAGAACGTCATTTCTTCAGTTTTCTTGGAATGATAGATGATTTCGATGAGCAGATCGAAAAATTTTGGGATAAGCACGAGAGAAGAATATCGGCGTGGTATATCGCACAAAAAAAGCCCGATGATCTTATCATAAGTGCGTCACCCGACTGTATCATCGCTCCGATCGCCAAAAGGCTGGGTGTCAATCATATGGCTTCGGAATATGATCGTGAGTTTGGCGTTTTTACGAATAACCTGATGTATGCAAAAGAAAAGGCGCGGTATATGATAGACCACGGCTTTCCGATGATAGATAACTTCTATTCTGACTCGCTTTCCGATACGCCTATCGCGCTTTGTGCGGAAAAAGCACATCTCGTTACAGATAAGGCACAGAAGGTCAATGACTGGCCCGAAATGGATAAAGATACCTTAAAGAAAGTTCACCGCAAGATAAATTCGGGAACTAACATACATCTGGACTAAACGAAAATCGGAAATAAGATGAGGGAGAAATATGTATGTTATAGTTTATGATTTCGGAACAAGCGCAGTCAAGACTTGTCTTTTTGAAATAAGCAGTAAAATACGCTTGATATGTCATACAAATGCGGAATACGGTCTTTATATCCTTGAAAACGGCGGCGCTGAACAGGATACGGAAGAATGGTGGGATGCGATAACCAAAACCACCACAGCGCTTTTTGACAAGACGGACATCAAACCATCGGAGATATCAGGCATATCCTTCTGCACACAAATGCAGGGAGTCGTGTTGGTAGATAAACATGGAAATGCGCTGCGCCGTCCTATGAGCTTTCTTGATACAAGGGCGGTCAATGAGTTTAAAGAAGGTCTGGGAAAAGGTCTTATTAAAGTATCAGGATGCAATGTTTTCAAGCTGTTCAGAAATCTATATATCAACAAAACAGCTTCCATGAGTGTCAAAGATCCCGTATATAAATATAAGTGGGTCGAGAAGAACGAGCCGGATATTTTCGCTAAGGTATACAAGTGGCTCGATGTGAATGACTATCTGATAGCTCGCTGCACCGGTAACATCGTAAGAACCGTAGATTCGGCGTTTTCCACTTTTCTGTATGATACACGAAAAGGCAAAGAGGGTTGGAATATCGGGCTTGCAAAAATGTACGGCGTAAAGCCCGAACACCTCCCCGATCTTATCGAATGTACCGATGAAGCAGGAAAGCTGACTGCCAAAGCGGCAGCAGAGCTTGGACTTCCGGAGGGCATACCGGTTTTCGGCGGGGGTGGAGATGCCACTCTGACAGGTATCGGCGCCGGCTGTACTAAGGTCGGTCAGACGCATATCTATGTCGGAACATCGGGCTGGGTCATCACGCTGATGGATCATCAGGCGGTAGATCCTTTATGCAGTATGACAGGAGTTATGTCGGGCTTAAAAGGACATTTTCACTACTATGCGGAACTTGAAACTGCCGGAAAATGCTTTGAATGGGTTAAGGATCATCTTGCTCTTGATGAGGTCGGTGTGTATTCGCATAAGATCAGTATTTCTGAGGATCGTGAGAAGAAATACAAGAGCTTATATGATTATTTGTCAGACGAGGTCAGCGGTGTACCGCCCGGATCAAACGGAGTGATATTTACACCGTGGCTGCATGGAAACAGAAGTCCTTTCGAGGATTCCTGTGCGGCGGGTATGTTCTTTAACCTGAGACTTGAAAACGGCAAGCGTGATATGATAAGAGCAGTATTGGAAGGTATCTGTTTTCATCTGCGATGGCTGCTGGAGTGTGAATCGGCAAAGATCAAAACCTCGGATACAATCCGATTTGTGGGCGGAGGTGCTCTGTCTCCTGTAACCTGTCAGATGCTTGCTGATATAACAGGCAGAGTGATAGAAACGATCGAAAATCCACAGAATGCCGGAACGGTTGGTGCAGCTTTATTGATAGCGCTTGGAATGAAAAAAATTGAATCAGCGGAAGAAGCAGGTAAGCTGATACCCGTCAATGCTGTTTATCGTCCTATCAAAAAGAATAAATCGGTCTATGATGTGAATTATCAAGTGTTCCGCAAGTTGTATAAGAGCAATGCAAAACATTTTAAAACTCTGAACGGCAGCTGATCCCCGAATGCCGAAATCTGAAAGGAAGAACCTCATTGAAAGAAAGAATCAGAATTATAAAGTTTGTGCTGTTTTCTATATCAGCAGGTGTCATTGAATTCATTTCCTTTGCGGCGTTAGACCATTTCACAAATTGGCAATACTGGCCTAAATATCTGATTGCTCTGATTCTATCTGTACTCTGGAACTTTACATTAAATCGAGAATTCACATTCAAATCTGCCAACAATGTACCTGTTGCAATGATGAAGGTCGCGTGTTTTTATGCGGTGTTCACACCTGTCACAACGATACTCGGTAACTATTTAGCTGAAACAAAAGGGTGGAACGATATTCTTGTTACAGGGTTAAATATGGCACTCAATCTTGTAACTGAATATTTATATGACCGTTATTATGTATTTAGGGCAACACCGCACAGTAGCCAAACACGCAAAAATGTGATATAATATACATATGAACAGACAAATGACGCTGGCAGAAATGAATGATGAGTTTG
>OMYH01000090.1 GCA_900315255.1 uncultured Eubacteriales bacterium | reverse complement strand
CCTGCCGCCACAACGATGTATTTTGAATCTCCGTCGTTTATTATATCCGACTGCGTATCGGACAGCGAATTGAACAGCTCATTGTACTTTCCGGGCGTAATGTTTCGCGTTATCTCCTTTATTCTGTCTCCCTTGAAGTATTTGGAAATGAATTTCCTGAAATCCATCCGGAAGAAACTCGCCGACTATATGTATCTGTCTGATCTTCTGCTTGTAAAACTCATCCAGAAAACGGTAGTCCTCCACCTTATAGCGGATCTTGTTGTCGGTGATTAGCCGCTTTATTTCCATTCCGTTATATGAAACGAGAAAACCTCCTTCAAGGCGAAGCGCGCCTATTTTTGAAAGGTACAGCAAAGCGTCCTCCACGTCCGCAAGCGAAACAGCAGATCTGCTGTCATCAAGCCGTATCTCGCTTCTATAGTCGTCATAAAGGCTCACAAGAGAAAACTCAACAGGCGCTTTATCCTTGCCGCTCTCACGCTTTCCCGCAAGCTCGTAAAGGCGTTTCAAAACGAACCGGCAGATATCTACTCTGCGGTTAAATTTTTCAAAAAGCTTATCATGCTCGAGCGCGGGCACGATAACAAGATTATTGTTGCCCTTCATCTCGGGCTTCAATATGTAATTCTTTATCGTCAGGTAGTATAAAACGGTGCGGATATTCTTGATATTGGAATTATTAATACCGTTTTCATGCGCCGCCTCGTTGAGTTCTTTGAGATTATACGTGTCGCCGTTTTCGGGAAGCTGCGATACTATAAATGATTCGAGCTTTACAAAACGGTTGAACAGCAGCGTCGATTTATTCTCCGTATCGGAAGCATAGATAAACGCCGACATATCCATAGCATCTTCCAGTATTCGCTCCCGGCGCATCATATTGACCGAGTTTATTACCTCCTGTTTTGTAAGCCCCAGAATATCCGCAAGGTAGTCTACTCTCGATTCAGCCTCGGCATTTCCGGCTTTTGCGATGCTGCGCTTTGATATCAGCGAGCTTATGATACGCTTTGCCGTCTGCTTATCCTTCTCGGAGAAAAGCGATGAGCGCTCAATGCTCGCCGCCGCTTCGGACATATTCCTTGCAAGAATGCTCGTGGCATATATGTGCGGAACATTCTGACCTCTCTTGATATATCCAGCCTGCGATCTCAAGGGCGGAGCAGCAAACAGTCGGGCGGAATTTTGTCAATGTCTTTATCGCGCGCCAGACCTGCTGTATCTCGCTCATACTGAGCTTTGTCTGATTGAGCAGGATAAAATGCTTGTCCAAATCGTTGTCATTATACAGCACATAGCATTCTGCCTGCATACTCGGGTCACGTCCCGCACGTCCTGCTTCCTGAACGTAATTTTCGAGCGAATCGGAGATATCGTAGTGGATAACGAGCTTGACGTCTTTCTTGTCAACACCCATACCGAAAGCGGACGTTGCAACGATCACCTTGACCTCATTTCTGATGAACGCATCCTGATTGGCGATCTTTTCGTTTGCATCCATTCTGCCGTTGAATGGCTTTGCAGGGAATCCGTCGCTCGTAAGCTTTTCGGCAAGCTGAACCGTGCGTCTTGTCCTTGACACATACACAATGGTAGGACAATTTTTCGCTTCGATAAGCGACCTCAGCGCATTGTATTTTTCTTCGTCTGTTTCCTTAAACAGCACGGTATAGTGAAGGTTCTCTCGTGTGGCAGTTGATGCGTACAGCTCCAGCTCCAGATCAAGCTTTCGCTTGAAATACTCGCGGATATCGGTAATGACCTTCTGCTTGGCCGTAGCCGTAAAGCACGAAACGGGTATGGGGGTTTGCAGATGTTTTATTCTTTGCAGACGTCTTATAAATTCGCCTATATACAGATAATCCACTCTGAAATCCTGCCCCCATGCAGAGAAGCAGTGTGCCTCGTCTATAACAAAACGTGCGATATTACGCGAAACAAGCAGCTTTTCTATTGTCTTTGAACGAAGCTGCTCCGGAGAAATGTATAATAGCATTGCCGAGCCGTTCGCTGTCTGCTCGATCGAATTTGCGCGCTCGATCGGGTCAAGCAGACCGTTTATCGTGACGGCTTCTGTTATACCGACCTCATGCAGATTATCGACCTGATCCTTCATCAGTGATTGGAGCGGCGAAATTACGACAGTGAGCGCGTGTGCCGAGTTTCCTGCCATAAGCGCGGGAAGCTGAAATGTGATCGACTTTCCTCCTCCCGTGGGAAAGACCGCAAGCAGCGATTTACCGTCTACCGCCGCTTTTGCCGCTCTCTCCTGAAGCGGCTCACCGTTGTATGTACGAAATTCATCATAACCGAAAAAGGCTTTGAGCGACCTATGAACGTCAAGCCGAGAGCGGCAGTAAGGACAGCCTGCCTCACACGGAGTATTGCACAGCGCCTTGATGACGTTTTCGATTTTCGGAAAGTTTTTCATCAGCCACGGCGGCGTGATCGAATGACTGTCGTTCGTATTTATGAGCGAAAGGGCATACGCAAGCTCGACCGGCGCAGAAACAGCAAGCGAATCTATATCGGCACCCGAGCAGATCTGCCCCTTGAAATAACTCTTTACAAGAGCGGGCAGATCGGTATTTTTCGCACTGTATTCCAAATATTCAAAAAAGCTCTCAAACTCACGAACTCCATACAGCAAGCAGCAGAAAATATCCTTTAATCTGTCGTCAAGAGCAGCAAACGCATTGCACTCGTCATAGAAAAGAACGCGTGCTTTAATGCTGTCATTCACCGGATTATTGAGCTGATCGCTTTGCAGCTTATCGTCCTTAAGCAGATTATGATATGGGCGCTTCGGAAAAAGAAGCGGTGAAAGATACAGCGTATCGATCGGTTTATACTCAATACGGAAATCCGATGCTTTGTGCATATATTCAAGGTCATGATGAATGATATTGTGCCCGCAAAGGAACCGGGCGCCGTCAAAAAAGGCGCAGAATTCCCCGACCGACGCCGAATGGAACACCGCGCCGTCTTTTACTGCGCCTATATCGTGTATTTTATTATCATTGACGCCGATCTCGGTGTCAAAAAACACTACGGTCTTTTTCATTGCCTGCACTCTTTATTACTTATTCTTCAAGGCGATCACAGAAGAAAGATTGTCTATCACAAACTGCTGCGCCTCACGGTTATAAACAACGACTATGTAATCTCCGTACATACCGCTTCTCTTCTCCTCGGATATTCCGAGGCTTTCACCCATCTCGGTCGGGCGCTTTTTATTTTTCCCCTCGCTGTTTTCATATTCTTCAAGCGCACCTATATCAATAAGCCAGTTTGCAAGATCATTATACGAGAGAGTTTTCATTTTCTCGCTGTCTATGAGGGCTTTCAGCCTGCCTGATATCTCGCTCAGAGCTATCGGTCTGTCGGAATACTCAAACCGTTCAAGCTGTTCGGAGGTTATCTCAAACGGCGCTTTCTTCTCCTTCTTCTGCGGCTTTACACCGCCGTTTTCAATAACCTGCCGAAGAATGTCCGACACATAGAACATACATCTCGAAATGCGGACATTATTCAGCAGCTCACCGTCCGGCACAGGCGTGCCGTCAAGCGGATTTATCCCGTTTGCAAGCTTGTCTATGAATGACTTGGTGTACTCTATTTTTTCAAGCTCTGTCATAATCATCACCTGTACTGAATTGAATATATCAACCGGTTACTTTGTTATCCTACCATAGTAATTATCCAACTTTTCATTACAAACACTGAGTATATGTTGAATATCCTCTTCCGTCAGCTTCTTGAAAATAATCGGGTTGATCTCTATGTACGAAACATCTTTGCAGCGTCGTAAAAAACGCATATCAGCAAACCTTTTAAACGGATTACTCATAATATTTCGTTCGACATCCTTTTCTGTATACCCGCCTTTTTGGTAAATACTTGACGCTTTTTCAGCTACAAGTCCTTTGCTTTTTCGGTCTTCATAGAATTCGATAAAATAATTCACGACATCTGCGATCTTAACCTTTCCGTCCTCATCAATATACTCGAATATTGCCTTTAGCAGGACAGGCTTATACGAAAAACTCATATCCATCTTCTCGATAAAGTCCATAAACTTCTGCTTAATATTCGATGCGGTAATAATATCCCATCCGAATTCTTTCGCATATTCCTTTACCGTTTCCTCTTTGAAATAATTCAAGAAACGTTTATCACCTATTGGTACAGCCATATCAGGAATGATCTTTCCTTCGGAGATATATCTGTCTACGGTCTCCGATTGGACATCTACCATCCTCACAAATTCAATTTGCGAAACCATATTCTTGACTTCATTCTGCCAATTGAACAGATCTATTGTTTCATAGTCATCGATGCTGATAGGAATATCAAGATACTCTGTCGGCTTTTCACCACGGCGGTACAGATCATAATCGAGCTTTTTCTTGTTATCTGGAGCGAGGACATACTCGAGAGGGCGGTACTTCGATATATTCAACAATCGATGCAGTGAATACGGCATATTAAACATATTCGCATTGTCAATAAAATCAAAAACCAACAATTCCTTTTTGCCTTCGCTCTTTCTTGTGCCCCTGCCAAGCTGCTGCATATAGATCGTTTTCGACATGGTAGGACGCGCCATGAAAAGGACTTCTGTTTTTGGGCTGTCCCAGCCTTCATTCAGAAGATCGCATGCACAAAGCACATTGATCGAACCGTTCTCGTATTCATCGAGTATCTTATCTCTATCCTTAACCTTATCTCGTGCGGAAACAGCAGTGGCACACACGCCGAGATCTGACAGAAGTCTTGCTATTTCAATTGCATGATCAACGCTTGCACAAAAGATAACTGCCTTTTTTCCATTCACGAAATTAACATATGTATCGGCGATCAATTGATTCCTTTCCGGGATAAACAATTTGCTTTCCAGATCCTGCGAGTTGTATTTTATTCCGTTTATTCTGACCTCTGTAAGATCAATATCCGTCTTAACACGAATGCATCTTATCGGGGCTAATATACCTTTTTTAACCGCTGTTTCCAAGTCCATCTTATGGGCAACATTTTTAAACAGCGCAAGCATATCCTCGCCGTCCGAACGTTCGGGAGTAGCCGTTAATCCAAGAATGAATTTCGGAGTAAAATAACTGAATATCTTTTTATATGTTTCTGCGGCCGCATGATGACACTCATCAACTACAATATAATCAAATGCATCCGGTAAAAAGTCAAGCAGATGTTTAGACATCGTCTGAACCGTCGCAAAGATCACATGTGCATCACGATCCTTTGACGTGCCCGTATACTTCCCCAATGATGCCTCCGGCCAGATATCATTAAACGTTTTTTCCGCCTGTGACGCCAAACGCAAAGCATTCACCAGAAACAGAGTTCTGCCGCCCACACTTTTAGCGTCGGTTGCCGCAGTAACTGTTTTACCTACACCGGTCGCATGATACAGCAAAGCAATTGTCTCTCCGTTTTCCCGCATCATTCTCAGATTATCTATCGCTTCCTGCTGATATTCACGAAGCTCAAATGTCTTTCCCTGCTGTTCGGGCAGGAAATCCTGAATAGCTTTGAAGAACGGAGTTTCACCCAGAAACGTGACAAGCTCATCCTTTACCTTTTCGGGCTGATTCAGAAGCTGATTGTAAGCCCACCTATAAACACGCCAATCGTTATAGACCATGCTGTTCTGCTTCAGCAAATCATCAAAGTATTTGTTGTCTGAGATTTTTTTCGGATTATGATATGTCTCTCCGTCGATCTCGATAGCGATTTTCATCTCTTGGTTTTCAAGAGCGAAATCTATAAAACGATTATTCCCGTATATATCGACGAACGGATATTGAACATACAGATTATTTGCCTTTTCCGGTCCGAACGCTTCACAGAAAAGCTCGACAAATAGCTCCTCCGCCTTACTGTTTACGCTTGTAGCATTAGCTTCCGACATAGATCATCCCTCTTTTGTGATCACTTCCTTGAGAAGTATCCTCTTCTCAAATCCGCCTCGTTGTTCCGCTTTCTGTTTTCTTATACTCTCAAGCTTTTCAAGAGAACAGCCTCGTACTTTCGCAATAGCATAGACGACCTCCATGATATCCGCAAGCTCTTCTATACTCTTATCCGCCTGATACTCGGCGCACTCTTCGTTCAGCTTCGCATCGAGCATTTTCAGATATTCTACGTCAGACAAGATCTCTGTCGTGCACTCTTTTCCCGCAGATTCAATTATCTCGGGTATCTTGTCACGGACGAGTTTGTTGTAGGTTTTGTTCATGGGGCACCTCGTGGGATCAAACCACTCCAATGATTTTAATAATGCAATTCAACATTATTATAGCAAATCATCCGCCTAAAATCAACAAAATTATAGAATGTATCTTATTGTTTTTGGCAAAAAATTCTCAAATTCATCTGCCGTATAATAATCACTTTATAAGCAGCAGACTATATTTTGTTATTCTTCTCGCCTCCCCCCACCTCAACCACCCTCTTCCCCAGCCGCTGCGCATACTGCACCGTCTTATATGCACCACCACTTTGATGCTGAATACAGCACACCACAAGATCGGAGCGGTCAACCATACACCGGTTGCGTATCTGTATCGCCGCCTTAAAATGCGCCCGGGCGGATTCTTCGCAAATCTCGACCTCATCATAATAGTCAAGAAACGCCGCCTCGTTGTCACGATACTCGGCCCGCATATACGGCAGAACAAGCACCAAAGAGGTGTTGCCCCTGCCGTATTTCTTTATGCAGC
>OMYH01000015.1 GCA_900315255.1 uncultured Eubacteriales bacterium | reverse complement strand
TGTCTGTAAATGTATACTTCCTTGTCATCGTTTCATCACCATATACATTATACCACACTTTTTATAATTATTAAAGCCTTTTATTTAAGAATAGTATTATCGGTGTCAGACGGTTTATCGGTGTCGGACGGTTTATCGGTGTCGGACGGTTTATCCGTGTCGGGCAATATATTCACTACCGTCTTAGGCTCGGAAAGAACATCGTACTGCCAATAATTACCGTTTGTCGTTGTTGCATAACCTAACGGCAGCGAGATAAGATAGGGTTCAACAGTGCTGTACTTTGCGGAGATCCCTGTTTTGTTTGTTTCCCGCACAAGATACATTCCCTGTTCAAGATCTTTGAATACGCATACGCCCTCTTTGTCCGTTACGGCTGATCTATCATATTTCTTCGTTTTTGATACCAGTCCGCCCGCAAGGTTCAGTGATTCGGATGCGGTTATACCGTTAAATGTGTCATCTCTGCCGTCAACTATTTTTGCCAAAGAGATATATTCGGGCAGCAGTTTATATTCGGCGTTCCCGTTAGTGCATGACAGATCTGCCACTTTGCACACCGAAAACTCTGCTCCCGAAACAGGTGTGTTGTCACCATCGTTATGAGCAATAAATGCGATGGTAAGGGATAAGTCTTTATCTTCAATATCGGGCATTGAATATGATGTTTCGGCGAAAGCGCTTAAAAGCCATGGAATAACCAAAAGCAGCGCCGCAAACATCGGTAATATTTTTTTCATTTTGTTTTAGCCCTCTTCCGTTTACTTTTCTGTTTTCTTCTCGTTTCTTCTTTTGATAAATTTATATACTATAATTATAGCTCCAACGATCGCGCCGCCTATAGCTATACCGATCATAATATAGAACAGAGGTCCGTGAAGCTGCTTCGTTTCTTTCTCTTCTGCGTATGATGCTTCTCTTGCAGGCGAGCGTTTTGCCTTTGCGGGCAGAGCCATTGCTGTCTTCTGCATTTTGCGGTATGCAGACGCTTCTTTTCGCTCTGCAATCCTGTTCCTTAAAGCTGCGAACAAAGGAGCTTTGACCTTTTGTTCCTTCTCTTGCTTCGGTGCAGACACGACTGCTGCGGGAGCTTTCTTTCGCTTTGACAACAGCTTAGCGATCAGCAGGATCAGCGCAAACGTGATAATAAATGCTGCAAATGCGATCACTATCACCACTGCAGGTTCGACAACGTTAGTGTGCGGTTCGGTGGTAACAAGTCCGCCTTTTACATTAGTTTCGTCGAATTCTACACGCTCGCCCGTGATGAGCAGACGGTGTGTGTTCACGCCGTACGGCTCGCAGGTCACAAGAGTAATAATATCACGGCCGTCTTCGATTATCAGATCGTCGACTTCATAGGGAAGAACGACCTTTCTATCGCAGACACGATACGCATATGTATGGTTGAGTACGTGAATGTAGAATTGATCTCCCTCTTCTATCCTGTCAAGATCGGTGAAAAGCTTCTGCCCGGGAAGACCTCTGTGACCTGTCAATATAGCGTGTGTGTTGATCCCGTCGACCGGCAGCGAGCTGCCGTGGATATGACCGATACCTTTATTGAGCGATTCGTCTGTCGAATAATGATAGACAGGTTCCTTCAGATTTATCTTTGGTATCTCAATATAGCACAATATGCCTGTTTTTGTGACGTTGAGCATGGATTCATAATACTCGTCAGTCACAAGCACTGTTTCGGTCACGATGTTTTTTCCCTTACTGTACAGCTCCTCGTTGTATTTGCGTGCTTTGTTCAGCTCCTCCTCGTAAGCTTCAGGATCGCCGCTGCCAACTTCTTCTACATAATCATCTATGAGCTGTTTTGCTCTGTAGCCGTTCCACTTTTCGCTTATAACGGGATAGAGCAGCAGCAGCGTACAGAGTATGAAGCCTATGACCGCAACTATAGATATTATTATATTCCCGGAGTTATTCTTCTTATTTTTTACGGTTTTTTCCATAACGTTACCTAAAATACCGATACCCGACAGGGAAATTTCCCTACGGTGTGATTTTTGTCGGGCATCGGTAATAGCTTACAGAGATTTCAAGCCGGTGAACTGCTTGATCAATGATCCGCCGATACGCCGTCGTGATGTTTATTCATCAAGAAAGCTGCTGATCTTTTTTCTCTTGTTAACAAGGAACAATGCAAGGAATGCTGCCATACCCGACGATGCAATAACGGTAATCAGGATCGTTCCTGCGCCGCCTGTTGAGGGGAGATGAGCAAGCTCGGTGTTGACGATAGCAAGCTGGTCGTCCTCGTTGTTGAGAACGGTTATCTCGTTGGTTACAGAACCATTGTCTTTATTGACAGACGGAGTGTTGGAATAAGAAGCTGTCTGAACAAGCTCGGCTCTGTTACCCGAACTGTCGGTTCTGTATGTCTTTATAGAGAGGTTTGTCAGAACGCCTATTTCGCTGAATGAGGGCAGAATATCAATGACGTAAATCGTGTCGTTGAGTGTGTAGCCTGTGGGAGCGGCGCTCTCTGCAAGGTAATATGTGCCTTCCTTCAAGCCTGTGAAGGACACTCCGCCGAAGTTGTTTGATACGGTCTTGAGTATCGGGTTAGAGTTGGCTTTTGCGTCGGCATAGGTCGCATACAGAGAGAACTCTGCGCCGGGGAGCGCCATCTTGTTTTTCTTGACCCGGTGACCGCTGCCGTCATCTACTATGTCGTATTCATCGCATTTCTTTGAAACCTTGTTGATCTCATAGATGATAACGTGCTTTTTGCTCGGATCTTCCTGTTCGCCTTCTGCGTCGATGATCGAAGAAATGCCGAAGGTGTAGTGATATGTGGTTGCTTTTACTGTGTTTGTGTCATCAGGGGTTATGCTGTACTCAAGAGAAGCAGTATTCTGATTCTCGGAGTAGTTGTAGCCTGCCGTTTCGGTAATCTGTGAAGAATAATCTATTACAATACTCTTGCTGTCGTTGTTGAACAGGTATGACGAAGCGAATGTTATCTCATAATTAACAGCGTTTGGAATGCTTATAACATGGGTATCGGGGTTTACGCTTACCGTAACGCTGCTGCCGTTCTTATCCTTTGCAGTAATAGTGAAGGTGTCTGAACCCGGGGCAATCGCTGAACCGTCAACCTTGACAGTCATGCCCGATACGCCGTTGAATGCGTTTGCTTCAAGATTATCGGTGATCTTGTAGATCGGTGAGCCGAACAGCTCCGAATATGACGGGATCGTCATATTGTCGAGCCTGAAGCTGACTGTTTCGCCGTATGCTGCCGAAGCGCCCTTTGTCTTGCCGCCGTCAATGATGATATTCTTATCCATAGCGGCTTTGCTTGATTTGATGTATGCCTCGTTGGGATAAGCGAAGTACGTACGCATATCTACTTCTCCGCCTACAACGGTGGGAGCGAGATCGTTTGCGTTTGTCACATTGACTGCCACAATAGCGGGATTGTAGATGTAACCCTCGTTTGATTTGCTGACAAGGACAAGATAAAGTCCCGGTTTAGCGGCTGCAGTGTAGCTGACAGTGTCAGATGCGTCTGACTCACTGCCTCTTGTCATCGGTATGCTTACAGGTGTGATACCGCCCGCACGTATACCTGCCGCAATATCGCAGATCTCGGTTTCCGTGGGGTGTTCATGATCGGCGATGGTGTACTTGCCTTTCAGAGCGTCACACAAAACATAGTCTGTGAGCTTTCCGTCCTTGTATGCTCCTCTGATGATCTGATAAGCGATGACCGTGGGGTGATCCTTTTTGTCAATGCCGTGAACCGTGATGGTTGCGGAAGCTGTGATGTCGTCGTCACCGTTGTCGGAATCGTCGGAATCGTCGGAATCAACGTCGTCCGGGTCTGAATCCGTATCTGTATTTGTACTTGTATCTGTATTTGTATCTGTATTTGTATCTGTATTTGTGTCTGTGTTTGTGTCTGTATTTGTGTCTGTATTTGTGTCTGTATTTGTGTCTGTGTTTGTATCTGTATCTGTATCTGTACTTGTATCTGTATCTGTATCTGTATTTGTATCTGTTATATCCGAATCTTTCGGTGTTATCTTTGCCGGGACAGGTTGGGGGTCAACACTGTTATAAATGTCGTCGCCCACTACTTTGTAGTATACCGTATAATCGCCCGGATCTCTGCCTGTCGGAACTTGAGGTGTCCACTTGACGTTGTCTGTGCTGTATTCGACAGTACCGCCTGACGTTATTGCGGGGGGATCGAGCAAGGGCTGATCCTGTCCTGTATAGGGCTTGTCGATGCCTGTGGGAGGTGTAACGGCGGGGTCAAGCTTCCTGATCTTTGCGGGAACACTCTGCGGTTCCCAGTTGTTATACTGATCGTTGCCCACAACCTTGTAATATACCGTGTAATCACCCGGCATTTTGCCCTTTGGAATTTCGGGTGACCATTTGTCGTTGTCTGTGCTGTACTGTATTGTTCCGCCTGTAGTTATAGCAGGGGTAGAGAGCAGGTCCTGATCCTGTCCGTTGTACGGTTTGTCGATACCTACGGGGGGAGTTACAGTGGGATCGGCTTTCAGAATTTTGAATGATTTTTTGCCTGTTGTTCCGCCATAATAATTTGAGGTTTGTGCTACTGTTGCATAAACCCAATATGTTCCCGGATTGCTCGGTACGGTTTCGGTGTATGTACCGCTTTCCGATGTGCTGTAATAATATTTAACAGTACCTTTGCCGGGATTGCCCGATACGGACGGACTCGGTTTATTAGGGAGACACTGATTAAATCGAGTGCCGAAGTTGCGCCGTCAGATTTTTAGGCAAATTGTGCGAAAGCAGCAGAAGCACCGATCGAGCCGGCAGGCGAGACTAAAGATGCAAGCAAATTTGGTGCTCAGTCCGAAGGACGTGATTTAATCAGTGGTTCCTTAATCTTATCGTTCGGCAGATATCAGAAAAAAGAAACTCCCGAAACAGAATTATGATCTGAATCGGGAGTGTTTTTCTGTCAATAGGATCAGTCTTCGATCTTTTCAAACATATCCTTGCCTACGCCGCAAACGGGGCAGCACCAATCATCGGGGATCTCTTCAAACGGTGTGCCGGGAGCAATGCCGCTGTCGGGATCGCCGATCTCGGGGTCATAGATATAACCGCAGGGTGAACATTCGTACTTTGCCATATTTTTTCCTCCTTCTTATTTATATTGTCATACCGGAAACAGCTCCGGATATTACAAAACGTCCTTAATTACCTTGTGAAGAGTATCGGCAGACACTCTGAGGGCTTCTTTTTCTTCTGCGTTGAGTTCGATCGGCACAAGAGTTTCAACTCCGTTTTTGCCGACGATCGCAGGCATACTCAAAGCGATGTCTTTAATGCCGTAATTTCCTTTCTGCATGGACGATACGGGCATGATAGACTTTTCGTCACGCACGATAGCCTCGCAGATCCTTCTTACAGACATAGCGATACCGTAATAGGTCGCTTTCTTTTTCGCTATTATCTCATAGGCGCTGTTCTTGACTGTTTCGGCGATCTTAACCATAGATTCTTCATGCGCAAAATGACCTCTCATCTCGCAGAAGCTGTCTATCGGGATACCCGACACGCTTGCGCTGCTCCATGCGGCTATCTCGCTGTCGCCGTGTTCGCCTATGATGAATGCGTGTACGCTCCTGTTGTCGACGCTGAGGTGTTCTCCGAGAAGATACTTGAATCTTGCTGTATCGAGAACCGTACCCGAGCCGAACACCCTTCCCTCGGGATAGCCGCTGAGCTTTATTGCGGTATAGGTGAGGATATCAACGGGGTTGGCTACTATGAGCATGATGGCGTCCCTGTTGTATTCGGCAATTTTCGGAATGATGGACTTGAAGATCCCTACATTCTTTTTAACGAGATCGAGCCGTGTTTCGCCGGGCTTCTGACCTGCTCCTGCCGTAACGATGATGACGGCAGCGTCTGCAAGATCAATGTAGCTGCCTGCGTATATTTTCATGGGCTTCGCAAACGGCAGACCGTGGCTTATATCGAGCGCCTCGCCCTCAGCCTTTGCATGATCGGCGTCGATCAGCACCATTTCGGAGAACAGACCGCTCTCCATGAGGGCAAACGCAGACGCAGAGCCTACGAAGCCGCAGCCGACAATTGCCGCTTTTCTTATATTGACAATAGACATTTTCATTTCTCCCCTTATTAATAATTCTACGGCAGGAAAGATTTTCAGCCGTGCTTTGCATTATTATACCACATCGGGAAAAAATAATCTATTACTTTATGAAAAATTCATAAATAATTTGAAATTATTCTCAAAAAGATACTTCTATCTTTTTTTGATGTTATATTTTTCCGTCCATTCTCTGAGCTGAGCGATAGTCGCATTGGCAGAGAATCTTCTGCCGGGCAGCACCTTTGCGCTGCCGCCTGCGATCTCCTGTATACGCAGATAGGTGTCGCCGATATCGCTTGAACCCGATGTGCAGAACGGGATTATCGTTTTTCCGCCGAAATCATAAGAATCCAGGAACGTATCTATGACGCTTGGTTCACGGTACCACCAGACAGGGAAGCCGACGTATATAATATCCGCCCCTGCAATGTCTGCATTGCTGTCGGCAAGCGGCGGACGGCACGATTTGTCTGCCATTTCGACAGAGCTTCTCGAACCTTTGTCAAGCCAGTTGAGATCAGCCTGAGTATAGGGAGTCTGCGGCTTTATTTCGTAGAGTTCTCCGCCGACAGCCTCCGACAAACGCTGTGCAATCGTCTTTGTGATGCCGCTTGCACTGAAAAATGCAACAAGTTTTTTGCCCATAAATATCCTCCTTTAGCTTATGATTAATAGATAAATTGTTTCAACACGCACGACTCTTATTATAGCCAATATATCATAATAATTATACGATGTCAACAATTTATATTATATGTTTCTAATCTGTAATAAATTTCATTTCAGCTTATCTGACAGTACGGCTATAGCTTTCTTCTCAATTCGTGAAACATAAGATCTGGAGATGTTCAGAATTTCTGCCGTTTCCTTTTGAGTGAGCGGCTCGCCGCCGTCAAGACCGTACCGCATTACAATAATTTTTCGTTCTCTGTCGGGCAGGGCGTCGATTGCTGCGAAAGCTCTCTCGGCATTTATCTTTGTTTCGAGCTTGTCGGCAATATTATCGTCGCAAGAGAGGATATCCATAAGTGTAAGCGGGTTTCCGTCCTTGTCTGTATCTATTGATTCGTCAAGCGATACGTCGAGGGCGGTTTTCTTTTGTGAGCGGAAGTACATCAGGATCTCGTTTTCGATACACCGTGAGGCGTAGCTTGACAGCCTGATCTTCTTATCAGTGTTGAATGTGTCTATCGCCTTGATAAGCCCGATAGTGCCGATAGACACAAGATCGTCCTGCTGTGAGGGCAGAGAGGAGTATTTCTTGACGATATGGGCGACAAGACGGAGATTATGCTCGATAAGCTTTGAGCGAGCGGTTTTGTCACCCTCTTTCATTAATGCGAGGTATTCCTGTTCCTGCTTCGGTGACAGAGGCTTCGGAAATGTTCCCGCACCCATGACGTGCAGAATGAATACAAGAGCGTAATTGCTCAGAAACGACAGAATTGCAGTTAGCATAATAAATCCCCCTTTTCCGTAATGGTAATATATATGAAAAGAGGGTGAAAATGTTGTTATTCCCGGGAAATGATAATCAAAAAAATCACTCTCATGAATAATCTGTCAGAATGCATTGCGAACTGAAATTTTTTAATCAAAAATTGTCAAAATACAGAGATTATATTTCAGAAATTCGATAAAAACAGATAAATTTTGCAGGATTCCGAATTTTTGCTTGCATTTTTCATAGATATGTATTAGAATGGTAGCTGTACGATCATGATATGTGTTTTGGAGGCATTGAATTATGAATTATTTACAGATGACAAAGGAAGAGCTGCTGTCGGAAAAGACGGCGCTCGAAGCCAGGTACAATGATTATAAGGATCAGGGACTCAGTCTTAATATGGCTCGCGGCAAGCCCGGCGCAGAGCAGCTTGCGATCTCGAAGCCTATGCTTGACGTTGTAAATTCTCAGACCGACTGTACTGTTGACGGCATCGACTGCCTGAACTACGGCACGCTCGACGGTATTCCGTCTGTCAAGAAGATGTTTGCCAATGTTCTCGGCGTTACACCCGACGAAGTATTTGTAGGCGGCAACTCAAGTCTGAACCTTATGTTCGACACGATCACCTGCTTTATGACGACAGGTGTTCCGGGCGGCACGCCCTGGGGCAAGCAGGGCAATGTCAAGTTCCTCTGTCCTGTTCCCGGATATGACAGACATTTCGGCATTACCGAGTATTACGGTATTGAGATGATCAACGTTCCTATGACGTCAACAGGTCCCGATATGGATATGGTGGAGAAGCTTGTGTCGGAGGACGCAGCTATAAAGGGTATCTGGTGTGTTCCGAAATATTCAAACCCCACGGGTGTTACCTTCTCCGACGAAACTGTCCGCAGGTTCGCAGCTTTAAAGCCTGCAGCGCCGGATTTCAGGATCATGTGGGATAACGCTTATGTTATCCACGATGTGACCGATACTCCCGACAGCCTGCTTTCGCTGATGGACGAGTGCAAAAAGAACGGTAACGAGGATTTGCCAATCATGTTCACATCTACGTCGAAGATCACTTTCCCCGGAGCAGGGGTGTCTGCGTTTGCGTGCAGCGAGAACAATATGAAGCACCTCAAGAAGAGATATAATTTCCAGACTATCGGTTACGACAAGATAAATATGCTCAGACACGCTCTCTATCTCAAGGACAGCAAGGGGCTTGTTGATTATATGCAGAAGCATAAGGCAATGCTTGCGCCGAAGTTTGCCTGCGTGCTTAAGTACCTTGACAGCGAGGTCAAAGAAACAGGCACTGCAAAATGGGAGAATCCCAACGGCGGTTACTTTGTAAGCGTTGACGTTATGGACGGCACCGCAAAAGAGGTAGTAAGACTCTGCAAGGAGGCAGGCGTTGTTCTCACGGGCGCAGGCGCTACATATCCTTACGGCAAAGACCCCAAGGACAGCAACATCAGGATCGCTCCGTCGTTCCCGTGCGTTGAGGAGCTGGAGAAGGCTATGCAGATCTTCTGCGTATGCGTAAGACTTGCGGCTGTTAATAAGCTGATTGCATAAATATAGCGGTGTTTTTTCGGCAGTAATGACGAAACGTTTGAATTGTAACAATTATTTTATCGAAAAAATAGCGTAGATTATTGACTTTTTCCCGAAAAAAATTTATAATAACTCTGCACGTTTGTTTTTTGTACGTTAGCAGAGTTATTTTTTTATGTAATAATCTGTAATATAATGAACAAACACTTAAAATTATAACGGAGGTTATACGAATGAAAAGAGTTGCAAAACCCGTATTCTTCATCGTGGCTATCCTTATACTCGCTCTTGCGTGGACATCGGTATTCGGTGTTACAACGCAGAAGGGCGATATTGTTACGACCCGTATCAAAGGCGTATCGGATATCCGATGGGGAATAGACATCAAAGGCGGTGTTGAGGCTACGTTCCAGCCTGCCGAAGGTGTAACTGCTACCGAGGAACAGCTTGAAGCTGCTAAGTCCGTAATCGAAACGAGAATGGTTTCATATAATATCACGGACTATGAGCTTTATGCCGACCAGAGTGCAAACAAAATTATAGTACGTTTCCCGTGGAAAGAGGGAACAACAAACTTTGATCCTTATTCGGCTATCGAAGAGATTTCTGCTACGGCTGAACTTACGTTCAGACCCGGCAACAGCTATGAATCCACTTCATATGCAGAGGACGGCTCCGTAGTTATGAAGACTCCGACAGGCGCAACTGCAGATACTGTTTTTCTGACAGGCGCAAATGTACAGAGCGCACAGGCAGGCGTTATCACAGAGAACGGCACGACCGAATATATTGTTTCACTTGAATTTGACGACGAGGGCGCAAAGCTTTTTGAGCAGGCTACGACCACACAGCTCAATCAGCCGATCTCTATTTGGATGGACGATGTGCTTATCTCCGCTCCGACAGTAAGAAGTGTTATATCGGACGGCAAAGCGCAGATCAGCGGTGATTTTACGGCAGAAGAGGCAACTAATCTTGCTACGAAGATCAACGCAGGTGCTCTTCCGTTCTCGCTTGAAACGGTGAACGCAGGCTCGATCAGTCCGACACTTGGTTCAAACTCGCTTTATGCAATGGGAATTGCCGCAATAATTGCGCTTGTGATAATTGCATTGTTTATGATAATCGTGTACAGAGTTCCGGGTTTTGTTGCAGTTATTGCGCTTCTGGGACAGCTTGCAGTCACGATCGTAGCAGTTTCGGGATATTTCCCCGTGTTCAACTCATTTACGATGACTCTGCCCGGTATCGCAGGTATGATCCTTTCTATCGGTATGGGTGTTGACGCAAACATCATCACTGCAGAGAGAATCAAGGAAGAACTCAGAAACGGCAAGTCTGTTGACAGCGCGATCAATGCAGGTACGAAGAACAGCTTGTCGGCTATCATCGACGGTAACATGACAGTTATCATAGTAGCAGTTATTCTTATTCTTGTATTCGGTCCGTTCAATATGCTTTCGTTCATATTCGGACTTTCGACGACAGGTGCTATCTATGCATTCGGTTACACACTGCTTGTTGGTGTTATCTCGAACTTCCTTATGGGTATAGCTGCGGCGCGTCTGATGCTCAAATCTATCTCGGGCTTTAAGCTGATGAGAAACCCGAAGCTCTATGGAGGTGCTAAGAAATGAAAAATAAAGTAATGGACTTTTACGGCAAAAGAAAAGTATTTTTCGGCATTTCCATCGGACTTATAGTAATAGGTATTATCTGCAATATTATCTTTGGCGTAACGCTTGACATTCAGTTCTCGGGCGGTTCGATGATCTCCTACACATATAACGGACAGATTGACGACAACGAGCTGAAAGCTCTTGTTCAGGAAACTACTCCGAACGATCAGGTCAGCTTCTCGATCTCAAAGAACCTGGCAGGCAACAATGACGCAGGCGAGGGATATTATTTCACAATACAGTTCCCCGGTACTGCGGCTATAGACGCAGAGATCCAGTCGGAAATTTCGACAGCGCTCGAAGAAAAATACCCCGACAACAACTTTGAAGTAAGTGAGTTTACATCGGTTGACGCAACAATGGGCGCTAAATTCTTTGTAAAATGTATCGCAGCCGTACTGCTTGCAAGCGTACTGATGGTTATCTATGTAACTATCAGATTCAAGAAGATCGGCGGTATGTCGGCAGGTATGATGGGTCTTGTGGCGCTGCTTCACGATATGGTCATAGTATACTTCGTATTCGTTGTATTCAGAATGCCTATCGACAGTAACTTCATTGCAGTTATCCTGATGATCCTCGGTTACTCACTTAACGATACGATCGTTATCTACGACAGAGTAAGAGAGAACAAGGCGAAGATGGGTCCGAAGGCTTCGCTCATTGATGTATACAACCTCAGTATGAGCCAGTGTATCAGACGAACGATCTTCACATCTATCACAACGCTTGTTGCTATTTCTTCGGTATACGCAGTATGCCTGGTATACAATATTACATCTATCCAGAGTTTTGCGCTCCCAATGATGTTCGGTGTTGTATCGGGCTGCTACTCGTCTATCTGCATAGCTACACCTCTCTGGGTTATCTGGCAGCTGAACAAGAAGGAAAAAGAGAAGAATTCCGAGAAATAATCCTGTATATTAAGCCTCCGTATTTCGGGGGCTTTTTTGTTCGTACAGGTGCCATAGACGTATGTATCTTACAATAGAATATAACGCAGGATTTGAGGAGAAACAGAATTGAGCCGTAATGCGTGATGTGAGCTGACACTGTCCGCATGACGCTTGATAAGATAACGTACACGATCCCTTTTCTTATAACAGAGAAAACCGCCGCATGAATCCAACAGCAGTATTCCCTTGCAATATTCAGCCTAGAAACGTTATCTTAACAGCAATATATACAGATTGTCTGCAATTTAACAATGTGAATCCTGCAAAATTTTTTGAAAAAACTGTTGATATGCATTCGGATGTGTAGTATAATAGATTTGTGTTTAAAACAAATTCATTTTAAGAGGTGTTTACAATGAGCATTAGAATCGGTATTTATGGTTACGGTAATCTCGGCAGAGGCGTTGAGGCAGCTGTCAGACAGAACAAGGACACAGAGCTTGTTGCAGTGTTCACAAGACGTGCGCCCGAAAGCGTAAAGATCGCCACCGAAACTGCAAAGGTAGTTTCTGCCGATAAGGTCGAGGAATACAAGGATAAAATAGATGTTATGATAATCTGCGGAGGAAGCGCAACGGATCTTCCCGTGCAGACTCCGAAGCTTGCGAAGCTGTTTAATGTAATCGACAGCTTTGATACTCACGCTAAGATCCCCACACATTTTGCAAATGTTGACGCTGCCGCAAAAGAGGGCGGCAACGTTGGTATCATCTCGGTTGGCTGGGATCCGGGAATGTTCTCGCTCAACAGACTTTACGCTAACTGCATTCTCACAGACGGCGCAGATTATACATTCTGGGGCAAGGGTGTAAGCCAGGGTCACTCCGACGCAGTCAGAAGGATTGACGGCGTTAAGGACGCAAGACAGTATACTGTTCCTGTGGAAGCTGCTCTCGAAGCAGTAAGATCCGGTTCAAATCCCGAACTCACAACAAGAGAAAAGCACACAAGAGTTTGCTATGTAGTGGCAGAAGATGGCGCGGACAAGGCAAGGATAGAGAACGAGATCAAGACTATGCCGAACTACTTCTCCGACTATGATACTACTGTAAACTTCATCACGGAAGAGGAGATGAAGAGAGATCACAGTGGACTCCCGCACGGCGGCTTTGTTATCAGAAGCGGCAAAACCGGCTTGAACGGAGAGCATAAGCACATTATCGAATACAGATTACAGCTTGACTCGAACCCCGAGTTCACAGCGTGTGTTCTTCTTGCGTATGCCCGCGCGGCTTACAGATTCTCACAGGAAGGCGCAAGCGGCTGCAAGACGGTATTTGACGTTCCGCCTGCTTATCTTTCAAGCATGGATCACAGCGAGATCATTTCTCATCTGCTTTAATGACCCGCTGAACAAATGATGTCCTTCGGACTGAGCACCGGATTTGCTTGCAGCTTTTTTTAACTGCCCTCAAAAGCCTTGAAATACATCAGGCAGGTATGCCCCGCAAGCGTTTTGACTCTGACAAATCCGAAGCGATTATCCGAAATACAGGCAACAGACTTCATAAAAATAAGCGGTACAAAGGTTTGATAACTTTTGTACCGCTGTTTTTTCGGGTTTGGCTATGTGCGAAGATATGATTTATCCAAAATGCGCTGTCAGAATTATCGCTGTCATCATACCGACAAAATCTCCGACAAGTGCGCACGGTACGGTACAGCCTGTTTTGCTGATCCCGACAGAGCCGTAGTATACCGCTATACAATAAAATGTAGTTTCGGTCGAGCCTGTCATTACCGAGGCGATCTTTGTTACTATCGAGTCTGCGCCGTTCTCGTTTATGATATTGTTCAGTATCGCCAGAGAACCGCTTCCGCTTATCGGCTTGAGAAAAAACAGCGGCGTCACCTGCTCGGGTATCCCTGCAAGATCGGTTACCGGTGACAACAGCGATGTCAGACAGTCGAGAACACCGCTTGCCTTGAACATTCCTATTGCCGTGATAAGACCGACAAGAGAAGGAGCTATCGAATACATAGTATGCAGACCCTCTTTTGCTCCCTCTGCAAAAATTGAGAATATCGGCTGCCGCTGTGCCAGACCGACTGTGATTATGATCAGCATTGTAATCGGTATTATCAGTGCTGCGTACATAGTGTTCTCTCCCGTCCTGCAAAAATCTGTACACATAAAACTCCGACGATAAGACCCGATACAGACGCAGCCCATGTAAACGGTATGATCCCCGAGGGATCGCTGCACCCTGCCGATTGCAGCAGCGAGATTATCATCGTGGGGATAACCTGTACCGAAGTTGTATTAAGTATTACAAGCATTATCATATCTTTGCTCGCCAAAGCAGTATTGCTGTCTTTCTTCAGACACTGCATCGCTTTTATCCCGAGCGGTGTGGCAGCGTTTCCGAGTCCGAGCAGGTTTGCGGTTATGTTCATGTTGATCGCTCGGAAAGCCTCGCCCTTTTTATCCAATGACGGAAAAAGCCTGCCCGTTATCGGCGAAAGCAGCTTTGATATGAATTTCGTGACTCCGCTTTTGTCCGCTATTTTCATGATCCCACTCCATAGGCATATCGTACCGCACATGGATATCACAAGCTCTATAGCCTCGCCTGCGGAATCAAGTATGGCAGAGTTGAGCTGGTCGGAGGTCCCGTTTATAACAGAGAAAATTACACTGATTATTATCATAAGACCCCATATGTAGGGCAGCATAAGGATCACCTCAAAGCACAAAAAAATTTGTAAAAAAATGTTGACAAAATGCTAATGTTGGTATATAATACAGTTAATGGTAGAAAATACCATAATAACATATATTATGAAACGATGGAATCGGTTTTTGCAGCAATATGTACGTTAATGGCTAAAAACAAATGATTTTGGGATAAACAGTGCGGAAGGTTCAAATAAACTGAGCTGTGCGTTCCGGCTGCTGCAAAACGGTGTTTCCGATCTAAAAGGAGAGTTTAGAATGAAGAAATCAGGTGAAGTTTGTAAGATTGATAATCTGGGCAGGATAGTGATCCCGGTAAGACTAAGAAAGGAATTTGATCTCAATGCGGGAACACCGCTTGAAATATTCATTGCAGATGATGGATTTTTCGTAAAGAGATTTATTCCCGTGTGTGTATTCTGCTCGGGTGAGGATGATCTTATCGAGAAGAACGGAAAGTGTATCTGCGCAAATTGCATAGAAGAGCTTGCAAAAGGAAATTGACAGACATACGGCAGTCCGGCAGCAATGGACTGTCGTTCCTTTTTTATATAAATATGCCGAAGGATACAGGTATATAACCGCAGAGGGGGATAAATTCCATGATGAACGCACAAAGCATTCGGCTTTGTCTTTGTTTAAATTTTAACAAACGTTGCTCCGATCAAGCGAGAGTGTCGAAGCTTAGCTCCTTGTTTAACAGCAAAATGTTCAAAAAAGGGATGAAAAGTTTGTTGAGTATTGACAGGGTATAAATTCACTTTAGTAATTGAAACTTTGCCGAAAAAATGCTACAATAATAATTGTTAAACTGGCAACTTGCATAAATAATAAGAATAAATTCCCATTACTTTTATTTTATAATGATAATTGCAAAAATAATATTAATTTTTTGTAACTTATCATAACTGCAGTAATAGTTGCTTATTCTCTCCAAATAGGGTATAATTAAATTCGGATTATTAATATTAGGAGGCAGCAAAGTGATAAAAGAAAAGGGAAAGAAAATGATATGCAGTACACTTGCCTTTTTGACAATGACACTTTCTACGGTTTGTGCGGTTATTCCTGCTTATTCCGAGACCTTTGAAGACGAAGAGACGTATGCTGAAGACTGGGAACTTGAAGACGAAGAGTTCTCCGAGGAATATGTCCCCGAGGAGGATGCTACCGCTGAACAAACAACACCCGAAGAGTCTGTGAGCGGTGAAGCGGCGGCTTCGGGTGAGGACGATGGTTCCGGGGGAGCGCATGAGGATGAAGACGAAGCAGATGATGAAGGCGCTGATGAACAGACCGTAACGGAAGAATCAAAAACTGAGGCGGAGGAAAGTTCAGTGGCAGAATTGGATAAGCTCGCATATACAGGTGACGACTTAGGTGTGACATATACAAAAGAGGCTTCTACCTTTAAGGTATGGTCACCTACGGCAACAAAGGTTCAGGTTTTGCTTTATGCCAAGGGCAGTGCCGAGGAAGACAGCAGTAAGTATATGTCTGTTCACGAGATGACCTACGATCAGAAAAGCGGAGTCTGGTCGGCAAAAATTGAGGGTGATCTCGTAAATAAGTATTACACATATTATGTATATAACGGCAAAAAAGGAAAAGAAACAGTAGATATCTATGCAAAGGCTGCGGGAGTCAACGGCAACAGAGGCATGATCGTTGATCTCGAAAGCACCAACCCCGAGGGCTGGAGTGAAGATCATCACGTATCGGTGAATCACCCGTCCGAGGCTATTGTGTGGGAGGTAAATGTCAAGGATTTCTCAAATGATCCCGCGTCGGGAGTCAGCAAGAAGAACAGGGGAAAGTATCTTGCGTTTACCGAAACGGGAACTACAGTAAATTCCGACGGTATAGGTACTACGGGAATAGATTATCTCAAAGAACTGGGAGTTAACTATGTTCAGCTTCTGCCGATATTCGATTTCGGGTCGGTCGATGAAGCTTCAAAGGAGGATCAGTTCAACTGGGGCTATGACCCGAAGAACTATAATGTTCCCGAGGGTTCGTATTCAAGCGATCCGTATGACGGCAGCGTCAGGATAAACGAAGTAAAACAGATGATACAGTCTATTCATAACAACGATATGGGTGTTGTTATGGATGTTGTGTTCAATCATACATATGAGGGCGCAAGGTCGTGGTTCAACTATACCGTGCCGGGATACTACTACAGATATACCGACAGCGGAACATGGTCCAACGGCTCGGGCTGCGGCAACGATACGGCATCTGAGCACGCTATGTTCAGAAAGTATATGGTCGATTCTGTCGTATACTGGGCGAAGGAATATCACATAGACGGATTTCGATTTGACCTTATGGGTCTGCATGATGTTGAAACGATGAGCGCTATCCGTTCGGCTCTCGATTCGCTTGAGGGAGGAGAGAAGATCCTTATGTACGGCGAGGGCTGGTCGCTCGATACACATGCCGAGCCGGGAACAGTCATGGCTACCCAACAGAACATGAGCAAGCTCAATGACAGAATAGGGGCATTCAATGACGGCATACGCGACGGCATCAAGGGCAGTAACTTCAACGCGTCGGAGGGCGGATATGTCCAGGGCGGTCAGGGTACGGCGAAGGTTAAGTCGGGTATCACTGCGGAGAAGGACAGCTGGGCGAAAAAGCCGAGTCAGGTTGTAACATATAATTCATGTCATGATAACTATACATTATGGGATAAGCTTGTGGCTACAAGCGGAACGTTTGACGACTATACAAGACGAAACGAAAATCTTGTTTCGATGAACAAGCTCGCAGCGGCGATAGCTCTCACTTCACAGGGAATCAGCTTTTTCCAGGCAGGAGAGGAGTTTGCAAGAACAAAGAAGGGCGATGAGAACTCATATCGTTCCCCGTCAAAGATCAATCAGCTTGACTGGACGAGAAGAAACGAGTACAGCGATATGGTTCAGTACTATTCGGGACTTATCGAGATCAGGAAGAATTTTGCTCCGTTCACCGATCCCACGGGTGAGGCTGCGAGGAATATCAGGTTTATGGATAATACCGCAAAGGGCGTTATCGCTTATACCCTGAAGAACACGATCACCTCGGGTACACAGTGGAACACGGCAGCCGTTATCTTCAATGCGTCCGGAAACGACGAAACAATAACGCTTTCCGGCGGCGATCTGCCCGAAGAGTGGGTCACTTTAGTTAACGGCGACAGTGCTTCGATCAACGGCCTTGCCGTTATAAACGACGGAAAGGTTACCGTGAAAAGCGGTACGGCTATGATGCTTGTCGATAAGGAAAGCTTTGATGAACTGGCACTGAAGTCCGAAAAGGGTAATGTCGTAATCAGACACATTGACGCAGACAGCGGAGAGGTTATAAAGCTGCAGAACGTTTCGGGCATTGTAGGCAATAAGTATTCGATAAAGCCCGACAGCGGCCTTTCGATGGAATATACATATAAAAATGCAGAGGGCAGCACTCAGGGCACTTATTCCCAAAACGGGGCGGAGGTTTCGCTTTACTATACAAAATATAACGGTACGTTCGGTACGGCTGTTATCAGGTTCGTTGACAGCGAGAGCGGCAAAGACCTTTGCGAGTCCGTGACGCAGACAGGCAGAACAGGCGACAGATACTATACGGCGGAAATTCCTTCTGTCAAGGGTTATGCGCTTGACCTTACTTCGCTGCCCAAGAACGGCGCAGGAAAATTCACGGACGGGCAGACAGAGATACTGTATAAATATTCTCCTGTGGAGAACGAGCCGATAACGGTTCATTATCACAATGACAACGAGTGGAAGACTCTTACGCTTTATGCATACGGAAACGGAACGCAGAACGGTAAGGAAACAAAGGAGCTTCTGGGTGCATGGCCCGGCAGCGCAATGAAAGACGACGGCGACGGCTGGTGGTCGTATACGATCCCTGCAGAAAAGCTAAAGGGCGTTACGGGTGTTCGTGTGATCGCCGCAAACGGCAACGCTCAGGATCCTGCCGCAGGAAACGAGGGCTATCGTGTTTCGGGCGACGTCTGGATAAAGGACGGGCATACTGCCGATAAAAATGACAAAGAGGTCATAAGCTCGGGAAAGATAAACGTAATATATGTGGATTATTCGGGAGCGGTCATCGACAAGGACGTAATCAAGGGCGATATAGATATGGAGTATAATATCGTGCCAAAGGAGTTCTTCGGATATGAACTTGCTGATAACTCGGATAATATCGGAGGATTGTACACCGCTGAGGAGATAAATGTTATCTTTAATTACCGTCCGGATTACGGCAAAAGTCTTATTGTGTGGCTTGCCGCAGGCGGAGTGGCTGTACTTGCAGGAGGAATTTCTGCATTTATCCTGAGAAAGAAAAAAAGCGCAAAGGTTTAACATCGTTTTATTGTGTGGGATAATGGTCTTATCCCGCTTGAATAAAAACAAATTACAAGGAGGAACAATTATTATGAGATTCAAGAAGACTATGTCGATCTTGATCGCTGCTGCAATGCTGGCAGGTACGTTCACTGCTGTCGGCAGTGTAAGCGCATATGCGGACGAAGAAGCTGCAAAGAGCGTTGATACGCTTGAAGTCGGTAATTTTGCCACATATCCAACGTATGCGGGCGGCGATCTCGGAGCAAACTACACTCCGGAAAAGACGACCTTTAAGGTGTGGGCGCCTACGGCAACAGAAGTAGATCTTATGCTTTACAGCCACGGCGACGATGAGAGCGCAGGCGAAGCGGGGACAGCTATTTCATCAACTGCTATGACTCTGGATAAGGATACGGGCGTCTGGAGCACAGTGGTAGAGGGCGATAATAAGAACGTTTACTACACATACTTCATCAAGAATGCTCTCAATCCCGAAGGTGTTGAAGTAGTCGACATCTATGCAAAGGCAGCAGGCGTTAACGGCAACCGAGGCATGGTAGTTGATCTGGATTCAACCGACCCTGCAGGATGGGAGAACGACAAGCACGTTATGACCGAAGAGGCAACGGACGCTACAGTATGGGAGGTTCATATAAAGGACTTCTCCTATGACCCCGATTCCGGTGTAAGCGAGAAGAACAGAGGAAAGTACCTTGCTTTCACAGAACTTGAAACAACACTGGAAAACGCAGGCGATGTCAAGACCTGTATGAACTACATCAAGGATCTCGGCATATCTTATGTTCAGATCAACCCGATGTACGACTTTGGCTCGGTTGACGAGGCAGGCGATGATACACAGTTCAACTGGGGCTACGATCCTAAGAACTACAATGTTCCCGAGGGTTCATATTCTTCGAATCCGTATGACGGCAACGTCAGGATCAACGAGATGAAGCAGATGATCAAGGCTCTCCACGATAACGGAATAGGCGTTATTATGGACGTAGTTTACAATCATACTTATTCTTCGGGCGATTCATGGTTCAACCTCACAGAGCCTGATTACTATTACAGACAAACAGCTGACGGCGGCTGGTCAAACGGTTCGGGCTGCGGAAATGATACAGCTTCCGAGCGTGAAATGTTCAAAAACTTTATGGTTGACTCCGTAGTATACTGGGCAAACGAGTATCATATTGACGGATTCAGATTTGACCTTATGGGTCTGCATGACTGCGATACTATGAATGTTATCCGTGAAGAGCTTGACAAGATCGACACAAGGATAATCACATACGGCGAGGGCTGGGTACTCGGCACAACAGTTGACAAGATGAACTGGGCAGGCAACAGAACACAGCTCTGCGAGCAGTCAAAGTGTATGAGAGTAAGCGAGAGGATCGGCTTCTTCAACGATGACGCCCGTGACTCCATTAAGGGTAAGGCATTCGACGACCTCACATCTCCCGGATTTGTATCGGATACAAAGGGTTCGTTTGCTTCGAAGCTTTATGACAGTATTAAGGGACACTATGACGGTTCGGCTACATGGAAGACTCAGGTTCCCGGACAGAATGTAATGTATTCATGCTGCCATGATAACCAGACTCTCTATGACAGACTTGTTGCATCTACCTATGGCACCGACACAAATATGTACGGCGTAAGAGACGAAGATTTTGTTGCAAGCAACAAGCTTTCTGCTGCTATCGTTATGACTTCGCAGGGTCTGCCGTTTATCCTTGCAGGTGAAGAATTTGCAAGAACAAAGTACGGCGATCACAACAGCTACAAGTCATCTCCCGATATCAATATGCTTGACTGGTCAAGAGTTCCCGAATTTGCCGATCTTATAGCATATTATAAGGGCTGCATCAAGCTCAGAGAGAATTTTGACGCATTCTCTGACGGAACACACGCTTCGGGCGACGCTATGGAGAAGCTTGATGTTCCCGCAGGTATGATCGGTTATTCGCTTGACAACCTTGCAGACGCACAGGGTCAGTGGAGCAATGTTCTTGTATACTTCAACGGAAACGGTGAAGAGGCTGAGGTTACACTCCCCGGCGGTTCGGGCAGCGGCCTGCTTGGCGATGTAGACGGCGACGGCAAGGTATCCGCAAAGGACGCACTTGTTATCCTCAGATATACGATCAATCTTGCAAAGCTTGACGACAATCAGCTCAAGCTTGCAGACGTAGACGGCGACGGCAAGGTATCCGCTAAGGACTCCATGCTTATCCAGAGATACACGATCAATCTTGCAAAGATCCCGGCTCAGCCGAGCGGTGCGGAAGCTAAGGATTACGTTGTAGTGGCAAATGATCAGACAGCAGGTCTTGCAGCTATCGAAACAGTTTCCGGGAAGGCAACAGTTAAGGCAAATTCCGCACTTATCCTTGTTCCGAAGGATAGCTTTGACGCAGCGGCTCTTGCAGACGAAGACACTGCATATGTAGAGGTTAAGCACGTTGACAAGGCAACAGGCGATGTGTTCTATACAACTACTATCAAGGGTAAGCCCGGTCAGGCTTATGAAACTTATTCGGTTAATAACCTTGCCGTTGAATATGATGTTGATTCGACATCAGACAACACATCGGGCAAGATGACAGAGGGTACGACCACTGTTTATTACTATTATGTACCGTTCCCGGGCGGAATCGGTACAGTTACCGTTAAGCACGTAGATCAGGACGGAAAAGCGCTTGCTGACCCGACTCAGCTCAGAGCAAGAAACGGCGACAGCTATACAACTATTTTCAGAAACTTCACTTGGTATGATCTCGATAAGGACAATTATCCCGCAAATGCAGAGGGTACCTTTGACGGAGAAACAGAGGTTGTATACAAGTATATCTACAACAAGCCTGAAAGAACAACCGAGCTTGTTACTTCAACAATGCACCTTAAGATAACAGGCGAGGACTTCCATCCGAACTTCTACATCTGGGATACCGACCTAAAGACAGGAAAGCTGCCGCAGCAGAAGGATTGGCCGGGCAACAAGCTCACTAAGGACGCTAACGGATGGTATAACTTTACATTCGAAAACTACAACACCTACAGCTGGATCGTAAACGGCGACAACGGTCAGACAGCAGATATGGTAGGCTCGGGCGATCTGTGGCTGGTTGCTGCAAGCTCACCGCAGAGTATCGTGGTTTACAAAGAGAATCCGTTCGGCGATGAGGATAAGCCCGCTGAGGACAGCGAAGATGTAGAAACAAAGGATCTTCCCGTGAGAAGCGACGAGCCTGTTTCTGCTACTATCCATGTATCAATAGAGGACACAGTCTTCAATCCTTGTCTTTATATCTGGGATCCTGCAGGGGGAGAGCTTTCCAAGGCATGGCCCGGAAACAAGCTGACAGAAGCTGACGAAGACGGTTGGTATACGTTTACATTTGAAAACTACAATGATTACAACTGGATACTCAACGACGGTAAGGGTAATCAGACAGAAGATATGGAGCATTATTCCGGTGACATCTGGATAGTGGCACACGGTTCGGCAACAAATGTTACCGTAACAACGGAAAAGCCCTGATAACGCTTTTTCCGCTGAGTGATAAGTGGTAAATGATAAATAATTGACAGAAACGTTCGGCGGTGTGCATTTGCATATCGCCGAATGCAATATACTCTTATAAATGCAGCGCAAGAATAGCAGATGTGTAAAAGAATATTAAAAAACACTTGAATTTTTTTCCCTGATGTGTTAAAATATAAAAGTAAGATTATAAAGCAAGGAGTGGACAGCAACAAGGTCCGCTCCTTTGCATTTGATACGGAGTGATTTAATGGCTAAGAAAAAGGGCGGTAATACCGTTTCGAGCGTATGGGCATTGGTTGAGCCTATTGTCAATTCGCAGGGACTAAGGCTATGGGATGTTCGCTATGTCAAAGAGGGAGCGTCGTGGTATCTGAGAATATACATCGATCGTGACGAGGGAGTTACCATCGAGGATTGCGAGAATGTCAGCCGTGCCGTTGATGCGCCGCTTGATGAGCTTGACCCGATAGACGGCGAATACTGCCTTGAGGTATGCTCACCCGGCATAGAAAGGGAGCTTATCAGAGATGAACATTTCGGCGCATATCTCGGAGCGGATATAATGATCAAAATGATCCGTCCGATAGAGGGGATAGGCAAGGAATTCAACGGCGTACTGAAGGCTTATGAGGACGGTGTTGTTACCGTTGAAGACCACAGCGGTGAGAATGAAGTATCATTCAATAAAAAGGACGCTGTCTATGTGAAGCTGGACGATTTTGAATAGTAATTACTTTACAGAAAGGATATGATCACATGAAAAAGAAAAGTGCAAGCACCGATAACGAGTTCAATATGTTTGAAGCGATGAAAGAGCTTGAAAAGACGAGAGGCGTTCCGGTTGCATCGATAATAGATAATATTAAAAAGTCTATTGAAAAGGCTTGCAAAAGCAGCCTTGATAATGATGATGTTGTTTTTATCGTTGATGAGGAAAAGGAGATCTTTAGCGTATATATTCAAAAAACGGTCGTAGACTATGTGACAGACCCGAATAAGGAGATCTCCGAGCATGAAGCAAGAGATATTGACATCAATGCAGAGATCGGAAGTAAAGTGAAGATCGCCGTTGACCCCAAGAAGCTCGGCAGGATCTCTATTCAGAACGCAAGAAGCGTTATCAGGCAGGGCATCAGGGATAAAGAGAGAGAAATGACTCTTGAAGAATTCTCAAAGAAGCAGAAAGAGATCGTTTCCGCATATGTTGTGAATATCGATCCTATCTCGGGCAATGCGTCTATCAAGATAGATAAGTCGATTGCAACTCTTACAAAGGCAGAGCAGGCAGGACTAAAGGATCTCAAAGAGGGCGATGTTGTTAAGGTGTACATTGCGGATATTCTCAGCGAGACCGAGCCTGTTCCCGGAAAGAAGGGCAAGAACAAGGGACCGAAGGCGATCATCAGCCGTACCTGCAACGAGTTCATCGAGAGATTGTTCGAGCTTGAAGTGCCCGAGATAAAGGACGGTATTGTTGAGATAAAGTCGGTTGCAAGAGAGCCGGGTTCAAGAACAAAGATAGCCGTACTCAGAAAGAAAGCAGACGTTGACCCTGTGGGCGCTTGCATAGGAACAAGAGGAACAAGAGTCGAGAAGATCGTCGAGGAGCTGGGCGGCGAGAAGATAGATATTATTGAATATAAGGAAAAGCCCGAGGAGTTCATTGCGAATGCGCTTTCTCCCGCATCGGTTCTGAGCGTCAAGATCGTTGAGGACGATCCCGAAAATAAGATCAGGAAATGCGAGGTAATAGTACCCGACGACCAGCTTTCTCTCGCAATAGGCAACAAGGGACAGAACGCAAGACTTGCTGCAAGGCTTACAGAGTGGAAGATAGATATTCGTCCCGAGAGCGGAGTTTACAATTCCGATGATGAAGAGGAGGACATTATAGCCGAGGATCAGACAGCAGAGGAAACGGTTGATCTCGAGGATAATGAGTAATATGATATAGCAGATGAAAGGCGGAGTGACTGTGGTTAAAAAGAAAATACCGCTGAGAAAATGCAGCGGCTGCGGTGAAATGAAGCCGAAAAAGGAGCTTATCAGAGTGGTCAAGGCTCCCGATGTTAAGGATGATGACGGAAATGTCTTGAGCAAGGGCACTGTTTCGCTTGATCTTACAGGCAAGAAGCCCGGCAGAGGAGCCTATCTTTGCAAAAGCCTGAAGTGCCTTGCAGCCGCAAAGAAAGCAGGCAGATTCCAAAAAGCTTTTTCGTGTAATATACCCGCAGAGGTCTTTGCAGGTATGGAGGAGGAATTGGCGGAATATGAATAGTAACGTATTGGGTTTTCTCGGACTTATCAGAAGAGCAGGAAAGCTCACTGTCGGCTGTGATCCCGTTGTTTCTTCAATGGCGGACGGAAAATCAAAGCTTGTGATAATGGCAGGAGATATTTCCAACAACACGAAAAGCACCATACAAAAAAACGCGCAGAGGTATAGTGTACATACAGTATTATCCGATTGCACAAAAGATGAGCTTAGCTTTGCAGTCGGAAAATTAGCTGCAGTTGTTTCGATAGACGACCCGAATTTTGCGAATAGTCTGAAAAAGAAGCTTACCGATGTAAAGGAGGAATGTCAATATGATGATAAGATATAAGGTGAATGATTTAGCGAAGGATCTCGGAGTTCCCGCAAAGGAGATCGTGAATGTTCTTCAGGAGTATGCAGCTCCCGATACAAAGAAAAAGAGCGCTCAGTCGTCCTTGACCGAAGATGAACTGAACATCGTTTTTGAGCATTTCACAAAGAAATTTGAGGTCAGGAGCTTGGAGTCTTATCTCGCTTCCGCAGCAAAGGAAGAAGAGGAACAGGAAACCGAGGTCATATCCGATGAGGTCAAGGAAGTTCCCGAAGCTGAAGCAAAGAATTCAAAGAACGCTAAGTATACAAAGGATAATAAGGATAAAAAGGAAAGCAAGGATACAAAAGACCGGCAGGATACCAAAAAAGATAAGAAGGATAACAGGAATAACAGGAATTCCAAAGAGAATAATAAGAACATCAGAGGCAAGGACAACAAAGAGGGCAAGGACATCAATGAAGGCGGCAAAAATGCTCCAAAGCAGGTGAAGCAGGAGAAGCCTCAGAGATCGACCGATAACAGACAAAAGCCCAAAGACAACAAGAAACCCGAGCAGAAGCAGGAGAAGAAGCTTCCCGAGCGCAAACAGCAGAGTACACAGTCTGCCCAGTCTGATAATTCCGATTCGGGTTACTTTTCAAGCGACAACGGCGGCAGAAGAGGTTCAAGAGTTATCGACACAAGAGCGGCTGTTGTTGATATAGAGAGATACAACTCAAAGTACGACGACCTTGCAAACGAGAAGATGAAGAGCGACAGTACCGTAAGCAAGCAGAAGATCAACCAGAAATCGCAGCGCAGGGGCAAGCCGAAGAACTCCCGCAAGGAAACCGAGCAGGAGCGTCTGAAGAGAATAGAGTCAGAGAGAAAGAAGAAGCCAATCACGGTAACTATCCCTGATGAGATCGTTGTTTCGGAGCTTGCTCTCAGACTCAAGGTCACAGCAACAGAGCTTGTGAAAAAGCTGTTCCTCATGGGCGTAGCAGCGTCAGTGAATGACGTGATCGATTTCGATACGGCTGCACTTGTGGCAATGGAGTTCCACGCAAAGGTAGAAAAAGAAGTGGTTGTAACCATTGAAGAGAGGATTATTGACGACAGCGAGGACTCGGACGAGAATCTCGTTGAGAGAGCGCCTGTTGTTGTTGTTATGGGTCATGTCGATCACGGTAAGACCTCATTGCTTGACGTAATCAGACAGGAGAATGTTACGGCGACTGAGGCAGGCGGAATTACGCAGCACATCGGCGCATACAGAGCGCAGATCAACGGCAAGGAGATCACTTTCCTTGACACACCGGGTCATGAGGCTTTCACCACGATGAGAGCAAGAGGTGCACAGGTTACCGATATAGCTATTCTTGTAGTAGCGGCAGACGACGGTATCATGCCGCAGACGATCGAGGCTATCAACCACGCTAAGGCAGCAGGTGTTTCGATAATCGTTGCCATCAACAAGATAGATAAAGAGGGCGCAAATGTTGACATGGTCAAGCAGCAGCTTACAGAGTACAATATTGTACCAGAGGAGTGGGGCGGAGATACTCCGTGTATACCCGTTTCGGCAAAGAAGAAGCAGAATATTGACGAGCTGCTCGAAATGGTTCTGCTTGTTGCGGAGATGAAGGAGCTTAAGGCTAACCCCGACAGGGCGGCAAAGGGTACTGTTATCGAGGCAAGACTTGATAAGGGTAAAGGACCTGTTGCTACTATGCTTGTACAGAACGGTACGCTCAGGGTGGGCGATATTGTCGTTGCAGGTACGGCTGTCGGCAGAGTAAGAGCAATGACTAACTACAAGGGTGAGAAGGTCAGGGAAGCTGGTCCGTCTTATCCTGTTGAGATAACAGGTCTTGACGATGTTCCGTCCGGCGGAGATACGTTCAACGCAGTATCGGACGAACGTCTTGCAAGAGAGCTTGTTGAGCAGAGAAAATCTCAGGCTAAAGAAGAGCTGTTCAATGCACAGAAGCCGTCTATGGTTACACTTGACAATCTCTTTGAGCAGATGCAGCTCGGCGATGTCAAGGAGCTTAAGATCATAGTAAAGGCAGATGTTCAGGGTTCTGTCGAGGCTGTTAAGCAGTCACTCGAGAAGCTCTCAAACGATGAGGTAAGAGTAAATGTTATTCACGGCGCAGTAGGCGCTATCCGTGAATCCGATGTTATGCTTGCAGCGGCTTCGAGCGCTATTATCGTAGGCTTTAATGTTCGTCCCGATCCTGTTGCGGAGGAGAATGCAAAGCGTGACGGAGTTGATCTCAGATGCTACAGAATTATCTATGACTGCATCGAGGAGATCGAAGCTGCCATGAAGGGTATGCTTGCGCCGAAGACCAGAGAGGTAGTTCTCGGCAGAGCAGAGTGCAGAAGCGTTATCAAGATCAAGAATGTCGGATTTATCGCAGGCTCTTATGTTCTCAACGGTAAGGTTGCAAGGAATTCGCAGGTAAGAGTAGTGCGTGACGGTATCGTAATATTTGAGGATACTATGAGCTCGCTGCAGAGATTCAAGGATTCTGTTAAAGAGGTAACAGCAGGCTTTGAGTGCGGTATAGGACTTGAGAAGTTCTCCGACCTCAAGGAAGGTGACATTCTCGAATCGTTCATAATAGAGGAATACAGAGATTAATCTTTAATGCGGAAGTATGAGAATGGCAGCAGATAGAATTGTCGTTCTCATTTTCTGCAAAGAAGTAGAATTTGCAAAAAGGAGTTAAAATATGGCAAGTCACAGAATGGGAAGGACCACCGAGGATATCAAGCGTGAGCTTACGGCGATTCTCAGAGAGCTGAAAGACCCCCGTGTGGCTAATTCTATGATAAGCATTGTGCGTGTCGAGGTTTCAAATGACCTCAGCTACTGCAAGGTGTTTGTCAGCGCTATGGAGGGACTTGACAAGGCTAAGGAGGCTGTCAAGGGACTGAAATCGGCAAGCGGTTATATACGTCATGAGATAGGTTCAAGACTGACTCTTCGCCATGTACCCTCAATGATTTTTGAGGCTACCGATTCGATAGAGTACAGCGCCAATATATCTCGTATATTGGGCGAGCTTGACATAAAGGAAGATGAAGATGAGCAGTCTGAATGAGATAGCCGGATATTTGAAAACAAGAGATAAATATGTTATTCTCACGCATATTTATCCCGACGGAGATACATTAGGCTCGGCGTATGCCCTATGCAGAGCACTCAGAAGGCTTGACAAGCAGGCTAATGTTCTGATACACGGTACGCTTGCGGGTAAATTCGCTTATCTTGAAAAGGATATGGAGAAGCAGGATTTTGAATATGAAACCGTTGTTACCGTAGATATCGCTTCACCATCGCTTATGGGTGAGTTCAAGGAAGAGTTTGAGGATAAAATTGATGTTTGCATAGATCATCATGCTTCAAATGATATAACTGCTTCAATGAGATATGTTAATGCTGACGCTGCGTCGAATTGCGAGAATATTTATTACCTTATCAGACTGCTTGGTACAGAGATAGACCCTCAGCTTGCAGACTGCATTTATACGGGTATGTGTACCGATACGGGCTGCTTCAGGTTCACTAATGTAACGCCCGACACTATGCGTATAGCGGCAGATCTGATCGAGCTTGGCTGCAGAAATGCCGAGATAAACAGGGTGATGTTTGATACAAAATCCTTGGCTCGGATAAACATTGAGCGTGAAGTATTAAACACACTTCGTTTCTATGCCGATAACAAGATAGCTGTTGTATATACGACCCGTGATATGGAAAAACGCACGGGCGCAAAGGACGAGGACATGGACGGGCTTGCGATTATTCCCCGACAGATAGAGGGAGTGTCCGCAGGTATTACCGTAAAAGAAAAGGGCGATAATTATTACCGCATAAGCGTTCGTACAAACGGAGATCATAACGCTTCGTGGATATGCTCAAAGCTTGGCGGCGGCGGTCATTTTGCTGCGGCAGGCTGCAGTGTTCAGGGAAGTCTTGAAGAAGCGATAGAGAAGATAGTACACGCAGCGGTTGATGAGCTCAGCCTATAACGGAGGCTTTATATGGACGGAGTTATCGTGGTAAATAAACCTCAGGATTTTACATCGTTTGATGTTGTGGCGGTAATGCGCAGACTTTGCGGACAGCGAAAGATAGGGCATACCGGCACGCTTGACCCTATGGCAACAGGTGTGCTGCCTCTGCTTCTGGGCAATGCGGCAAAGGCGCAGGATATACTGCCCGACAGTGATAAGGAGTATGTCGCACAGTTCAGGCTCGGAGTACGCACAGATACTCTTGATATCTGGGGTACGGTTCGGGAGGAAAAAGAAGTACAATGCGGCAGAGCTGATATTTTGAATATAATTCCGAAATATACGGGAGAGATATTTCAGCTTCCGCCGATGTACTCAGCCGTAAAAAAGGACGGAGTGCGTTTGTATGATCTTGCAAGACAGGGGATAGAGGTTGAGAGAACTCCGAGAAAAGTTACCGTATCAACACTCACCTTGCTGACATATGATGAAGAAACAAGCTCGGGACAGCTGAAAATTGCCTGTTCAAAGGGTACATATATACGCACACTTATTGATGATATAGGCAGAGAGCTTGGCTGCGGAGCAGTTATGACGTCGCTTGTCAGGACAAAAGCCTGCGGCTTTACGCTTGAAGACAGCGTCGGTTTAGACGAGATCAGAGATTTATCGCATGAGGGCGAGCAGAGTGAGAATACAAGAAAGCTTCTGCGTTCGTGCGAAAGTCTGTTTGAAACATACCGAAAAATAAACGTCAGCGAAAAGCAGGCGGCAAGATTCTCTAACGGCGGCGCAATAGATATAGACAGGACGGCTGTAAAGAACAGTGCCAATGACGGTGAAATACTCAGAATATGCGACAGAAACGGCAGCTTCATCGGCTTGGGCAAAATTGACGGTGAAAAAAGACTTATAAAAATATATAAGCTTTTCCAGGTGTATAATAAAGGAGATCAGATATGAAAAAGGTATTATCTTTGATGGTTATTGCCGCACTATTGGCAGTTATTCCGGTGGGATGCAGCAATTCATCTGACGGAACAAACGGCGGCTCTGCCGACATTACTGCAGTAAACACCGACACGGACACACAGGCAGTGTCTGCCGATAAATATGAAAAGACGTTTGACGGCTTTGTATCGTACATGACGGACAACGGATTCATCAAGGGCGATGGAACAGACCTCACGGCTTCTGCGATAGGTGCAAAGCAGGGCAAGAGATTTGTCATGACAGGTACAAGCAAGTATACTATCGAGCTTTATGAATACGATGATCAGACCTCCGAGATAGCGCAGCAGACGCTCGCAAACGCCAGGGGTGATCACTCTTTCCATCTGATGGAGAGCACCGAGAGCGCTACTGCGAATACTTATGCGGTTGCAACTGATGACGGAAGATTCCTTATGCTTTATACGGACAGCTCGACAAATGAAGAGCCGACAGACAGAAAGATATTTGCTTCTAATGCGGTAGTGTTATTCAAATAAAAAAATAACGGTTATTGTTTTAAGAACAATAGCCGTTTTTCACATTAACGTAAAAATATGTTGATATCTTATCCGTTTATCAGGAACAATCCTGCCGCACAGACGATAACGCCCGCAACTTGACGGGGGGTTACAGCTTCTTTATACAGAAGTGCACCCACTGCCAACAGAACCACCGCAAGGCAGATGTTGGCGGTAAGCGAGGCAGAGCTTATTTTCCAGCCTGAGCGGTACATCAGAACGAAGCCCGCCTCAAGTCCGACTATCACACATCCGAGGGCAAACGATGTCCAATTTATTTTATGCAATTCGGTCAGAGCGTTCACGGGTTTTACGCTTATCAAAAACAAGATCGCCGACAAAACCGCCCCGACTAAATATGTCACGGTCAGAGCGCCAAATGTATTGACGTTTTCGGGAACAGATTTTGTAATGACATGATAAAAAGAGTTAGATCCGACGATGATCAGCAGCGGAATAATCATCTTCCACATAATATAAACCTCCGACAAAGTCTTAGAAAAAATTGTTAAAACACATAGCATATTATATCATAAATCCCGAAAAGGTCAATAGGCAGGCAAAAGAAAATCCTCCGAAAACTCGGAGGATTCAGTGTACTGTTAAAAAAAGAATTATGCCTTGCCGACAGAGCCGAAGAGTTCCATTTTCTCCTTAACTGTAGCCTTGATAGCCTCAAAGCCGGGGTTGAGGAGCTTTCTCGGATCAAAGCCCTTTCCCTGGAGATCCTTGCCGTCTTCAATGTACTTTCTTGTAGCCTCCTGGAATGAAAGCTGGCACTCTGTGTTAACGTTGATTTTGGAAACGCCGAGAGTTATAGCCTTCTTGATCATATCTGCAGGAATGCCTGTACCGCCGTGAAGAACGAGCGGCATTTCGCCTGTCTTAGCCTGGATAGCGTCAAGTACGTCAAACTGAAGACCTGCCCAGTTCTCGGGGTACTTGCCGTGAATGTTGCCGATACCTGCTGCAAGCATATCTACGCCGAGATCAGCGATGACCTTGCACTCTTCGGGATCTGCGCACTCGCCCATTCCGACAACGCCGTCTTCCTCGCCGCCAATCGAGCCAACCTCACACTCGATAGAAAGACCGAGGTTATGAGCAACATTAACAAGCTCGCTTGACTTTGCAAGGTTCTCCTCAAACGGATAGTGAGAGCCGTCGAACATGATCGATGTGAAACCTGCCTCAATGCACTTGTAGCAGCCTTCGTATGTACCGTGATCCAGGTGAAGAGCAACCGGAACAGTGATTCCGAGAGACTCGTCCATTGCTTTAACCATAGCAGCAACTGTCTTGAAACCTGTCATGTATTTGCCTGCGCCCTCTGATACACCGAGGATAACAGGAGACTGAAGCTCCTGTGCTGTAAGCAGAATAGCCTTTGTCCACTCAAGATTGTTGATATTGAACTGACCTACTGCATAGTGACCCTGCTTAGCCTTTGTAAGCATTTCTTTAGCGTTTACTAAAGCCATTGTATTCACACTCCTAAAATTTTATTTACTGGGGAATAATCCCGTTCGTATCCATTATACTATATTTTGGAGAAAATATAAAGTGGTATTGCAAAAAAAATAAAATATTTTTTTATTTTTTACAGAAAAGCTAAAAATATAAGGTACCCCTGCTCATATCACCGAGCAGGGGATATCGACGTTTGTTATATCAAACCATTTCTCCTATAGCGAACTTAACCGGGATATTAATGGTATATCGCAGCAGGATGATAGCGTCTTTGTTGGTAACTCTGCCGTCGCCGTCTGCGTCTGCGGCGCGGATCTGATTTGGTTCAAGCTTCTTCAGGTTGATCGCATAACGCTGAATGGTCATACTGTCTTTGGCGGAGATTTTTCCATCGCCGTCTACATCGCCCAGTTTAACGGGTTCGTAGCCTCCGTCTGTGAGTATAAAGCCGATATTGTTATCCTGCGCATATTTGTGCGCTGCAGAATCCGTACTGCAATAGATCCTGACATTGCCGTAATCGGTAAAGACGTCCTTTCCGATCTCTGTTACCGAATCGGGTATCGTCACCTTCTCGAGCGTCTGACAAAGCGAAAATGCATTGTCAGCGATAGCTGTAACAGTTTCGGGAATAACGATCTCTACAATATCCTTTGTCGTGTCGCCGTGCATCAGAATGTTTGAGCCGATCGAGGTGACTGTTTTGCCGTCAATCTCGGATGGGATATTCATAACAGAATCATTTCCGTTATATTTGATGATCTCGAGTGTACCGTCTTCCTTTTCTGTAACATAGAAGTCCTTTGGCGCGCCCTCCCTGCCAAAGTGTATCGTTGCGCCTGCGGTAAGCGCAGGGTTGTCACTGCCGACGCTAAGCAGCAGTGTGTTCCAATCTTCTTCCGAGCCACCGTAATATACGTCTTTCAGGTTGGTGCATTTGTAGAATGCATGGTGATTTATTGACTTTATACTTTCGGGGATCGTCACCATTGTTAAGCTTGTGCAATCTGAGAAGGCAGAATCATCAATTGTTTCAACTCCGTCTGATATAGTAACGCTTATTAATGCCGAACAGTTTTTGAATGCCGCCATTGATATGCGATTGACACCGCCGGGAACAGTGATCTCTGTCAGGTTGTTGCAATTATAGAATGCCGATGATCCGATGTTTGTTAAACCGTCGGGCAGTGTGATTTTGTTCAATGACTGACAGTTGTAAAAAGCATTTGATCCAATGCTTTTTAAACCGTTGGGAATTGTGATCTTTCTTAAGTTCTGACAGTTGTAGAAAGCGTCGTTTCCGATCGTGGTTACACTGTTTGGAAGAATTATTTCCTCCAATGCCGTATAATCTCTGAATGCCATTTTACCTATAGTTGTTATAACTTCGGAAACATATATCTTCGTGAGTTGTTTAGCCTGTTCATTAGTATCCTTATAAAGTCGTTTGATCGAAGTTATCGTGTGTCCTTCAATTTCGTTAGGGATAGTGATTACTGTGTCTGTACCTGTGTATGCAGATATATAATATCCGGTATCATCTTTACCCCATTCGAAAAGATCGGGATTAGTATCGGGAGGAGTGTCAGAATCTTCCGTATCGGTATCGGTAGTTGTATCGGTATCGGTATTCTTTTCGGTTGTATAGTACTGACCGCTTGAATCAAGGTAGTATCTGTAGTAGTTGTCATCGCCCGGATGAACGGAGAACCATTCGCCGCTTCTTATTTCTGAGCCGTAGTATTCATTTATGTCAAAGTTGTCAGGACTGTAAACATAGATCATTCCGTAGAAGTTGTCAAGCTTATCATAGAACTTACTGTCACCCACATCGTAACCCTCTAAGTTGATGTTAACCGATTGATGACTTACAGCAGCAAGATCGGGGTCGGCAGGGTTGCCGGCGTCTACAAATGCATTGAAAATTATTGTAGATGTTGTGTCCATATCGCCAACACTGCACTTGAACACATTTTCTCCGATCTCCGGAGCGGGAGTCATTGCAGCACCGGGCCACGGAGCGATCTCCTGTGGCTGACAATAGTAATATCCCACATCATTATTTGCCGCAAAATAGTTATTCGGCGCAAGGAAATAATATGTTACCTTACCGTCATCGGGGAAATGCAGTGCGGCTTTTTTCAGAGGCGCGTTATCCGAGCCGATAGTGATGTTGTTCCATTGACTTTCATTGCCCCGGTAATAAACATCTTTGAGATTGTCGCAGTCATAGAATGCGTTGTCGCTGATGGTCGTTACACTTGTCGGGATAGTAACCTCCGAAATGTTGATGCAGTTCTGGAATGCCCATTTTCCTATAGTCGTCAGACCGTCAGGGAAAACGATGTTTGTAAGACCCGTGCAGTCCTGGAATGCCATCTGTCCGATAACCTTTGTGTCATTGTCAATGTAGACAGACGTCTGATATACGGGGCATTTAATCAGGGTCTTTGTATCCTTATTGTACAATGCGCCGTCATATGTCGTAAACGTTGTGTTGTCTGATGAAACGGAGATATAATTAAGATTGGAGCATCTGCAGAAAGCGTTTTCGCCGATCTCTGTGACACTGTAGGGAATATACAGAATCTGTAATCTTGAACAGTTATAGAAAGCGTTTCCGCCTATTGACTCTACTCCGTCCTGTATGGTCAGATCTGTTAAGCTTGTGCAATCAAAGAATGACTGGAAACCTATGGTTTTTACACTTGAAGGAATGTTGACGCTGCCAAGCGATGAACAGTTGTAAAAGGCGTTGCGGTCGATGCTCGATACACCGTCTGGGATACTGACATTATTCAGGTTCGTGCAGTCGTAGAATGCGCTTGCGCCGATAGTTTTAACTGAAGACGGTATCTGCACACTTGTCATGTTTTTATTGCCGTAGAATGCGGAATCTCCGATAGCCGTAACAGGCTTGTCTTCAATAGAACCGGGAACAGCTACATCGTTGTCGCTGCCATTGTAGCCTGTGATCTTTATGGTGTCATCGTCCTGAACAGTATATGAAAAATCTGAATCCGTGTCGGACGGGTCGATTATGTTTTGACGGTAGATCAGCCAGTATGCCTCGCTGTCTTTCGGCTCGTGTCCTTCGATTTGTTGGAACTTCGCCCATACTTCGTCCTCGGTTGTGTCATATGCAGAAATAGCGTAGGCTACCTTTTCTTGTGTGCATGCCTCTTTGCCTGCAAGCGTTATAACGCCCATCTGCTTGAATATGTAATTCGCAACAAGCGCAGGTGCGTCGTCATGCTTAGCCTCGGCATAGCCGATAATGTTGCCCGTTGAAGCGATCTGCATATACGGACCGCAGCCGGGCACGTTATTGAAATCGGCTTCAAGACTTGTTTTTTCGGAGTTTACAGGGTTCTCTATTTCAAGTCCTGTCATGAAGGCAGTCTGACCGAATGCGTCCTTTGTAAATACGCAGTCGTATGTTTGTTCGTTGGTTTCGTAATCATGGAAAATAACAAAGTAGTCGTAATCCTCGGTGTATTCAATATAATATGATTCAACGATCCCGTCCTCGCCTTGGGCGGGAGTGCCGATAAGTTTCTTGCTGCCCCATGTGTCCGATGTCGCCAGTCCATCGGGAACAGCGTAAAATACCTTCTGATCGGGTGTTCTCGCCCATATATAAAAGCACACTCTGTCGCTGTGGTTCCAGTTTCCGAGATCAAACCTTATTTTGCCCGATACAGTATTGTAATGTATATTCGCATTTACCAGATTATCGTTGTAATTCCCTATATATATGCTGTCGAATAATGAATCTTCATCGCCTTCGTAACATACGTCCGTCAAGGCTGAACAGTAGTCGAATGCGCTGTCGCCGATCGTTGTAACGGAGCTTGGCAGATATACCTTAGTTAATCCCGTGCAGTTATCGAATGCCCATTTGTCGATAGTTGTAATACTTGAGGGAATGCGGATAAGAGTGAGGTTTTTACAGTATGCAAAAGCGTCCTGACCGATAGTTGTATAATAGTCGGGAATATTGACGGTTTCTTTGTTGACCGGGCATTTGATAACTTCGCTTGTGGTTCTGTTATACAGTATGCCGTCTATCACTTCAAGAGCTGAATTATCTTCGGAAACAGTGATCTTCGTTATGCTCGGACAGTCGGAGAGGATACCCGTTCCGATCTCAGTAGTGCTTTGAGGCAGTGATATGCTTGTAAGGTTATAGCATTTATAGAAAGCAAAACGATTGATCTCAGTTACGCTGTCGGGAACTGTTACAGATGTAATGGTGTAGTTTTCTGTGAATGCTTCTTCTCCGATTGCGGTAACGCTTCGACCGTTTATTTCAGAGGGGATATTTAACACAGAACTGCTGCCTTTGTATTTTGTGATGGTTATTGATCCGTCATAGTTGACTGTGTACTCATAATTTGGGTCTGTTTGAGTATCTGTATCGGTTTCGGTGTCTGTTGTGCTGTCGGTATCTGTTGAAAGAGGTGTTCCGAAGAGCAGAATATGAGCTTCGTTTGCCTTTTCGCCTGCCCTGTCTATCTCTGTGTATTTTTCCCATACATCATCAGGTACAGTGTAGTAACTTGAAACAGCGTTTGATACCTTTTCGGGGGTACAGCATTCTACGCCTGATTTGTCGATTTTATTAATATTATTATATATATATTCTGCTACTATTTTTACGCCGTCGTCGTGCAGGGCGGGGATTCTGCCTATGATGTTGCCTGTAGACGTGATCTGCATATACGGACCGCTGCCGGCGGCGAATTCAAAATCGGCTTCAATGCAGACTAAGCTGCTGTCGAGCGGGTTTTCAAGCTCATTGCCCGTGAGGTGAGCGGTTTTTCCGAAAGCGTCCTTTGTGAATATGCAGTCATAAGTCTGTGCGCCCGAATCATAGTCATAAAATATAACGAAATGATCCCAGCCGTCAAGATAATCGATCTGATACGATTCTACTATTCCTTCTTCGTCTTCAACCGCAGTACCCAAGGTCTTTTTCGAGCCCCAGTTATTGGTATCTGTCCAACCCGTGTTAGAACCGTACAGAAGCTGGTCGCCCTTTCGTGCCCAGATGTAGAAGCTGATCCTGTCGGTCGGGTTCCAGTCGCCGATGTCGAACCTGATCTTGCCCGATGATGCCTGTTCGGGTTCTTTGTAGTCTGTCCAGGCGTAATCTGTGCCGAACAGCTTTGATCTGCCTCCGATCTCCATACCCGGATTTATGTCGGTCGGGTATCTGTTATAGATCGAATCTCCCTGTTCCGTGAAAATTACTTTGCCATACCTGAAATCGTTAACATTGAGCATAAGGTATCCTTCGGAGTTCGTTTGTGTCATCAGAATTCCCGGCCAGGAAGCATTTTGTCTGACCTCCGATTCGGAATCGTTATCATCATAAACATATGCATAGACCTGATCCCAATTATATGCGGAGTTGTCAAAATAGATATTAACATCAGATGTATACTCCTTGGCTGCATTGAGTAGATAGTCGTTTGAAGAGGGGGAAATATCAATTTGCAACCATTCCTCGGGAGTGCCGCCGTAGTATACAGTTTTAAGGGAAGAGCATTCATAGAATGCATACTCGCCGATACTTTTAAGGTTCTTTGAAAATGTGACGGACTGAAGTCCCGTACATTCATATAATGCATACTTCTCTATGGTCGTTACATTATCGGGCAGAACCAGATTGATTATTTTGGAACACCCGTAGAACGAATCTCCGCCGATAGACAGGACACTGTACGGTATGGAAACAGATGTCCGACCTGCGGGGCAGGCTATGAGCTTGGTGACATTTTTGTTATATAAAACTCCGTTCACCGAGGTGAATTCAGGATTATCCGAATCGACATAGATGTCTCGCAGGTTATCGCAGCAGCTTAGCGCGCCCCAGCCGATCTCGGTCACAGTCGAAGGAATGCTGAGGTATTCTGCGGTTTGACAGTTTTTAAAGGCAAATCTGCTGATACTCACAACAGGCATTTCGTTTATTGTTTCGGGTATTGAAATATAGCTGTCGCTGCCAATGTATGATGTTATCTCAACTGAATCGTTGGAAACAAAATACCCGAAATCATTGTATGTTTCTTTACTGCTTTGCACGGACGAAGCGCCGACTTCGTTCAGATCGGTCTGTGCAGCATACGCAGGCAGCGTGAGAGAAGAAACGCATATAAGTATGCTAAGCAATATAGATAATACTTTTGTAGGTTTCATATTTTTGTCCTCCTCAAAAAGGTAATATATAATCATTATAACAGTTTTTGTGATCTATATCAAGCATTTTTCGTTATTATTAACGGCTTTTTGGAAGAATATGTGAGTCTTTCAAATAATAAAAAAACGGGAGCTTCTTAGTGTGAAGTCCCGTTTTTGTGATTGTCGAGTTTGTTTTTTACATTCTTCCGATAACCGTCCTTTGATGAAGCCTGATAAACCTTCAGATAATCGGACAATTCGAGTAGATAATACTGAATTCCCACGTCGGTTACGATCGGAATAGCGGAAATATCTACACCTGCAAACGAAACAAGACTTTCAATAGCAGCATACGCAATATGAACATTAGATTTTACAAATTCATGCTCTTCAGCATTAAACAAAGCATAATGCTCGGAGTTCATTAAATCTTCAATCATTTTCCAATCATCGGATAAAAGCTTTTCAGGGATAAGTATGTCAATATCATCTGCATTCAGATCGGAGCAAGACCGCCTTTCCAAGCCCAAAGAGCCATACAGTAAAGGTGTTATATGTAATTTTTTATTTAAGGAACCACTGATTAAATCTTGAAATACGTCAGTATTCCTGCGGATTTTTCGCACAATTTGCCTAAAAATCTGACGGCGCAACTTCGGCACTCGATTTAATCAGTGTCTCCTTAATAGTTCTGCAATACGCAGAAATTCCCAATATTTCATATGCTTTCCTCATCGCTTCTAATCGTAATAATTATATAAAAACACGGACAGCTTTTACACTGTCCGCTTTTTATAAGTTTGTTTAAGTAACTGTTTAATTAGAGCTATTACTTATACTTACGCTTACGTGCAGCCTCGGACTTCTTTTTACGTCTAACAGAAGGCTTCTCGTATGCTTCTCTCTTGCGAACCTCAGCAATAACGCCGGCTCTTGCACACTGCTTCTTAAATCTTCTGAGTGCGCTCTCGAGAGACTCATTATCCTTAATTCTGATCTCAGCCATTTATTTCCCCTCCCATCCGCCAAAAGGCAGGAGTTAATCGCATAATTTGCAAGTATAATTATACAACAGTCTATATAAAGTTGTCAAGGCTTTTTTCAAATTTATCATAAAATCTGAGTCAAAAGTCAAGACAAACAGTAAATAGTGCAAATTCCGAACCTTGATCAGGGCTTTACAACGATATTAACGAGCTTGCCCTTAACATATATCTCCTTAACTATCTTCATGGAACCGATAGCTGCAGCGACCTTTTCATTCTCCTTTGCAAGAGAGATCACCTCGCTGCTCTCTGCATCTGCAGGGATATTGAGCTTTGTCTTGATCTTGCCGTTGACCTGTACTGCGATCTCGATAGTTTCGTCCTTGCACTTAGCCTCGTCATATTCGGGCCATTTCTGCTCGGCTACCATACCGTTTCCGAGCTTTGCGATCTCCCACACCTCTTCTGCGGCGTGAGGAGCAAAAGGATCGACAAGAATAGTAAATATTCTCAACTCTTCTCTTGTAACGCCCTTGTTCGTAAGATCGTTGATAAGCGACATAAGACTTGCTATCGCTGTGTTGAACTTAATGCTTTCGATATCGTCGCCGACTTTCTTGATCGTCTTGTGGAAAGCGCTCTCCAGCTCGGGGCGGATCTCATCGCTGTCGATAATATTTGAAGTGAGATTGTAGAATCTCTCGACGAACCTGCGGCAGCCCCTGATTCCGTCTGCGCTCCACGGAGCGGCCTTCTCGAAATCTCCGATGAACATCTCATACAGTCTGAGCGTATCTGCGCCGTACTCCGCAACGACCTCGTCGGGATTTACTACGTTGCCTCTTGACTTACTCATTTTCTCACCGTTCTCGCCGAGGATCATGCCGTGGCTTGTGCGCTTTGCATACGGCTCGGCTGTGGGAACTACGCCTATATCATAAAGGAACTTATGCCAGAAACGGCTGTAGAGAAGGTGAAGCGTTGTGTGCTCCATACCTCCGTTGTACCAATCGACGGGTGACCAGTAGTCAAGCGCCTCCTTGCTTGCAAGAGCCTTTTCGTTGTGGGGATCCATATATCTGAGGAAGTACCACGAAGAGCCTGCCCACTGAGGCATAGTGTCTGTTTCACGCTTTGCGTCTTTACCGCACTTGGGGCATTTTACGTTTACCCATTCTGTTATATTTGCAAGCGGAGATTCGCCCGTATCTGTCGGCTCGTAAGAATCTACCATAGGCAATTCAAGCGGAAGCTCGCTTTCGTCAAGCGGGACATATCCGCAGCACGGACAGTTGATTATCGGGATAGGCTCACCCCAGTATCTCTGTCTGGAGAATACCCAGTCACGGAGCTTGAAGTTGACCTTTTCCTTGCCCTTGCCGTTCTCTGTGAGCCACTGCTTTATTTTAACTTTAGCGTCTTCGACCGAAAGACCGTCAAGAATACCGCTGTTTACCATAACTCCCGTTGCGCAGTCTGTGAATGCCTCTTTCTGAACGTTGCCGCCCTTGACTACCTCAATGATCGGGAGATCAAATTTCTTTGCGAACTCCCAGTCGCGTGTATCGTGCGCAGGAACAGCCATGATAGCTCCCGTACCGTAGGATACAAGAACATAGTCCGAAATAAATATCGGTATCTCCTTGTTGTTTACGGGATTGACCGCACGCACACCCTTGATGAGAACACCTGTCTTATCCTTGGCCATCTCGGTACGCTCGAAATCCGACTTCTTTGCGCTTTCCTGCTGATATGCTCGTACCTCGTCTATGTTTTCGATAATATCCGCCCACTTCTCTATGTACGGGTGTTCGGGAGATACTACCATATATGTTGCGCCGAAAAGCGTGTCGGGACGAGTCGTATATACCGTGAGAGTATCGCCTGTAGTTGCTGTAAAGTCAACCTCTGCTCCGGTACTTCTTCCGATCCAGTTTTTCTGCTGGGTCTTTACTCTTTCGGGATAATCCACGGTGTCGAGATCGTCAACAAGACGCTGTGCGTACGCTGTGATCTTTAACATCCACTGTGACTTAACTTTACGAACGACCTCGCTTCCGCAGCGCTCGCAGACGCCGTTTACAACCTCTTCGTTTGCAAGCACGCACTTGCATGATGTACACCAGTTTACGGACATCTCCTTTTTGTATGCCAGACCATGCTTGAACAGCTGTAGGAATATCCACTGAGTCCACTTGAAATAGGACGGATCTGTGGTATTCACTTCTCTGCTCCAGTCAAAGGAGATACCCAATGACTGAATCTGCTTTTTGAATCTTGCGATGTTGTTCTGTGTAACAACGGCAGGGTGGATATGGTTCTTGATAGCGTAATTCTCTGTCGGCAGCCCGAATGCGTCCCAGCCGATAGGGTAGAGAACATTGTAGCCCTGCAGCCTTCTCTTTCTTGCTACCGTATCAAGCGCAGTATAGGGACGGGGGTGTCCTACGTGAAGTCCCTGTCCCGAAGGGTACGGAAACTCGATCAGAGCAAAGAATTTTTCTTTGTCTGAATTGTCCTCTGCGTGGAAAACACCTTTTTCTTCCCACCTGTCCTGCCATTTTTTCTCAATGCTGATATGATCGTACTTCAATTTAATGCCTCCTAAATTATTGCTCGTTAGACAATGTACAAAATAAAACAAGACCCGTAATCAATATCTGTTTTATTATAACACAATACTCTTCCAATTTCAAGTATTAATGACCTTAGTTTCCCCGGGAAATCCACGCTGTCACAGCGAAAATCTACATAATACAAAAGCATAAGTTGCTTTTCTGCATTTTTCTTTTGTTTGTTACACTTTGTTACAATTTTTTAAGTTGACATACCGTATACTGATAACATATAATTGAAATAAGGTTATTTATTTTAATATTACGTGTACAGCGTGATGCTGTATTAACGTGGAGGGATTATTTTGTTAATTTGCAAGTCGTGTGGTGCTTCTAATGATGCAAATTCCTCCGTATGTGAAAAATGCGGAGCCTCTCTGAGAAAGAGAAGCAAAAAGAGGCCCACGGTATATAAGGATATTTATTCCAATACCGATCCGAGCAAAAACAGCGAAGTCAGCTCGGATAATATGGACGTGTTCTCTTCCGGAGAAATGTTCGAAAAAGCAAAAAAAGATCAGGTGCTTGATAAGATCTATAAGCAGGAGCTTGCCCTTGGTGAGGTCCCGACTGTACCGAGCGAGAGCGAACGTGTTCAGGATCCTGAGCCGGAACCGTTCAAGCCTACTGTTATCAACAGAGAAATAACATCGGATATAGTGGGCAATCACAAAACGGGCAGGAAAGAAAGACCTCGCAGCAGGGACGATAAGATACCGCAAAGGATCATTGAGTCTTCAAGACCGCAGACAGACGGAGATAAAAAATCATCGTCGGGAAAGAACGGCAGCAGCCGGAAAACTGCCCCAACAAATGCAAAGCAGAAGCAAAAAACAAAACAAAAGCCGCCTGTGAAAAAAGAAGCGGTGTTCGGCGATGATCCGATGAAAAAGCCAAAGCCGGCAGACGAGGAGCTTGTTCCTCTGACTCCGCCGTCGAGGAATCTGACGAGAACTCCCGGCAGGATAAGCACGGTTCACGAGAAGAAACTCACGGACTCGGTTTCGTCTGCCGAAATAAAGACGGAAGAGGCTGCTCCCGTTGATGTTCGCAGCGATCTGCCTGTTTCCGATAAGCGTGAGTCCGTTAAGGAGAAAACGGAGTCGGTCAGCTCAGATATGAAACCTGAAGCAGGCTCAAAGAAGAAGCCGAATTCTGATTTATCGGAGCGTCCGGTGCAGAAGGCGGCAGTTTCCGACAGCGTGACAAAAGCAGTGAAGTCGGAGAAGCCTGACGAAAAAGAAAAGAACCGGAGCGGAAAAGCCGCCCCCGGTACAAACGAAAAGAAAAAGCCTGTCACTCAGAAAAAGAATAATACCGAGGAACAAAAGCGGAAAGTCCCGAAATCATCCGATGCCGTACCGAAACCGGAGGGTGATGTTCAAAAGGCGAAGCGGGATAACAGCATTAACACTGTTCCCAAAGCTGTATCGCAAAAGAAAGAGAACCGTGTTAAAACAGCCGAAACGTCCGAAAAGTCCGTAACGGTTGAAAGGGTTCAATCGGTCGAAAATGGCTTGGCGGTCAAAAAAGACGATAACGCCGAACAGGTTAAAGCGTTAAAAACTGTTAAGAAAGCCGCTGCGCAGGCAGCAGTGATGCCTGCCGAAAAACCATTACGGAAAAATGAAGAAGCACACAAGCCCACTGCCGCAACCGTACCGAAGAGGACTGCGGTATCGAAAACCGGCGCGAAACAGAAGCCAAAGCCGAGAAAGTTTTTCTCCGATGCAGATATTAAAGAAAACAGTACAAGGGCGGCACTCTCGTATTTTGGGATACTGTTCCTTATACCTTATTTCAAGAGGAACGAATCAAAACTCTGCAGGGCACATTCAAAGCAGGGGATAGCCGTTTTTGTCTATTCGATAATTATCGAGCTTTTAACTCTGCTGCTTGTACTCTTGCTTCGTATTCTGACTGTATGGGTACTTAAATTGCCGTTCTTTATATACAATATCCTGTTTGCTCTTATCCTTGCAGGTATGGCGGCGCTGCTGATAATACCCGTGTTTGTCGGAGCAAAGGCGGCGTTCAACGGTATTTACAAGACGGTTCCAATCGTCGGAAAGTACGTCAAGAAGAGCAAAGGTAAGAATAAAAGCGGTACAAAAAAGCCGCCCGTAAAAAAATCAAACTCACAGAAAAAAGACGGCAGCAAAAGACAACCTGCCGGTAACAATTGACTCAATCTCTCCGTATAATAATACGGAGAGATTTTTGCGGTTCCGATAAAATCCGAACTATAATCCCTGCTTTAGTGGATATTTGTTTGTAAAATATCACATATTGACTTATTGTGCAAATCGGTATATAATATCAGTGTAATCAGCAAAGGCGCTGCGGACGTACAATTAATACGCCCTCGGTGTCTTTTTTATTTTAACTATCGAAGGAGATCGTAATATGGTAAACGTACCCGAGTTATTCGGCAGCCTGGTTTTTGACGAAAGAACCATGAAAGAAAGACTCCCGAAACAGACCTATAAAACACTTAAAAAGACAATAAAAGAAGGCAAGCCGCTCGATATCAACGTAGCTAATATCGTGGCAAATGCCATGAAGGATTGGGCAGTAGAAAACGGCTGCACTCACTATACACACTGGTTTCAGCCGATGACAGGCGTAACGGCAGAGAAGCACGACAGCTTTATAAATCCCAACGATGACGGTACAGTCATCATGGAATTCAGCGGCAAGGAGCTTATCAAGGGCGAGCCTGACGCATCGAGCTTCCCGTCGGGTGGTATCCGCGCGACCTTCGAGGCAAGAGGATACACAACATGGGATCCTACCTCATATGCGTTCATCAAGGACGGCTCGCTGTGTATCCCGACGGCTTTCTGTTCGTATACGGGCGATGTTCTCGATAAGAAAACTCCGCTGCTTCGTTCGATGGAGGCTATCAGCAATTCTGCTGTGAGAATACTCAGACTTTTCGGCGACAAGGATACCGCAAGAGTCATAACGACCGTAGGTCCCGAGCAGGAGTATTTCCTTATAGATAAGGAGCTGTTCGATTCGAGAAAGGATCTCACCTATACGGGCAGAACTCTCTTCGGTGCAAGAGCGCCAAAGGGTCAGGAACTTGAAGATCATTACTTCGGGAAGATAAAGGATAAGGTTTCGGCATTTATGAAGGAGCTTGACGTAGAATTGTGGAAGCTCGGCATATATGCAAAGACGAAGCACAACGAGGTAGCTCCCGCACAGCACGAGCTTGCGCCTATCTTTACAACGACTAACCTGGCAACGGATCACAACCAGCTTACCATGGAGATGATGAAGCGTATCGCCAACCGTCACGGCATGGAGTGTCTTCTGCACGAAAAGCCGTTCGCAGGTGTAAACGGCAGCGGCAAGCACAACAACTGGTCGCTCAGTACGTCCGACGGAAGGAACCTTCTCAGTCCCGGAAAAGACCCTTATAACAACAAGCAGTTTTTGCTGTTCCTGGTAGCGGTTATCAAAGCGGTTGACGAATATCAGGATCTGCTCAGAATATCTGCAGCTTCGGCAGGCAATGATCACAGACTCGGCGCAAACGAAGCGCCCCCTGCGATAGTATCCATGTTTATCGGAACAGACCTTGAGGATATTCTCGAGGCTTATGTTGAAGGAAGAGAATACGACGCACACGAAGAAAAGCTCAAAACAGGCGTTGAGGTCCTTGCGGATTTCAAGAAGGACACGACAGACCGCAACCGTACATCACCGTTCGCTTTTACGGGCAATAAGTTTGAGTTCAGAATGTTAGGTTCAAGCGATAACATTTCCTGCCCGAACATTATGCTCAACACTATGGTTGCCGAAGAGCTTACACAGTTTGCAGACGAACTTGAAAAAGCCGAGAATTTTGACGAGGCATTGACCGAGCTTATCAAGAGGACATACCGGGAACATAAGAGGATTGTTTTCAACGGCAACAACTATGCGCCCGAATGGGTCGAGGAAGCAGAGAGAAGAGGGCTTATGAATCTGCGTACCGCTCCGTCTGCTATCGCTCACTATATTGACGAGAAAAACGAGACTCTTTTCAAAAAGCACAGGATATACAGCACAGCCGAGCTTCATGCACGTTATGAGATCCTTCTGGAGAACTACTCCAAGGTCATCAACATAGAGGCTCTTACGATGATGGATATGGCTAAGAAGGATATTATTCCTGCCGTATCGAGATATGTCAAGGAGCTGGTTGAAACCGCAAGCGCAAAGAAGGCACTCTCCGCAGAGATTACCGCCGAGCTTGAGGTGGAGCTTGCTTCAAAGCTTTCGAAGCTTCAGCTTTGCTTCTCACACAGGATAGATAAGCTTGATTCGCTGCTTATAAAGGCGGGCGATATCTCGGGCAAGCAGGAGCTTGCGAACTTCTATGCAGACGAGATCTTCCCTGCTATGCAGGAGGCAAGAGCTGTTGCAGACGAGATGGAAATGTCGATGGACGCAAAGGCATGGCCTTACGCTTCCTACGGACAGATGCTTTACAGCGTTAAATAATATAATATATAAAGAAATTATATATAAAGAAACACCGTCACAGTTAATAATACTGAGGCGGTGTTTTGTTTAATCTTCAAAAGCAAGAGTGACCGACTGAAGATCCTGAGGGATCACAGTGTTCTCAAACAGTGCCGTTATATCGCTTTGGTACTGCCCTGGTTCTCTGAGGGACGGACTGAAATGCGTGAGCCACAAACAATTCACCTCTGCGGCTTTGGCGAGAAGTGCAGCCTCGGAAAACATACAGTGGAGCTTTTTCTCCGCTTTCGGCTGCATTTCGGGTTCTGCGTACATTCCCTCGCATATGAACAGGTCGGATCTCCTCGCATAAGCGATTATCTGATCCACAGGTCTTGTGTCGGTGCAGTATGTTACCTTTATGCCTTTCCTCGGTTCTCCGAGGACATCTCCCGGGATATATGCATTTCCGTTGTATTCGGTCGGTATACCGTTCTGAAGGGTTTTCCACATGGTCTGAGGTATTCCGAGTTCATGAGCCTTAGCGGGATCAAATTTCCCTGCACGTTCAAGTGTTATTGCGTACCCTAAGCACGGGGCGCTGTGTCGGACGGAGAATGCATCGATTTTTAAACCCAACCTCTCTATCCGGCTGTAATTTCCTTCGATCTCGATAAATTCCATATCAAACGGCATCTCACGGGCGACTATGCACAGCGATCGAACCACCGCTTCCAGTCCCGGAGGACCGACAAGCGTTACCTTTTCGGTACGCTCGCTTTTTGACATTGACAGCAGCAGTCCGGGCAAGCCGGAGATATGATCCGCATGGAAATGCGTGAACAGAATTACGTCAATATCATGCAGAGAAAGCTTTTTCTTTCTTATCTGCACCTGCGTTCCCTCTCCGCAGTCGATAAGCAGTCCGTGGCCGTTATATTTTATGTATAAAGATGTCAGCGCTCTTTCGGGCAGGGGCATTGTTCCGCCTGTTCCTAACAGACAAATATCTATCATAGTTCTTTCCTTTCGTTTAAGGGGGGATTTCAATGTGCAGTGTGCAATGATTTCTCACAATAGCCTTCTCCCTCGGTCGCCGCACGGCGACAGGCAAGTTCCTTCTGACTTTTCCGTCTGACTTTATTGTTAACGATAGACCTTCCCGCATTATAGCATTCTCCCTCGGGCGAAGGTGGCGGCTTTAGCCGACGGATGAGGGGGTCGGCAAGCGCCGACGGGCAAGTTCCGTCCTGCTTTATTGTTAACAATAAACCTTTCCGCATAATAGCCTTCTCCCTCGGGCGAAGGTGGCGGCTTTAGCCGACGGATTAGGGGGTCGGCAAGCGCCGACGGGCAAGTTCCGTACTGCTTTATTGTTAACAATAGACCTTTCCGCATAATAGCCTTCTCCCTCGGGAGAAGGTGGCGGCTTTAGCCGTCGGATTAGGGGGTCAGCAAGCGCCGACGGGCAAATTCCGTCCTGCTTTATTGTTAACAATAGACCTTTCCGCATAATAGCCTTCTCCCTCGGGAGAAGGTGGCGGCTTTAGCCGTCGGATGA
>OMYH01000072.1 GCA_900315255.1 uncultured Eubacteriales bacterium | reverse complement strand
CTGCACCGGCGACTGAAGCAGTCATTCGTCAGATGATCAAGGAAACAGACGGAGACACGTATGAAGACGTGCGATCTCTCCATCAGGACTTGACCTTCACCTATGCGAAAGACATTTTTAACAGGTGCGGTCTTGATCTGGAGCATCCGCAGATGCAGACGCTTGGAATCGTGTCCTCCGATGGTGTCTTTACAAACCTCGGCTTGCTCCTGTCCGATCAATGTCCGCATATCATCAAAGCAGCGACTTTTTCGGGAACGGATCAGGAGCAGTTTCAGGATCGGCGGGAATTCACTGGCTCGCTGCTCAAGCAGGTCGATGATGCCTACACGTTCCTGGATATGAGGAATGATACGTCTGCAACCTTTGAAGGGGTTCACCGGGTTGACCATCGGGCCTATCCGCCTGCGGCGCTGCGCGAAGCTCTGCTGAACGCAATTGTTCACCGGGATTATGCGTATTCCGCCAGCACGTTGATCAGTGTCTACAGCGACCGTATCGAGATCGTATCTGTAGGTGGCCTTATCCCAGGCTTCCATCTGAATGATGTGACATCCGGTTTGTCGATCTGCAGGAATCCAAAACTGGCCAATGTCTTCTATCGCCTGAGTTTGATTGAAGCTTACGGGACCGGGCTGAAGAAAATTCTGGCTGCATATCATCCCATGGAGGCAGGCCAATTGTTCCAGGTAACGGAAAAGGTATTCAAGGTCACGCTGCCGCGCCTGAACAGCGGCCGCTCCTCTGAGCCGAACAGCCCTGCTGTTCCTCAAACGGCTGAGGAAAAAATCCTTGAATACTTTTCCACAAAAGAAATAATTGCGAGGCAAGAAGTTGAACAGATCACCAAGACCAGTTCTTCAACCGCTGCCAGAATGCTGAAAAGAATGGTGCAGAACGGTGTATTGATCAGGATCGGTGAAGGTAAAAATACAAGATATATGCTTGCAAAGACATAAGATTCGGTAAGTCATGTAATTCTATTCTGACTCTTTTTCGCTCAGTAAACTGCGCTTGAATCGAGTAAGCAGCAATGACACCGTCAGCACTGCTGTCATTACCGATTCCGCCACTATTGTGTACCATATTCCTTCCGCACCGAAAATCTCAGGCAGAAGGAAAACAAATATGATCGGGGCAACAAGTGTTTGGCTCGCCGCTATGATGATTGACGACAGGCCATCTCCCAATCCCGTAAAAACAGAGGAGGTATATATATTAAATCCGAACAGGATAAATGTTACAGCCTGTACTTTTATAGAATGAACAGCAAGTTCATGAGCTGCATCGTCATACCCCACGAAAAGCCCCGCAAAAGGTCCCGCAAAAATCTCACACAACGCAAACATGAGCACTCCGCCGGTAAGCATCAGGATTATGCCTCTTTTCAGGATCGCTTTTATTTCATCCAGGCTCCTGTTACCGTGCTTATATCCGATCACAGTAACGGAAGTATTCGAAATGCCAAAGAAAAAAGCAGCAAATATTCCAAAGATATAATCAAAAACGCCTAACGCACCGACACCGATCTCTCCATAAAAGGACAGGGCGCGTGAATTCACCACCAGAGCACCGATCGCTCCCGCAACAGTACCAAGCATTTCGGAAGCGCCGTTAAAGAACAGACCTGGTATATCCTTTAAAACAGACGGTTCGAACCGTCTGAGCCGGAGCGACGACTTATTCGGAAGAAGAAAATATACAACCGTAAACAATGCCGCAGTCAGATGCGCTATTGCAGTCGCAAGTCCTGCTCCCATCACTCCCATGCCGAGACCGCCTATAAACAGCCAGTCCAGCAAAGCATTGGTTACGCCGTTGATGACGGAGACTATAAAACCGTTCCATGACTTTTCCGCCGTTATCCACAGCGTCTCAAACGCCATATTTACCATAAACGCCGGCAGGAACCACAGCATTATCTGGCCGTACTCCATGCAGTAGCTGTGAAGCTCTTCATCGGCTCCTAAAAGGTTTATCAAAGCAGGCAGTGTGAAATATCCTATAACTCCGAGTACCACACCTGTCACCAGTGTCAGTGCCACGGTCATGGAGAATTTCTCACAAGCCGCATTTTTGTTGCCTTTTCCCATTACGTCTGAGATAATGGCACTTCCGCCGGAACCAATCATATATCCTGCGGCAGGAAATATTATGAGCACCGGAAAGACCAGATTAACGGCTGCGAACTGATCAACACCCAGCAGATTTGACACAAAGTATCCATCAACAAGTCCGAACGAAGTAGTGACTATGATAGAAATTATTGCAGGCAGCGCATACAATATTATTTTTTCGGAAGTAAATTTTTCCGATAATTCGATTTTTTTCATACACGATTTTCCGCCAGTTCAATGTTTTTTTTCTTTATCCGAGAACTATCTTCCGCAAATGATCTCTGAACATTTGCAGAAAACGCGCAACACTCCCTTCTTCGTATGCTTTTGCCTGATATTCGGTCGATATCATCATCTCTCCGTCATTATCCAGGATATACATTCCCATGCGTCCGCCTACTGCGCTGTATTCAAAATCAAGCTCCGCTTCCTTGAACCCGGTAGTTTCCCGAGATAATGTATCGTCAAATGAGAAAAGATAATTGATCTCAACGGCATCATTCAGCGTAGCCTCCGTAAGCTCTGCATAATTGCACACACTGTTGACTATTCCCTCCGTCACCTGACGCTTGACTTCTATAATAAGATCGTTTAGTCCGGAATACTCGTTCGTATGAATCGCCACTGGAAGTATCTTGAATAGTTTTCCGACCGTATTCCGATAACGGGCATCGCTGCGGTTACTGTAGAGCCAATTCACATGAATATCAGCTTGCCCGCAGTATTGACTGAGCGCAAGTATGCTTGCGGTTATACACATCACATTTCCGGAAATACCGAGACGGGATTCGGCTGATTTGATATCATCTGCCGTCAATCCGGTCAGAACGTTTTCCACGGCAGGCTCTGTTTCCCATGATTCATGATCGGGTACGGGAATACAGCACCACTCCGTATCACCGAGAACACTTCTGAAATGCTCCTGTGCTTCGCGGAATGTGTCGGTTTCGGACATCCTGCTTTCATTCAGTACGAACGAATAATAGTTATCCGGCTTGAGCGGCTCACCTTGATAAGCGCTGTAGATATTATAGAAAAGAATATTCATTGACGCTCCGTCGGAAATCGCGTGGTGCATATCCATAAACAGATACAGCTTTTCGCCGCACCGTAATAATCTTGCCCGGAACAGAGGTGAATTGAATATTCTGAACGGCTGTACCAGTCCCCCAAGCACCGACTTAATATCGTTTTCGGGGATTGTTTCAATTCTGACAGCAGCGATCGAACCCGGCATATATCTCTGGACAATAACGCCGTCTTTTCCAATTTCAAACTGTGTGGACAATGCGGGGTGATTTTCGATAACAGTATTGACTGCCGCGATCAGACAATCTTCATCTATGCTGCTGTCGATCTCATACAACTCCGGAATATTATACATTACAGAATTGAGATTTGCAAACTGGTAATCGATCATGTCAATCTGCCCTATAGTTGCGGGAACAGCTTTTTTTCTTGCTTCGGTTTCATCAAGAGCGGAATTGGCAGCGCCTCGTCCGAGCAGTTCTTTTGCAATATTCTTCGGTGTCTTCAACCGATATATGTCATTTACCACAAGTCCGTCTATGCCTGCTATGACAGTCAGGCGCATACTCTTGATAGACGAGCCGCCGAGCATAATAAAGTCGTCGTTGATACCCACGCTGTCTTTATCAATCCCCAGAACTTCGGCAAAAGCATCACACAGTTTCTTTTCCGTTTCATTGCGCGGGGCTTCATATTCCGCCTTAAGCGATGAAAGATCCGGCTCCGGCAGCGCTTTTCTGTCTATCTTTCCGTTGGGAGTGAACGGCATTTCCGGAAGTCTCATATATACCGAAGGTATCATATATTCGGTCAGACTTTCGGACAAGAACGATTTCAACTTGTTATTGTCGATCTCGTTTTCGGAGGTATAGTACAGAACAAGATTGTCTTTTCTGACCTCTGCGGCAGCAGACTTGATACCGGCGAACTGGCTTGCTCTGCTTTCTATCTCGCCAAGTTCAATACGGAAACCTCTTAGTTTCACCTGCGTGTCGATACGTCCGAGGTATTCAAGCTGACCTGCTTCGTTGTATCTCGCAAGGTCTCCTGTGCGGTACATTTTCTGCCCTTCGAGATACGGACAGTTTACAAACTTTTCTGTTGTGAGTTCTTCACGCTTCCAGTAGCCCTCAGCTATCTGCGGTCCTGCAAGACACAGCTCACCCGCAATACCGCGCGGGAGCAGCTCGCTATGAAATCCGACTATGAAAGCGTAACAGTTTGTGATAGGCCGCCCTATCGGGATACTGTCGTATTTTTGTGTTTTGTCAAGTTCATAATATGATCCGCAAACCGTAAATTCAGTAGGGCCGTATGCGTTGTAAACTCTTCCGCTCACATGAGGCATAGCGGTCATGGCCTCACCACCGACGCTAAAAAAGTCAAGGTCAAGCATTTCATCTCCAGCCAGAAGCAGTCCGAAACGTGTGGGATAAACGCCGCCTGTTATTCTGTTATCACGAAGATATCTTCTCATTTCAAATATATCGTGGCGTTCCTTTTCGGGTACTATAAATACGCACCCACCCACCGTCAGAGCAGGATAGAGGTTCTCGACAGATGCGTCGAAGGAAAAACTTGAATAGCAAACGATACGGCTTTTCTCGGTAAGCAGACAACGACGTACGATAAATTGAACGAAGTTGAGCATTGCCCTGTGAGATATCATAACACCTTTTGGCTTTCCGGTGGAGCCGGAGGTGTAGATCATATATGCAAGATTGTTTGTCTCTGCAAAATTTATCTGCTTCGCATTCTGGTACTCGGATATTGCGATTTTTACAGTATCTTCGGTAAGAACAATGCTTGCTTCCGAATCTTCGAGCATATATGCTATACGCTCCTCGGGGTAGTCCGCGTCGATCGGGAGATATGCAGCGCCCGCCTTGTGTATGCCAAGAACAGCTGCAAGAAACAGCTTCGAGCGTCCCATTTTTATTGCAACAAATGTGTTCGGCTTTACGCCGTTATCGAGCAGGTATGCTGCAATATTGTCGGATATCCTGTCAAGCTCACGATATGTAAAGCTGCCCTCGCTGTCGGTAACGGCATTTCGTTCCGGTGTTTTCTCAGACTGCGATCTGAACAGATCGACCCATGTTCCGCGCTTGGCGTAGTCGAGCGTTTCGCCTTTTGAGAGCGAGAGTATCTTTTCTTCCTCCTCGCCGGAAACGAGATTTATTTCATCAAGGTGCTCCTTTGACAGCATACCGTGCAAAACATTTCCGTAGCACCGTGCCATATTTTCAATATACGCTTCGCTGTACTTATTCCTGTGGAATTGAATTTCCATTACGAGCTTTCCATGTGACGAAACAAGGTCAATGCTCAGAGCATCACCGGTAGAGTAGAACGGCAGTTTCTCACGTACTGCTCCAATGTTTCTCAGACTTGAATCGTCATGCATCTCGTCCTGCCACGCGAACAGAACATCACCGGTTATCCCGGTTGCGGCAGCAATCTCGGCAAAAGAGAAAATGTCGTTTGCCATGGATCCGAGAAGCTGCTCCTTTAATGAGGAGAGATATTCCTTAACTGTTAGTTTTCCTGTCGTCCTGCACAGCACGGGGAGGGTCTTGACAAGCATGGAAACCGTCCTGTCTGTACGCAGGTCTTTTCTGCCGTTGTATATCGTTGCAAACGCCGCATCGGCGCTGCGTGTATAAGCGGACAGAAGAAAACCGAAAGCGGCGGTAACAACGATGTTTTCCGTTATTTTCTGCTTTTCACAGAATGTGCGGATCTCCTCCGGCGAGACGTCGAGTTCCACTTCTATTTCTCCGTAAGATAATTCCTTTTCTTTGACATCGCCCTCCGGAAGCGCCACTGACTCAGTTTTGCCGAAACGTTCGAGATACCACGTTTTTGCGCGCTGATAAAGCTGTGTTTCTCTTGCTGCTTTTTCATCGAGTGCGCAATGATATGCGGTGTACTTCTCCGTTTCGGGTGCATTGCCGTTCCACGCGGTGATCATATCATTCATCAGTATATGAGCCGAGGTACCGTCATAAATGATATGGTGGAAATCCATAAACAGATATACTGCCGACTCGGTTACAAATATATCGAGTCTGAAAAGACGGTCTGTTTTTATATTGAACGGCTTTAACAGCGAATTTCTGATACCCGTGAAGTCTTTCTCCGTAGTATTCGTTATATCGCAGAGATGGGTATCGGATGATACTGGACAATATATCATAGCCGGCATTCCGTCGTCGCCGGTCACTATACGCGCAAACAATCCCGGGTGAGCCTTTACTGCCGCCTCTGCTGCATTACGCAGCTTTTCGGGCGGTGTATCTGCGGGGAAACGCGAAAGGTAAGGATTGTTATATACAGCTTCGCCCTCGCGTCTCTCGCATTCCAGATAAATGCCGAGCTGTGTCTGCGTAAGCGGGAATTTTCTCTGCGGGTCGTCGAGGATAAGCGATTCCGAAGCTGCGGACATTCTCGTTTCAAGATACAGTGACGCGATCTTCTGAGGAGTTCTCCCTGCAAAAATCATACCGATATCCAGTCCTTCGAGCGGGCAGGAAGCGATAAGCTTCATCGAGGAAACAGAGCTTCCGCCGAGCTCGTAGAAATCCTCGTCAGCGCCGACAATCGTAAGTCCGAGGATCTGTGCCATACTGTCACACAGCATCTTTTCCGTTGGGTTTGCCGGTGCGGTATATGTGGTGCGGACAGTTTCTGTTTCGGGTTTCGGCAGCAGGCGGCGGCTGAACTTCCCGCTCTGCGTGCGCGGAAGTGTGTCAAGCTGAATGAACCGGGAGGGTATCATATAATATGGAAGTGTCTTCATCATTTCCGCGCGCACCTGTTCCGTGTTTATCTCGGCATTATCGGCATAGTAAACACAGACAAATGCGTTTTCTCCCTCGGAAAAGCCTTTTGCAAGGACCTGCTTCAATCCCGTTATCCTGCGGAACGCGTTTTCGATCTCGGCAGGTTCAACGCGGTTTCCGTTTATTTTTATCATATCGTCGATACGCCCGAGAACCACAAAATCGCCGTCAGGAAGCCTTTTACCAAGATCATGGGTGTGATAAATCCTGTTTACAAAGGCTTTTGCAGTTTCCTCCGGGTGATTGATATATCCGCGGGTATATTTTGCCGGGAAGCATATCTCACCTGCTTCACCGTCTGCAACATTATTGCCGTCTTCATCTTTCAGAGTAACGTCAAGATCGAACTGCGGCTTTCCGATAGGAGCAGTTTCATTCGGTGTATCAAGCTTTGCGGCTGTAACAATAAAACCACCCTCACTCATAGCATATACATTAAATACCGAAAGATCGGAAGTATCTGACCATATTCCGTATGCCGGCTCGGATGAAACGATGATAAGTTCAAGACATGGTATATTTCTGAACAAAGCATAAATTGAAGGCGCACAGAAAGTCTGAGTAATACCGTTACGAACAAAACATTCCGTCAACGCAGGAGGATTTTTCACTATTTCAAACGGTATTATATACATTGTCCCGTTACTGTGCATTGTAACACAAAAAGCGATAATTGTCGCTACAAAATTAAGCGGCGCTATCAAGCCGAAATGTAACAGCGCAATATTCAATGATGCTGCGATAAGATCAATATTTCCGTATTCATGCAGTACACCCTTCGGATTTCCTGTGGAGCCTGACGTATATACAGCAAAAGCCGCGTCATGGTCATCGGGTTCTTCAAATCCCGTCAGCGGCTCGTATTGTAATATTTCCTGCCATACAGAGCTATCCAGTATCAGCTTGCAGCCGCAGTCCTTTTGTATGAAAGCTACACGCTCGGCAGGATAATTATCCTCCAGCAGCACAAAAGCCGCACCCGCTTTCCAGACACCAATAACGGCAATAAGCGGTTCTACACCTCTCGGAATCAGAATATTGACAAAATCCTCCCTGCCAATACCATGATCTTTGAGGTAACGATACACTCTGCCGGACATTTCATCCAGCTCGTGATATGTGATGACTGTATCTCCGCAGTTGCTCAATGCTATATCATTCGGGCGCTCTGCTGCTTTTTTCTGAAAATTTCTGATAAACTCCATAATTGACCTCCGAATGCCAGATAAATCTAAACATGTTTTTCTATTATAGTGTCATTCAGCCTGACTGCCGGGTCCGCTGTTGTCATCGTCGTCGTTTCTGCCCTGTTCTGCTTTCCGGCCAATGATCTGGTCATTCACCCAAGCAAGCATTTCAGGCGTAATCCGCTGACGGAATCTGGTCATCATACCAGGATCGAAGGGACATTCGTACCGGTATTCATGCAACCCGAGGAAGTATTGCAGATACGGGTTCATGGCAATCTCTTTGGTGATATCCTCATCGGACAGGGCTTTGTAAGCCGGTTTGATCAGGAGAGCACCCAGTGCCATTCTGGAGTCGATCGCTCTCTGGCCCTTCTTGCTTCAGAAGTTATCGGCATACTTCAGATCGAACTCACGCCAGGGAACCAGCTTACTCAGCTTGATCCAGTCATTGTTCGGATCAAGCGGCAGTGAGCCGAACATTTCGGGCGATTCCAGCATGGAAACCTGTCCAGTATGCCGTTTATACATTTTGAGCCCTCCCGCAGGTGCAAGGTTTTTTCCGCGAATCCTCGATTTCCTTTGCACCTATTATACCATGTTTCGGGCTCTAACCGTTGACTTTATTGTGTTTTTGGGGATTCGAAGTAAACATTATTATAGCACAAAACAGCCAAAAAGTCAATATAATTGCGCCGGAAAAACAGGGCATTCGCTTACGAAAAAGCCCAGTTTTTCATAGTATGCTGGCGTTCTGGTTTCGTTATGTGAGCAGGGCGACAAGCCTGATCAACGCAGGCAATGGAGAAGCCTTCTATCAGTCGTACGTGAAAAGCCATCTGCACGATTTCATGGGGAAAGTGTTCGAGAAGATGGCG
>OMYH01000019.1:3983-47572 GCA_900315255.1 uncultured Eubacteriales bacterium | reverse complement strand
CCTTGAAATACGTCAGTATTCCTGCGGATTTTTCGCACAATTTGCCTAAAAATCTGACGGTGCAACTTCGGCACTCGATTTAATCAGTGTCTCCTTAACAATTATTCTTTTATTATCCTATACACCACGGACGGGGATAACCGTACTTATTCTGAGAACCGTCCTGAATGTAATCGCCGTGGAAGAAAAGCTCCATTTCGTCGATACGTCTGTACAACAGTCCCCAATAGCACTGTCCGCCTGCATGATGATATGCAAGTATCTCCTCTACAAGATCGTCCTCATCAACATAATCAAGGTTGCGTACTCCCGAATCCGAACCTGCCATACGCAGATAGTTGGAGCTGCAATATCCGACCTCGCCGTCTTCGGTCATAGCCTTGACCCATGTGCCGTTGACTTTTGTATCGTCGAGTATCGTAACCTTCTCACGGTAATCCATGAGCTTTACAACAGAATAGTTGATCCCGCCGCCGGTACGAAGATAAAGTCCGTCATCTGACGTTACATAAGCGACATTCTCGTCCTCGCCGGACTGATCTGCCGAAGGCTCATAGCAGTCGAGAAGTATCGACTTCAAGCCGGAATTCTGAAGAGAATAAACACCGAGATTATAGACGAAGCACACAAGTGAGTCGAACTGATACTGATTGTACTTGATGCCGTTCTCCTGCAGGAACTGGTTGACATATCGGCTGTATATTTTTTCGTTGACCTGATGAACAAGATCGGCAAAATATTCCGACATACTTGCTCGGTTATAGAATGTGTCGCCGCCGTAAATAACAACGCCGTAACCGTAGTTCATCACATTTCCGTATGCGATCGGGTCATACTCCGCCTCTTCAAGGCCTCCCTCATAGCGTGAGATAAGCTCTATCAGCTCATCGCTTGCCCTGAGAGTATCATATGTAGTTTCTTCGGGAGAGCTGCTTGTCGAAACAAACATCGTGGATTCGCCGTTGTCGCAGGTGCTCCACTCGCCGTTCTTCTGCGAATAAGCCTGTACATCAAATATACCCGACGTATCGGCATTTATGTATCCGATCCATGTATAGATACCATGCTCGTCATCTTCGTTCATCTCTGAAGCGTAGACTGTCTGAGTCGTACCGTTGATATCGACGTCAAATTTAACGCCCGTTCTCGTCTGATCGGTAGTAGCTATCAGCTTTACCGTATCGCCCAGCACAGCGCTGTTCGGCGAAGCATAGACCGTTCTGACAGCCTCTGAAGGAGTAACGGTAAGCTCGATCGTTCTCTTTGAGTCACCCTCAAGAGCGATAATTTTCACATTACCTGCCCGTCTGCCGAGAACCAGTCCGTTTTCGTCGACCGTAGCTATATCGGTGTTTGTGCTGCCCCAGTCAATGCCGTACTCGCCATCGATATAGAGCGTCATTCCTACGGGAACAGAATACTTCGTACCGGAAACATAGATATTTTCGTCCTCATATGCGTCGTCGCCGTATCCGTTGGAGTAGCCGCTGTTATCGGGAATATCGGGATCATCTGCTGTGTTAGGGTCAACATATACGGGCGGTGCGGGAGGATTATCAGTCACAACCGGCTTTTGGGGCTCGACTGTCGTGCCTGTGTCGACTTCGCTGCTCGTATCGATGGGTTTCGGATCCGCTCCTATATTGCCATTGATCCCGAGTACATAACGCTGGATCAGCAGAGCGTCCATTGAAGTTACTTTCCCGTCCCCGCTAAAATCGGCATTTGTTATTTTATCATCGGTAAGCTTCTCGATATTACATACATGTCTGAGTACATTCAACGAATCTGCTGCAGTAACCTTTCCGTCGCCTGTTACATCGCCCTTAAGTCCCATGCCGTCATCTGCAAAAGCAGCTGTCGGTACAGCAAAAGCTGTCAATGCGGCCATAGACAATGCAGCAAGCCTTCTTCGTATGCTTTCCATTGGAGTTCACCTTTCTTCATTCAAATTTATTGTTCCTTTTAAGGAAAAACAGCAATACACGCATCTACATACTGCTGTACAATACTATTATAACACAATCCAAATAAAATTTCAAATTTTAGTCTGCCAAAATCCTTTAAGAATTATAGGGTAATATCGATGAAAAATATGAACTGATTTTTACAAAAAACCATTTTGGGGAATAATGCCTTGTGTAATATATACAAAAAATATTATATTAATATTTACGTCACAGAAAGTTTACAGCTTATGAGTAATATACGTCCGCAGTATCTGCCTTGCGACCTCTATCTTTGATGTACGCAGATCCATAGCCTGCTTTTCTATGTATTTATGCGCTCTTTCCTCGCTCAAAGACAGATTCTGTATAAGCAGAAGCTTTGCTCTGCTGATGATCTTCGCTTCCTCGATCGTAGAACGCAGGCGTTCGTTTTCGAGCGTTAATCCTGCGCAGCGTTTCTGTGCAGCTCTGACCACCCCGAGTGACTGAGTGAACAGCATTTTGTTTATGGGCTTCGGAACAACGACCGTTCCGTAATCGATGACCCTTTCGCCTATCCCGGCTGTTTTCTCCGACGGCGCAAGTATCATGACTCCGCACACCGTATCACGGCATATCTCCACGGCAAGCTGAGCACCGTCCGAATCCTCAAGCGGTGAATTGATAAGCACAATATCATACACTCTGTCATCGACAAGCGATAACGCGCTCTGAGTATCGCTCACGACGCTTTTGATCTCATAGGAGTTTTCTTCAAGCAGCTTTTTCAGCGCATTCACAGACGAATTCAGTTTTGATACCAGAAGCACACTGTTCATATAATCACCCTTTCTGTTTATTATACTGAAAACCGAAACAAAGTGTGGAGTTTTTGGAAATGAGGAATTTTTGGAAATGAGGAATGAGGAATTAGGAATGGATGAAAAAGTCAAACTATATTGTGTCATTATCTGTTAGCTGCAGAATTTATGAACTTTGAACTAATAGCCTGCGCAAATGACAGAATAAACCATGATTCCGCACCATTTTTAAGTTTTAAGTAATCCCCCTCATCCGTCGGCTTCGCCGCCACCTTCTCCCGAGGGCGAAGGCTGTCGCTTTTCACACTCTATGAAGTTATCGCCGTTAATGACAGAACAAACCATGATTCCTCACAATAACTGCTCATTGCACATTGCACATTGAATTAGTAGTTCCCCAAAAACGAGAACTCGGGCAGCTCTTCATACAGTGAACAGATCATTCTTGAATTGTCCGCCTCTCTCATATTACCGATAAAATCGAGGTAGAACATATAATCAAACTGCGACTGCGGGATCGGACGTGACTCTATCTTTGTAAGATCAAACCCGTGCGACGCAAAGCGGCACAGCACGGTATAGAGAGATCCGGGCTTGTTGTCAAGCTGGAAGCACAGCGATACCTTATTCGCTTTTTTTGTGATGATAGGTCTTTTTGAGATCACAATGAACCTGGTGCAGTTATTGTCGTTGTTCTGAATATTCTTGTCAAGCACCTTCAGCCCGAATTCGTCTGCGGCTTCCTTAGTGCAGATAGCCGCCCAGTTAATGCGTTTTTCTTCGGCAACCGTCTTTGCGGCGTCCGAGGTACTTTTACACTTCTGCTTTGAATATCCGTTCTCACTGATGAACAGCGAACACTGCGACAGTCCCTGCTCATGCGACAGCACCTTCTCTATGTTAGACAAGTCAGTCTGCGGTATGCCGCAAAGACAATGCTCTATCGGCAGATCTATCTCCCCTACGATATAGTAGCGGTATTTCAATATAAGATCGTATACCCTCGAAACCGACCCCGCCGAGCTGTTCTCAACGGGCAGCACTCCGAAATCGCACTCACCCAAAGCCACACGCTCAAACACCTTGTCAAAATTCTTCTCCAAACTGACAGTGCCGTTCGGGAAAAACTTCATCGCTGCTATATGAGAGTTCGACCCTGTCATGCCTAAGCAAGCCGTCCTCCACTGTGAGGACTCCCTGTCAAGCTCGGCGTCGGCATTTCTGATTATATTCTTCAGTTCGTTATCGCCGTTGATTATAGTATACTGAATATCTCTCGAAAGCTCCATTATATTCCCGTACAGCAGCCTTGCGTAATGGCCGTATTCACCGCCGAGAGATTCCACCTTCTGCAGAATCTCCAGCTCTCTCGGCAAATTGAGAATAGGCTGACCCGACTGCTTTTTCCGATCGGCAACCATTACCGCACAATCCATTCTTCTCTTGAAAAGCTGCACGATCTGGTTATCTATATTATCTATTTCCTGTCTTATATCTTTTAGTTCCATTGTCACACCTCTTTGATCTCATTATAAAAATAGGAATTAGGCATGGAGTAAAGAGTCAGCTTTTTTGTGTCATTTTCAGTTATAACTATATCAAAAAATATATAACTATGTATACTATCGCTAAAAATGACAGAACACAGCGTTATCCCGAACTATAGCCTTCGCCCTCGGGAGAAGGTGGCGGCAAAGCCGACGGATGAGGGGTCGGCGGTCGGCGGTCGCCGCACGGCGACAGGTAAATTCCGTCAGGATTTATTGTTAACCATAGACCTTTCCGCACATTATGTTTATTTTTTATCGACAATAATGAGGGGGTTGTCGTACGGCAACAATAGGAGTAAAATCAAATGCTATCGCATACATTTAAAAAAATGTCAGCTATACAATAAATGAGATGTGCGGCGATTAATGTTGTTTCTGATTATGTCGGGCGGAAATACCAGCGGCTGGGAGCCGTCCCCGACGGGCGTGTGCCCGCCACTGCGTGACATCTTCTCCTCAAGGAGAAGACTTGGTTATGGTTCTTTCCACAAATGACAGAACAAACCATGTTCCCTTACAATAATTGCACATTGCTGAAATGACAGAAACACAGCCTGATCCCTCACAATAATTCCTAATTCCTAACTCCTAATTCCTCATTTCCAAAAGCTCCTAATTCCTCATTTTCAATAATTGCACATTGAAATAAGTTTCCCTGTTTACATCATATTTATCACAGCAACAGCCGCTGCCGCCTCGATAACAGGCACCGCCCTCGGAACGATACACGGGTCATGCCTACCCTTCACGCTGATAGCCGTGTTTTCTTTATTTGTCAGATCAACTGTATTCTGCGGCAATGATATCGAAGGAGTAGGCTTGACAGCCGCCCTGAATACGATAGGCATACCGCTCGTAATGCCGCCGAGGATCCCTCCGTGGTTGTTGGTGTACGTTTTCACGATATCGCCGTCATAATAAAACTCATCGTTATTCTCCGACCCTGTCAGGCGTGATCCTGCGAATCCCGAACCGAATTCTATCCCCTTCACGGCAGGAACGCCGAACACCGCAGACGAAATAACATTCTCAACACCGAAAAACATCGGTTCTCCTATCCCTGCGGGCATTCCCTGAACGATACATTCCACTACTCCGCCGATACTGTCGCCCTTCAAACGGACGTTCTCGACCTCTTCTCTCATAGCAGCTTCTTTGGATTTATCCACAAGAGCGAATTTCTCGTGATTGAGCCTGTCAATAAGTTCGGGGGAGATCCTCGTCGGGTCGAATGCTTTATCACATACTTTCCCTATGGAATAAATATGTGCGGCGATATCTATCCCTCGTCTTTTGAGGATCTGCCTGATCACACCGCCTGCAAAGACCATATTTGCGGTAAGTCTGCCCGAAAAATGCCCTCCGCCTCTGACATCGTTATACCCCGAATACCTGACGAATGCCGCATAATCGGAGTGTCCGGGTCTTGGAGAGTCCATAACATTACCGTAATCCTGCGAACGGGTATTGGTATTATAGATTACAGCAGCAAGCGGCGCACCCGTTGTAACATCGCCGATCAGACCTGAGAGTATCTGCGGTTTATCCGCCTCTTTCCGGGGTGTAGCAGTTTTATCCCCACCCGGGGCGCGCCGTGACATCTGAACATTAAGCTCCTCCATATCAATATGCTCGCCGCTCGGCAGACCGTCTATTACGACGCCGATCGCAGTGCCGTGACTTTCGCCAAACACAGATATTTTTACTTTGTTTCCAAATACAGAACCCATTTACATTACCTCACCTTGTAGTTGTTTGATACTGAAAACTTAAAACTGAAAACTGAAAACTTAAAAATGTTGTGTGTGAAAGGAATAGTCTGTTATTTTATAAACGCAGAGTTTTAAAATCGGAGCGAACGTATAACTCCACACTTAACGCACACATCAACCTTTGGACTTTGAACTTTGAGCTGATAACTTGCACAAATGACAGTATAAAGTCTGATTCCAAACAATAATTGCACATTACGCATTTCGCATTCCGAATTGCACACTGCACATTGCACATTGCACATTGAAATAAGTTCCTCATTTTCAATAACTCCTCATTTCAAATAATTGCACATTGAAATAAGCTCCTCAAAGAAATCGGGATACGACTTTGAGATACTCTCCCTGTCGGTTATCACGATCTCGCCCGTACTCCGAAGCGAAGCTATCGCCATCGACATGACGATTCTGTGATCATTGAAGCCCTCGGCTTTGCCGCCGCTCAAGGCTTCTCTTCCCTCTATCAGCAGTCCATCGTCCGTCTGCCTGATATCCACACCGCACCGGCTTAAGCCCTCGCTTATCGCAAGCAGCCTGTCGCTTTCTTTAAGCCTGACTCTCTGCGCATTATAGATCCGTGTGACGCCGCTTGCAAACGAAGCGCACACCGCAAGTATCGGAACGAGATCGGGTATCTGCGCTGCATCTATATCTATGCCGTGAAGAGGAGCTTTCCTGCATGTTACATAGTCGTCACCCTCGGTTATCTCTGCTCCGAATCGCCTTAGCAGCTGCACGATCTCTTTATCTCCCTGATAAGAATCACGCATGACTCCCTCTACGGTAGCATCGCCGCTTATCGCTCCTCCGACAAGAAAAAACGCTGCCTGCGACCAGTCGCCCTCGGTTTTGTAATCGCACGGCTTATAGCTCTGGCCGCCCTTAATGTAATAATCGCCGTTACGAACGTCAATATTAACTCCGAATCTCTTCATAACGTCTATCGTCATATCTATGTAACCCTTCGACTGAAGTGGAGAAGTCAGATGTATCACGCTGTCATCAGACAGCAAGGGCAGAGCAAACAACAGTCCTGTGATGAACTGCGAGCTTACCGAGCCTGTCAGCTCAAACCTGCCCGGTTCGAGCTTGCCCATAATTTCAAACGGCAATCCTCCGTCGGTAATGCACCGCACACCGTGTCCGGGCAGAAGCTTCTCAAATATGTCAAGCGGTCTTTCGGGCAGCCTGCCGTGACCGACGAAGGTCGCATTCACTCCGCCTGCCGCCGCAACAGGGATAAAGAACCTTACGGTAGAACCCGACTCCCGACAATCAAGCAGAACCTTCTCTGGAGAGAAGATATTCTCCGAATTCACAACAACGCTGTCCCCGTCGATCGTCACGTTCGCCCCGAGAGCTTTTATACAGTCTATTGTCGCAGATATATCCTGTGATAATGCAACGGGAGATATTCTGCTTTCGCCCTTTGAGAGAGCCGCACAAATTATCGCTCTGTGAACATCGCTCTTAGACGGCGGCACGGTCACTCTTCCGACAAGTGACCCCGCTTTTAATCTTACTTCCGACATTTCTTTTCTCCTTTTCAAAGTCAGATTCTTCTTAGAATCAGGAATGCAGATCATGCAAAAAGTCAAAGTACAAACGGGTAATCTAATCAGTTAGTATAATAAATAAATATTAATTAAATATATTCGAATCGTGTTTTTGCAAGGTCTGTATTGGTCATTGCTCATTGCACACTGCACATTATATAATTAAACTCCCTCTCCGAGTCCCTCTTTGATAAGTCGGCTCGCCTTCAGAAGCTCTCTGAGCTTGTCAGGGTCGTTTTCGTCGATCGCATTTCTCATCAAAGTGAGATTATCTATCAATACATTAAGCTCGGTAATGAGCGGCTTTCTGTTCGACAAGAAAAGGTCTGTCCAGAGTGTTTCGTTAATATTCGCTACTCTCGATACGTCACGGTAGCTTCCTGCAGAGAACCCGACGTGTTTCGGACAGCAGGGCGACAGCACATAAGAACACGCTAAAACATGGGGTATCTGAGATGTGAACGCTATCATTCTGTCATGCTCTTCGGCCGTGGTTACGCACGTCATGCCGAAACCCAGCTGCATAGCGATATTCTTTATCGTTTCCACCGACGTTTCAGACGCTCCGCACGGCACTATGATATAGCTTGCTCCCTTGAACAGCTCGGCCTCCGACGCTGTATATGTGAACTGCTCCTTGCCTGCCATGGGGTGCGAGCCGATGAACTCCAGTCCGAAGCGTCTGCATATATCGGGCAGGATATTGCATATCTCAGTTTTTATTCCGCATACGTCCGTGACGATACACCCTTTTTTGAAATACTCGCCGTTTTCTTCCACATATCTTGCTATATGATGTGGATAAGTACACATGAATACAATATCTGCGTCTTTCAGATCCTCCTTTGACGCTATCTTATGGATAGCTCCGTCTTTGAGTGCCTGAACGGCTGTTTCTTCTGTTCTGTTGATCCCCATTACGAAATGATCGGTATATTTTGTGAACGCCTTCGCAAGCGATCCTCCGATCACGCCGAGTCCTACTATTGCTATATTCATTTTATTCACCTGTTTGTTCTTCTTTCTTTTCTTTAGGAACCACTGATTAAATCACGTCCTTCGGACTGAGCACCAAATTTGCTTGCATCTTTAGTCTCGCCTGCCGGCTCGATCGGTGCTTCTGNNAATCCTTGAAATACGTCAGTATTCCTGCGGATTTTTCACACAATTTGCCTAAAAATCTGACGGCGCAACTTCGGCGCTCAATTTAATCAGTGTCTCCTTTATTCTTTTTTTACTAAACGGATTATTCGAATGGAACTAATCACTTCATACTATCAACTTGCGCAAATGACCGAACACAGCCTGATCCTTCGAAATAATTGCACATTTCTCACTGCTCATTGCACATTACACATTTCAATAATCTCACCTTTGCGGCAGATAATAGAACCCCATAGCTATGACCATGATCGAGGAGAGCGCACAGAATGCCGCCGTACCTCTGCATAATACTCCCTTGCACGTTCTGAAAAAATTGCTGTTTAATTTATCTCTTTCGATAAGCATACCGCATACGGCTGCCGCTGTAAAGATAAGCGGCAGACAATACCTCATATTCTGCGTACACACATGAGGATAGTTCGTGCAGAATATAATAAAATTACCGAATATCACGAGCGATATAAGTGTTATAAACAGCTTGTGATGGAACTTAATCCTTGGGTACTTTATCCACATCATCACAAGGCCGATAACAGCTATTATGCTTATCACGATATTGCACAGCAGCAGCATGGCACAGAACGACTGCAGAGTAATACTGTGCCTGAAATATGTTCCTTCGTCAAACATCGCCGTCTTGAACATCGCTATCACGGGGTTATGCTCGTTGTACGGGTCGCCGTCGGGCTTCCACTGTATGAACGGCGATGACAGCTGATACAGTCCGAGATCGGTCAATCGCCTGAATATCGGCATATCTATGTATTGCCCAGAGGTAGTCGGCAAAAGCGGCACATAATTAAACGGAACATCAAATTTCAGATAATTCCTGATCACCCATGCCAGTCCGAGCGGGATACAGATAATACCGAACGAGATAAATTGTAATATAAATTTCCAAAAGCTTTTCCTGTTTCGTATGAGCACGACGAGGAACACCGCCGCCACCGCAGGAGCAAGAAGACCCACGGTTAATTTCGTCATCATGCCCAGTCCTATCGAAAAAGCAAGCAGAATTATGCTTGACCACTTTTTGTCCTGCGACCACTTTATCGTAAGATAGATCGCAAGCATAGCGAACAATCCCGAGAGCATATCGTTGTTGATACTTCCGGAGAGTATGATCAATGTAGGGTGGAACGTGACAAACGCTGTGGCGAGTACCAGTCCTTTGTCTTTGAGGTGCAGCCTTTTGAACGCTTTATACGCAAACACGCAGAACAGCGACGAATACCCCATAGTGAGCGCCTGCAGCGTTTCGGGAGCGTCTGTCACCATATCCACACCAAGCAGGTTCATAAGCGCAAGCCACAATGCGCTTATGATATGGTGCAAGGGCGGATGATAGAACTGATCGACTGTCCTCGGGTCAAATTGGGGCAGATGGTGTCGGCGATAGAGGTACATGATATACGCAGCGTGTCCGCCGTCAAGCTCTGAAAAGCTGCCGACATCGTGCTGTCGGACGGTTACTTTTGTATGGTATATATATAATACTCTTAACAGTATGCCCGTCATGATTATAAGAACGCACATCTTATCAGGATCGAGCTTGTTCCGCTTTTTCAGGACAATGCCTGCGATCAGCGGGGCAAAAAGCAGTGCGGTAAATATGAGCCTTACGATGAAATCTTTATTATACGTCATGAGTTTCTCCAAAAAATATATCGGTTATTTCTTCACACACCTTATCAGGAATAAGCTCGGCGTCTATAATATGATCCGCAGCGCATTTGTAAAGCGGCATACGCTTTGTCATCAGGTCATGAACGGCTTTCTCTTTATCCTTCCGCTGCAGCAGCGGTCGTGTGGTGTCTGATCTTAGTCTTTGCAGAACGGTCTGTTCGGATACATTCAGCAGAAAGATCACTCCGCCTTCACGTATAGCTTCGGCATTCTCTGCACGCAGGAGAGTTCCGCCGCCTGTTGATATGATATGTCCGTCTGTATGCGAAAGCTCACGGCAGACCTCGGTTTCGGTCTGTCTGAAATACTCCTCGCCTTTTTCCTCAAATATTCGGGGAATAGTCATACCGAGCTTTTCTTCTATATATAAATCTGTATCTATCAGCGGCATGGAGAGCTTTTTTGAAAGCATTTGTCCGATGGTGCTTTTTCCGCTGCCCATGAATCCGCAAAGAACGATATTACTCATCCGTATCAACTCACTTTATATTTTTATAGCAATCATCTGCAAGCTTTATTATATCTTCAGGGTCGAAGTGTATTCCGTTCCAGATAGTCTGCGCTGCGGCTGCCTGATACACAAGCATTGTCATGCCGGTAATGGCAGGCTTGCCCATAGCTCTTGCTTTCATGACAAGCAGAGTTTCGGAAGGGTTATACACGGCGTCAAAGACATAGTCGGCTTTTTCTATAACGTCATCGCCGACAACACAAGCGTCGGTATTCGGGTACATTCCCACAGGAGAAGCGTTGATCAGCAAATCACTCCTCCCGTCAAAGGCAGATGCTTCAAACACCTTCGCCGTACCCTCGCCGAATCGTTCGTTGATACTGCGGGCAAAGCTGATGGCATTCGGAATAAAATTTTTCTGTTCAAGAATATTGATAGTTTTCGCCCCGTTTGCAAGGCAGGAATTCACAAACACTCTGCCCACTCCGCCGCAGCCTGCGACAGTAACGGACTCACCAATAGGTATTCCGGCGTTTTTCACAGCGTCGAAGAAACCGATACCGTCTGTGGTATAGCCTTTGGTTCCGTCTTTTGTAACGGAGATCGTATTCACCGATCCGTAGAGCCTTGCGGTATCGTCGAGTTTGTCGAGGAACGGCATAACAGCCTGTTTATATGGTATAGTGATATTCATGCCGTCAAGCTCGGCGAGGAGTTTCGGGAATTCTGTGTCAAGCTCTTCGGGAGTGATATGATACACGCCGTACTCGCCGTCTATGCCCGACAGCTTCATTAATCTTGTATGTATGAACGGAGATAAGGTATGTCCTATCGGGTGACCGACTACTCCGTAGTGCTTTTTTGTCATAATTATGCTCTCCTTTTGTTTATTGATAAAACCTTTCCGTAAGCCTTACGCCGCCCCCTTCTACCCAAGGAGAAGGCTATTCTTCGGATCCGGGATATATTATGTCATTTGTACAGGTTATCAGTTCAAAGCTTGACACACCCTTTTAGTGAAACTCACAATAAACTACAAATGCGTAATGTCAGCGGCGACTCGCCGACCTGTAATAGATTTTGTCGGGAGCGAGATAGAATACCTCAGTATCGCAAGGCTGTCGGCGGCGGTCACTCTGCCGTCCTCGCTTACGTCCGCAAGCATAACCTGCGTATCGTCAAATTTAGTCAGCGATATCGAATACTGTTTGTGTCAGGGTCGGGCGTTTCCTTGTCCGTGTTTGTGTCAGGGTCGGGCGTTTCCTTGTCCGTGTTTGTGTCAGGATCGGGCGTTTCCTTGTCTGTGTTTGTGTCAGGGTCGGGCGTTTCCTTGTCCGTGTTTGTGTCAGGGTCGGGCGTTTCCTTGTCCGTGTTTGTGTCAGGATCGGGCGTTTCCTTGTCCGTGTTTGTGTCAGGATCGGGCGTTTCCTTGTCTGTGTTTGTGTCAGGATCGGGCGTTTCCTTGTCCGTGTTTGTGTCAGGGTCGGGCGTTTCCTTGTCCGTGTTTGTGTCAGGGTCGGGCGTTTCCGCAGCACCGTAATTCTCCCTCACGGTCGATGTATCAGTCATACTGTCGGAATCCGTCACGGTCGATGTGTCAGTCATACTGTCGGGATCCGTCACGGTCGATGTGTCGGTCGTACTGTCGGGATCCGTCACGGTCGATGTGTCGGTCGTACTGTCGGAATCCGTCACGGTCGATGTGTCCGTTTCGGTGTTGATCTCTGGAACATCGGTATCGTACTCGCCGTTGACCGCAGCAGCGACAACCCTGCAATGAGCGTTCGGGTGAGCAAGGCTCTCTCCCTCGGAGTTGATGACCTCGTCACAGGCACTCTTCAGCTGAAGAGCGCCTGCAGGAGCGGGGTTCACGCACTTGAAGGTCACGACAAAAAATGCTTCGGTTCTCGGATAATCACCTTTCTGATATACTGCGTTAATCATCACGCTGTCATCGTGGTTGTCGTTAGCAACAATAACATACCCGTCCTCGCCGTAATATTCCGTAACGCTGTCGAACTCGATATAATCCTGCCCCTCGGCTTCATAGACAAGTTTGAACATAGCTCCGCCTACTCCCGACTTGGACGTCACCTTGCACAAGATGTCTATCGTGTCGTTTTCGTCGATGTCGGCTGTGACGATATATTTCCCCGAGCTTGTATCATACTCCGCCGAAGAACTCACGGGCAGGCAGATCATGAGCATACATACCAATATTAAAGAAATTATCCTTTTCATAAAAGATCCTCCGAATCAGTTGATCTCTCCCTCGGGCATTAGATCGTCGTCGGTAATATCCCTGACAGCCTTGCACGGTACACCGTATGCCACCGTATTTGAGGGAATATCCTTCGTCACCACACTGCCCGCACCGATAACAACATTATCGCCTATCGTCACACCCGGGCAGATGTGCGTGCCTGCACCGATCCAAACATTGCTGCCGATCGTTATCGGATAGGCATATTCAAGCCCTGTGTTACGCTGCTCGGCAACTATCGGGTGACCTGCCGTGTAGATCCCGACATTAGGAGCGATAAAAACATTGTCGCCTATCGTAACCTTTGCACAGTCAAGCACAACAAGATTGTAGTTTGCGTAGAAATTCTCGCCCACCTCTATATTATAGCCGTAATCACACAAAAACGGCTGTTCTATCCAGAAACGCTCCTTCGTTTTGCCGAGGATCTTCTTCATCAGAGCCGATCGTTTCTCCATATCGAGCGGGTCGGCATCGTTAAACTCCCTGCAAAGCTTTTTCGCATTCTGTCTGTCGTCTACCAATGATTTTTCCGCCATGGAATCATAAAGCATTCCCGCAAGCATCTTCTCTCTTTCGGTCATTGTAATCTGTCCTCACTCTCTTTTAGTTTATATAGCCACACCGCAGACACAAGCGACATCAATATAAGCACATTGCCCATACCTGCTCGGATCTTCTTCCCCGTTGTCACGGTATCATTAGGATTCCGGGCAGCATTGTCATCAGTTGCGTCGCCCGTAGCTATCTCCACAGAGGACGGCTCGGGCAACGAATAATAATCGGGTCTGCTTCGTATATTATCGGTACTGCTTGACACGATCTCGCTTGACGAAACGTCGGTATGGCTTGACACAATCTCGCTTGATGAAACATCGGTACTTTTTGACACGATCTCGCTTGACGAAATGTCGGTACTGCCTGACACGATCTCGCTTGACGAAATGTCGGTACTGCTTGACACAATCTCGCTTGAAATGTCGGTACTTTTTGACACGATCTCGCTTGACGAAATGTCGGTACTTTTTGACACGATCTCGCTTGACGAAATGTCGGTACTTTTTGACACGATCTCACTTGACGAAATGTCGGTACTGCCTGACACGATCTTGCTTGATGATATTACCGCCATGCTTTGTACTATCCGACTTGAAACGCTCTCAGAAGCGGTTCCGTTCACGGGAACACCCGATGAGAAGAGAACTCCCGCAGTAACACCGACTCCCGTAAGAAACAAAGCGGCACAAACGATACTCATCAGAGAAAAGAAGCCTCTGCCGTGTATCTTCTTATACGGAGCAGAAGACATTTTCGGCTGTACGGAATTATGCATGACATTGCTGCCGTAATGCCTGAGCAGTTCTTTTTCGACATAGCTGTCGAGATCGTCGGAATGAATATCCCGATCTTCATTCTCACGCCGCATATCTCCCACTCCTTTCATCGGGTTCAACAAACCCATTCTATATCATTATAACTGTTTTTGACACAAATATCAATACTTTGGGATAAAGAAATCCCCCTCCGAAGCTCGAAGGGGGAATATTGTGTAAATATTATTCGGGTTTATACATTACCTTTGTGCCAACCTTTGAGTTGGAGTTGAGGTGGATAGAATATCTCAGAATATGCATACAGTCCTTAGTAGATACCTTCTTATCCTGATCTACGTCTGCAAGGAAGGTCTGCTTAGCGTCAAGCTTGGAAAGCTTGATTGCAGCTCTCTGTGCCATCATCGAGTCTTTTGCGGTGATCTTGCCATCGCCGTTTACGTCACCAAGGAGAACCTCTTCGCCGGAATCTGTATCATCCGTATCGGAAGCCGTAGATGTGTCTGTATCGGGATTAGATTCCGTGTTTGTATCGGTATTAGATTCTGTGTTTGTATCGGGGTTAGTTTCTGTATTTGTATCGGTATTAGATTCCGTGTTTGTATCAACCTTCAGAACCTCCGCAACGCCTCTTGTTGTAGCGGCAGGATCGAAATTGCTGTAGTTTACATCATAGAACTCGTCAACGATATAAGACAGAACATCTTCTGCGCTTGTAATATCTCTGAGAGCCGTAAACTTAACTACAAATACATCTGTTTCGGCTGTAAAATCCTGACCGTTTGCATCGAACATTACGCTCCACTTAAACTTATCTGCTTCATCAGCGTTGATATCGGCGTGACCGATACCGTAAACCTGCTCTTCAAATTTGAGGGCAAGGTTATCGAACTTGACAGTCTCCTGAATACCGAGAGCCTTTGCTGCGTCTTTAGTCTTGAAATATACTGTGATCTCGTCGCCTGATTTAGCGTCAACAGGGATCTTGAATTCCTGAACAACAGGTGTTGCCTTTGTAGTTTCTGCTACGGCAGATGTTGTGCTTGCTGCGTCAAAGTTATTGTTGTTTACATCATAGAATTCTTCAACTTTATAGGAGAGAACCTTATCGCCTGCAGCAATATTCTTCTTAGCCTTGAATTCGAGGATACAAACATCGGATTCGTTGGTAATGCTTGTTCCCTGAGCGTCAAACATAGACGTCCAGCCGAGCTTGCCGCTGCCTGTGCTTACGTCGATATGACCCATACCGCCGTTCTGCTTAACATATTCAAGAGCAGATGTATCGAAATTAACAGACTCGCCTATACCGAGAGCGTTTGCCGCATTCTTAGCCTTGAACTTAACTGTTACGGTATCGCCTGCCTCTGCTGTTACGGGGATATCAACCACCGGATTCTGCTTGTCTGTATCCGTATCGGTTTTTGTTTCGGTATCTGTCGGCTTGTCTGACTGTGTATCGGAGCTTACGTTTGAAGTTACCTTAACATCAGCCTTTACACAATCAAGCGAAAGTGACTTGAAGTCATAATCATAGCAGTCTCTTACCTTGTTCGCGCCGAGCTTGCCGCTTGCGTCTGCTATAGCCTTGAATGTCATCTTGACAACGGGCTTTGCGCTTGAATAGTCCTCACCGTTATTGCCGTCGCCGCACTGGAGGTTCCACTGGAGCTGTCCGTTGGGAGCGCCTGTGTCATTGATTTGTGCGCCCGTTGCAAGAGTTTCTGCGGAAACAAACTGATACTTGCCTGCGTCGAATGTGAATTCGTTGGAGATACCGAACAGGTTTGAGTGTCCGCCTACCGAAAGGGTAACATCTACCGTGTCGCCGTTCTTTGCGTCTGCGTTCACATTTATTTCACCCGAACCGATGTCAACGTTTGTGTCGGTAGAGGTGTCGGTTGAAGTATCCTGCTGAGTTTCTGTATCCTGCTGTGTAGCTGTGTCCTGTTGTGTAGCTGTATCCTGCTGTGTTGCGGTGTCGTTATCCGAAGGTCTCGGATTGATCGTGCCATTGCCGACTCTTGCGAAGGGAGTCGTGATATTATCCTCGTCACTCTTTTCAAAGCTGTTGCCCGGCTGTGACTGTGTATCGGGCTGATCTGCATTGTCGTTCATTGCAAGGTCGTAAGGCAGACAGTCCATACCAGATTTACCGTATGTGGCAACAAGCAGAACTCCCAAGCCTGTTGATTCCACATCGGACTTTGTAATGCCAAGCTCATCATATGGAATAGACAGCTCATAGAAAAAGTCCTTTGTTGCAGAAGCGTGACCCTTTCCGTTAAACTCTACCCAAGCCGCTGACTCGCCGCACATATCGCCCGGCACACGGTTATGACTCGGACCGTATCCACCGTCGATGCCCCAAACCTCTTTGCTGATTATTCCCAATCCAAAACCCATCTTAACTTTGGACGGAGTACCCTTGGGACCGAGCATCTCCACGGGGTTGAGTCCCGAGCTGTCACCGCCATATACATACGGTCCGTTGCCGCCCTTTGTATTTATGGAGATCAGTCTGTTAAAACTGTTTGCTATCGACATACCCGAATCCCAGATCGTGCCTGCAGTCTGAAGCTTGCCGCTGTTGCCTATTGCGTCAGACTTGCCTGTGTCAATGGCAATAAAGAACGGAAGCTCCTCCGTTTGCCACAAAACACCCTGTGAAAGAGGATAACCTTCATCAGAAACGCAATCCTGTACGTTAGTCATCTCCCACATAAGGTAGAGGTTGCTGTCGTCGTAAGCGCCGTATAGGGCATACAAATCTATCGGGTTCTCGTGCATTGACGCCTCACGATAAACTCGGGGATCGTCATTTGCCGTACCCTGTGCGATAAGCATGGAGCTGTCCCAATCGGACAGATCTCCGTCAACCGAAATCGTCTTATTTGCTCCAACGCCGCCCGGGTTGGTAGCGTAATGCTTTGAAAGCGTTCCTGCTCCGGACGCTGCGCCTTCAACAGTCGCCGCAGAAGCCGCTATGCTTGCCGTACTTGCTGTCATCAATGCCGCCAGCAGTACGCTTAGCGCTTTGTGGTGTCTTTTAGCCATATAAATTACCTCCGTTTTTGTAAATTATAATCTCGGGTACTCCATTCCCACATTAATACATATAATAGTATAAACCTTTTGTAAACGATTAACAAGTCTTTTTCGGCCATTCAAAAATCTTTGTAGGAGTTATCAAATACAGAGTATTTTTTTTGTACAGATTTTTGAACACCTTCAGATAGTTTATAGCTGTTTTTAACATAGTTTTCACATTGCTAAAATTTAAGCCGAAACGTATTTTTTTGTTATTACGTTCCGGCTCGTTTCAGACATGGATTACCGTTGTGAAATTACTTTTTTCCCGACTTCTTGGCAGCGGACTTTGCGTTAAGGATAGCGGCCTTCAGAGTATTATCCATAAGCATAGCGATAGTCATAGGGCCTACACCGCCGGGAACAGGTGTGATGAAGCCTGCCTTCGGCTCGACCTCATCAAACTTGACATCGCCGCACATTTTGCCCTCTTCGTTATGGTTGATACCGACATCAATGACAACAGCGCCCTCTTTGACCATATCCGCAGTGACGAAATTCGGCTTGCCTACTGCAGACACGAGAATATCTGCGCTGCTGCAGATCTCTGCGAGGTTCTCGGTCTTGCTGTGACAAACTGTGACAGTGCCGCTCTCTTTGAGCAGGAGCATAGCCATAGGCTTGCCGACGATATTGCTTCTGCCGATAACAACGCAGTTCTTGCCGCATATCTCAACGCCGGTTGACCTGATAAGCTCCATAACGCCTGCGGGTGTACACGGAAGGAAAACGCTGTCGCCGATCATCAGCTTGCCGACATTGAACGGGCTGAATGCGTCAACGTCCTTTTTAGGCGATATTGCGCCGATGACAGCCTTTTCGTTGATATGCTTCGGCAGCGGAAGCTGAACAAGGATACCGTCGATATCTGCGCGCTTGTTGAGAGAATCTATGATCTCAAGCAGTTCTCGCTGACTTGTTTTTTCGGGCTTGGTGATGACTTCGGAATAAAAGCCTACCTCTTCACAGGCTTTTGCTTTGTTCCTTACATAAATTTTAGACGCAGGGTCGTCACCTACGATTATAACAGCAAGACCGGGAGTAATTCCAAGCTCAGCAAGTCTTTCGGCCTCTTTGGCAACTCTCGCCTTAACGTCCGCAGCGACTTGCTTTCCGTCAATTATATTAGCCATATTCTATATCTCCTTTTTTTCACACAAGTAATATACTTTGGTATAGTTAACGTGATTATCGCATAAACCGTCATTATTATTTTACAACGAAACGGGAATAATTTCAATACATTTCCATAAATTTATGTGTTATAATTTACATATAAAAAACCTCTCCCGGATTTATATGCCGCAGGAGAGGTTCAATATTATTATTTATTATCATTATTATCGGGCTTCTGAGCCGCAGCCGACTTCTTTAGTCTGACAAGCATTATTGCGGTTATGACCGCGCCGATCACAACAAGCAGCATTGACAGTGCCTGTGATACTCTGATCGATGTACCCGGCACAAACAAGCTGTCTGTCCGCAATCCTTCAACGACGGTTCTCTCTGTTCCGTACCAGATTAGATAGAGATAAAACAGCTGTCCGTCGAATTTAAGGCTCTTGCGGCTGATAATATGCAGGATCACAAAGCCGAGCAGACACCACAGCGATTCATACAGAAAGCACGGGTGAACTCCGACTCCGCCTGTCGCCTCGGACACCATTCTCCACGGAAGATCGGTCTGAGTGCCGAATGCCTCCTGGTTCATGAAATTGCCCCATCTGCCTATACCCTGCCCTATCAGGAAACCTCTGACGGTTATATCGAGTATCGGCATGAGCTTCATTTTCTGTATCTTCGCCGTTATAAGGCCTCCGGCAAGCGCTCCGATAAGTCCTCCGTAAATCGCCAGTCCGCCGCTGTGAATGTCTATTATCTTCAGAAAATCTCCCCTGTAGCTGTCCCAGCTGAACAAAACAAAATACAGCCTTGCTCCGATTATCGCGCAGATAAGCCCTGCGATAACACAGTTGAGCAGCTTGTCGGGGTCGACACCATGCCGCTTGCACTGCCGCATACAGTACGTCACAGCAAGGATAAAGCCTGCTCCTATAATTATTCCATACCAATATACGGAGAACGAGCCTATCCTAAACGCTATCGGAGATATGTCAAAATCCAGTCCCAAACCGGGGAATTCTACATGATATCCCATACGGTTCATTCCTCACCGCCGCAAACGACTGACAAGGTGCAGTTGTCGGGGTCAAGCAGCTCGTCGAGCCTCTTTGCGACATCGTCCGCTGTTGCCGCTGCTATTGCGTCAACAAGTTTGAAGATCTCTCTGTTGTTGAAATGCATATCGACCATGATATTCGCAATAGCCTCGCTGCTGTTGAAGCCGCTCACCGTTTCGCCGTATACGGCACGCTTTGCTCGCTCGAACTCTTCAATGTCAATACCGTTTTTCTTGAATTCTCTGATGTATTCCTTTATTATATCTGCTGTTCTCTTGGGATCTCTCGACTCGCCGCTGAACATGATCGCCGAATAACGAGGACCCTCCATATGCTCATAACCGAACGTATCGTTGATAAGTCCCTCGTCACGAAGCTTGTTATAGAGCTTGCTTGACGGAGAAGCAAGCATACAGAGTAATATATCCATATACGCAAGCTGCTGCGTTGTCGCAGGCTTTTCGCAGACATTCTCCTTGAATCCGAGGGTGAAAAGCGGTATCGTCACGGGGAATTTCTGTTCGATATAGCTTTGAGCAACCTCATACGGCTCGTCTTCAAAATAACTTGTTACCGTCTGATCCTTGGCAGGCTTTAACATTCTGTCGGCGACCGAAAGCACCTGCTCTACGGTTGTGTTGCCGGCTATGCAAAGCACCATATTATGAAGATTATAGAAACTGTTGTAACAGTCGTACAGCTTTTCTGCGGTGATCTCTGCGATAGACTCCACCGTACCGGCGATATCTATCCTTACGGGGTGATTGTGGTACATTCCTACAAGTGTGTTGAACATGACTCTCCAGTTCGGACTGTCGTCATACATTTTGATCTCCTGCCCGATAATGCCCTGCTCCTTGGCAACGGTCTGCGGTGTAAAATACGGCGACTGTACAAAATCGAGCAGTATCTCAAGCGACTCCTCGAACTTATCCGTACAGGAGAAAAGATAGCAGGTCTTTTCAAACGAGGTGTATGCGTTTGCGTCTGCGCCTGTTTTTGCGTACCGCGCGAATGCGTCGCCGTCTTCGCTTTCAAAAAGCTTATGCTCGAGATAATGAGCGATACCGTCGGGAACGGTTATCCTCTCGCCGCCGTCTACCGAAAAGCTTGTGTTCACCGAGCCGTAGTTTGTCCCGAATATAGCGTATGTCGACTGATATCCCTCCTTGGGATAAACATAGATCGTCAGTCCGGAAGGGTGCTCTATAACATGATATTTATCCTTGACAAGATCACTTTCCACAGTTTTTATATTCATCATTCGTCCTCCCCCTTCTCGCTGCCCGTCAGAACATATACCGTATCAAGAGTCAGTTTTTTTGCAGCGTTTATCAGCTGTTCCTTTGTTACAGCCGTTATCATGTCCGCTTCCTCACGAGGCGAGCGTGAACAGCCTCGCAGCAGCTGTACGACATACCAGCCCTGAGTTCCCACAGAGGAATCGACCGAAGTCAGATATGCGTTTGACATACTGAGCTTTGCCGACATGATCTCCTCATCGGTGATATTGCCGTTTTTCATCTCTTCGACCTCGGCAAGGATCGCAGCCTTGGCTTTTTCGATATTCTCTCCCTGAACTCCGCTCTCGATAATGAGAATTCCCTTGTCGCTGTTGTACCTTGATACGCAGTAATAGCACAGGCTGAGCTTTTCACGCACATTATTGAACAGCTTTGAATGCGCCGTTCCGCCGAGCACGGCGCTCATGAGCTTTTCTGCGGCGATCTCCTCGTCTGTATTCTCGTTCTCCGCACAGTCCGTACGGAAGCCTAAGATAAGCTTTGACTGCACTACATCGAGGACATCTGTTTTTTCCTTAACATCGTCTGCAGAAGCGATTATTTCCGTAGACGGACATATCGGACGTCTGTCAATGCCTGAAAATTTCTCTTTAAAGATCTTCCCAACGTCATCTGACGGCGAGCTGCACAGGCAGATTATTTCCACTTTTGCAGCTGCGATAAGCTCAAGATACGATCTGTACACTCCCTCGGGAGTAAGGCTCTCTACCTGCTCCTTTGTGCCGTATTTGTTTATGCCGAACTTCTCGTTTTTGCACATTACCTCAAGCATACTCTTCATCGAATAGGCTCTCTTGTCGTTGAACTGAGCGTCTATTGCGTCAAGCATCTGCCGCTGCTCCTGCTTAAAGCTCTCCTCATCGAATGCGCCGCCGGTAACATTCGGTTCAAACACAGCCTTGCACAAAAGCTCTGCCATCTGCGAGTAGATCGGCTCGCCGTCGGGACTGTAGCGGTTGTCAAGACCAGATGCTGACACAACAAGCATCTGAGTTTCTCCGAGCTTGCCCGATGAACACGACAGCGACATACCGTAAAGCATATCGAGTTTTCTGTTTAGAGCAAGCGCCGTGGGATATTCCCTGCAGGACGACGTGAGCAGGTTCGGGATCAATGCATATGATGACACCTTATCCCTGTCAAGCTCGGTCTGCATAACGAATGCTATCCTGCTTGTTTTGAATCTTTCGTCTTTGATCGTGCTGAAATGCACACCGTCTGCGATCTGTATTCTGCTGAACTGTTCCAGAATAAACACCTCTTTCATTAATAGTCATAGATATATTCATCATCATAATAATTACCCTCATAGTAATTATTATCATTGTAATTATCGTAATTATCCTCAAGGTCGTATTCGTTGTTATCGCCCTGATCGACTTCGTATCCATTATAATACTCGATCTCGCTGTAATCTGCCGAGGCAGTCTGCTGCGTATCGGCGGCGGTTTCGGGGTCTTCCCACTCCACCTTGCTGTATGTATACGCATAGTCAGGAAAATACAGCTCCCTGTACTTATCCATCGCCGATCGTACTCTTCTGAGATAATTCGCCGTTTCTTCAAAGGGGATATTATCGGGGTCGACATTGTCGGGCGTAATGATCCCCTGAGCGAGCCAATCGTCGATGTTGCCGTTGCCTGCGTTGTATGAGCATATCGCAAGATCGGTATTCCCGTCGTACATATCGAGCAGGTACCTCAAAAGATAAACGCCGTATTCTATGTTAAGCTTCGGGTCATACAGCTCCTGGCTGTCGAGTATTTTATCGGGCATGAACTGAGTGCGGTAATTCTGTATCCATGTAAATGTATCGGGCATAAGCTGCATAAGCCCTATTGCTCCGACAGGTGACTCTGCGTTCGGGTCAAAGCCGCTTTCAGTCTTGATAACTCCGTACACAAGGCATTTGTCCACGTCAAATTCCTTGCTGTACTTCTCAACGTACTTTTCATATTCAAGCGGATACATACTCTCATCGAGCTTCTCGGAAGCTTTCTTATGAAGCACCGATGATACCGTCAGAATGACCGCTCCCAGACAAAAGATAAGCACAACGGACACTATAACTGCGACCGCCGTTTTCGTCCTGCTTTTATTGTTATTCTTTTTATATGTATTTTTTCTTCTTGGTTCTGCCATATATTCACCTTCCCTGATCCGCCCGACAGTTCATCACCCAAACGAATCGTAAAAATTATCCTCTTTAAGCAGCCTTACTTTGATCAGCGGGGTGTCCGCTATATTGAAGTATGTTCTCTTTTCATAGGATATATGCGACATTGCGCCTGCGTTAAGCTCATAAGCAACGATATACTCACTGCCGTTTGTGTATTCGCCCTTTACAGTTCTTGCGGACGTGTACTCACGCAAGGCAAACAACGCGCCCGCCAAGACATACAAGATCATACAAGCGATGACCGCCGCTTTAAGCTTATGTTTATCGGATAATCTTTTCTTTATGTATACTATATTAAAGACGATCACTGCCGCCCATAAAGCAAAAGATAAGATACCCTTTACCTCTATGATCCTGCCGTAGGATATAACGACAGCGGCGGCATTAAACAGTATGATCCACACTGCGGGCCGTTTCATTACACGACGCCTCCAAAGGAACGGATAATATCACAAACATCTTGTCTGACCTGATCAAGCGGCTGCGAGCCGTCTATAACATGATCCGATTTTTCTATATAATAATCATCACTATGCTGTGCATTTATCCTCTCTTCTATCTGCTTAGCTGAAATGCCGTCACGCCTTTTTAATCTTTCCATACGCACAGCTTTCGGGGCAACAACACACACTACGGTATCGCACATCAGATCGGAATTGCTCTCGAACAAAACGGGGGCGTCAAATACTATTTTGCTCCTGCCGCTGTCGATATATTCCCTGCACCTTTTCAGTGACAGCAAAAAAATATGAGGGTGTGTTATATCATTGAGCATAGCCGTGTTTTCATTTGAAGAAAACGCTCTTTTTGCAAGCAGCCGTCTGTCGAGATCGCCGTTGTTATCTATAATATCGCTCCCGAAAGCAAGCGACAGCTGTTTTAAACAGACGCTGCCCCTTGACACGACCTCACGGGCAAGCTCGTCGGCGTTGATAACCTCAAAGCCCTGTTCACGGAAAATCTCCGACACCGTGCTTTTCCCCGAGCCTGTAGGACCTGTCAGCCCGACTATAGTGTAGTTACGCAAGCTCTATCACCTCGAATCCCGCCGAGCGGATCAGCCTGTTGTATACCGCCAGAGCAAGTCCCTGTGTGTCGGGACATCTGCCGTACACCGTCTGAATGTCGGTTTCGTCGATCTCTCTGAGCGCGTCAAAGAGTCTGTTCGCCTGAGCAGTGTAATCGCCCTTACAGCCGAAAGGGAACGATCTCACATTCAGTAAAGGCATATCTTCGTCATAACACAAAGCCCCTGTCTTTTCGTCCGCCCTGTCGTTTACAAAGCGTATAAATTTATCATCGTCCGCTTTTACAAGAATAAGATCAGCCTTCGGCGCATAATGCTTGTATTTCATTCCGGGGCTTTCTGCCTTCTCGCCGTCTTTGAGCTTGTGCAGAACTGCGTCGTTCACTTCGACATCGCCCAATACGTCTTTGAGCTGTTCGAGCGTAATACCGCCCGGTCTGAGCAGCATGGGAACGGGCGCGCAAAGGGTAATAACGGTAGATTCAACTCCTACCTCGCAGATACCGCCGTCTAAGATATAGGGTATCTTTCCCTGCATATCGTGATACACATGACCTGCCGTTGTGGGGCTGGGCGAACCCGAGGTATTTGCAGACGGCGCTGCAAGCGGTCTGTCTGCGGCGGCGATCACAGCTTTCGTAACGGGGTGTGACGGGAAACGTATTGCAACGGTATCGAGTCCTGCGCTCACCTCATCGGGGATCGCTATGCCCTTTGGCATGATCACCGTGAGCGGTCCCGGCCAGAATTTGCGGGCAAGCAGATAAGCCTTTTCGGGTATCTGCCGCACAAGAGAGAACCTCTCTATCTGGGAAAAGTCCGATATATGCACGATCAGCGGGTTATCCATGGGTCTGCCCTTGGCTTTGAATATCTCTGCGACAGCCGCCCCGTCAAGGGCATTGGCGGCAAGTCCGTAAACGGTTTCTGTCGGGATACCCGCAAGCATACCCTGCCGCAAAGCGCGACCGACTGTTGTTATGTTTTCTTTTGTAGGCAGCAAAAGCCTTGTTTCCATATTTTACACGATCTTTCTTTTCTTATTATATCTCTTTTAACATATACAATTATGTATGTTCGTTTAACAAACAGAAAATTATCTGTTTTCAAGCAAAGGGACGATCTTGTTTTTATCGTCATCGGTAATTTTATCTATCTCAACTCTTTCCAGAAACACATCGCAAGGTGTCTTTCCGTATGCGTTTTTATCGGCAATATCAGCGCCTGCGTCGATGAGAAGCCCAATCATCTCCGCCTCTTCATCGCTTATGACACCGTCATAGCAGATACTGTTGACCGCATAGAACAGCGCATTCGACCTGTCCTCGGCAAACTCCGCCTTCGCATTGTTGTCGATCATGAACTTTACGCATTCATATTCGGAATACTTGAGATCGTCAAGCTTTGTTCTTATGTAATATGTGTTAAAGTAGCATTCCAGGGAATATGTATATTCATTTTCGGCGAAATTATATCCGCTGTCAAACGCTCCGCCGTGTTCGATGATGCATTTTGCGGTGTCGATATCGTTTTTCATCATAGCGGTGTGCAGTCCGTCCATATTATCGCCGTACTTTATTACATAAACGAGCTTCGGATTCTTGTCAAGCAGCTTATCGACAGCGTCGGTATCGCCTCTGTATATCGCCGAATAAAGCTTATCTCTCCCGTTCGACCATACATACCCCCTGCCGTCGGGAGTGTCAATATCCACCTTGACGGGCAGAGTAAACATGAGTACGGGTGTTACGACCAACGCAGCCAGAACGCCCGAGATGATAAAAAACACCTTGCCCGACTTTTTCCGCCGATGCCTGACAATGCCCACTATAAGCAATATAAGCGACATCAGAAGCATTGTTCCCGCTATGATCAGCAGAATGATAAAGAATATGATAAACATTCCGGCAAATGCCATGTGCTGCACCCTTCTTTCTTTATTTATGATTTAATTTTCAATTTTCAAAAGCTTCTCCGCTCTGTCGGCTGCGATCAGCGCGTCGATGATCTCGTCAAGATTACCGTTGAGTATCTCGTCTATCTTGTACAAGGTCAACCCTATTCTGTGGTCTGTGACCCTGCCCTGCGGATAGTTGTATGTTCTTATCCGCTCGTTGCGCTCGCCCGTGCCGACCTGTGCTTTTCTCTCTGCCGAGATAGCCGACTGCTGCTGTTGTATCTTCTCGTTCAGGAGTCGGGATTTCAGCACCTTCAGCGCCTTATCTCTGTTCTTGAACTGGCTTCTCTCCTCCTGACACTCAACGACCGTACCTGTCGGGATATGCGTTATTCTGACGGCGGACGATGTTTTGTTGATATGCTGACCGCCTGCGCCGCTCGATCGGAACGTGTCAAATTTCAGATCTGCGGGGTCTATTTCGTATTCCACGTCCTCTGCCTCGGGCAATACCGCCACCGTAACGGTAGACGTATGAATCCTGCCCTGACTCTCCGTTTCGGGAACTCTCTGCACACGATGTACACCGCTCTCGAATTTAAGCTTTGAGTATGCGCCGCTGCCGCTTATCATGAACGATATTTCTTTATATCCGCCAAGCTCGGTTTCGTTTGCATAGATAAGCTCCGTTCTGAACCCGTGCTTCTCGGCATACATGCCGTACATACGAAACAGCACCGCACAGAACAGCGCCGCCTCTTCTCCCCCTGCGCCCGAGCGGATCTCCATGATGACATTTCGCTCGTCGTTGGGATCTTTAGGCAAAAGCAGAATTTTCAGCTCCTCGGAGTATTTTTGGAGCTTCTCTTTGCAGTCGGATATCTCCTCCTCAAGCATCTCTTTGAATTCCTCGTCGCCGCTTTCATAAAGCATCTGCTTTGCTTCTTCAAGCGAGTCGGACGCCGATTTATATTCCTTGAGTTTCAGAGCGATCGGCTCAATTTCTTTCAGCTCTTTCATGACAGCGTTATACCGCTCGGCATCTGCCGCAACGGCAGGATCATAGAGCCTGGCGTTAAGCTCGTCGTATCTTTTTTCAAATATCTCGATCTTGTCAAACATTAAGCTTCCCCTTGTTCTTCTCTTATGATTTTCTTTATATTCTTTTCTATCTTTGTTCTGGGCGACATGATCTCTCTGCCGCACTTGGTGCATTCTATCCTGAAATCTATCCCCACACGGTGAACGTTAAACCGCTTGTTTCCGCACGGGTGAGGCTTTTTCATTTCTATTATATCTCCTACATGGACATCCATATTGATCGCCACCTCTTTATATAATTCGGAACTCAGAATTATTATTTTGTATCTATACCTTGCTGCGTTACTGACATATACTTCATAATCAGAATACACTTAACATAATGCACGGGTAATCTGAATTGTTAATTGATCACTTATCAGTATATTGTAACATATAACAGCCTGATTTGTAAACAGATAAATTGCAGTATTGTAAAAAATCAGAAATTGACGATCCTCTCTATTGACGAAAACAGGTATCTGTACTATACTTTATGTATGTAATTTTTCTCATAATGGGAGGGTATTTTTTTATGAGTTCATTTTCTATTGTAACAGATACGGGCTGCGATATGCCTGCGGCTTTAGCTGCAAAGCTTGATATTACCGCAGTGCCTTTGAAGGTAATTGTCGCAGGGAAATCCTTTGACTGCACGCTTAGTCCGCTGAATATCGGTCATCAGAGCTTTTATGATCTGCTCAGGAACGGCGTTGACGTAAAGACAGCTTCGCCGTCGATTGATGATTACGACAGATATTTCAGAAGAGAGCTTGACAGAGGTAAAGATGTGTTATATATAGGCTTCTCGACAGGTCTCAGCGGAGCATACAACGTTGCAAAAATAGCCGCAGAGGAGCTTCGCGCGGAGTATCCCGAAAGGCAGATCATGACGGTTGACAGCAGGTGCGGCTCAATGGGGCAATCGCTTCTTCTGCACTATGCCGTACAAAGACAGCGTGAGGGGGCGTCGCTCAAAGAAACCTACGATTTTACAAAATCTCTCAGACACCATGTGTGCCACTGGTTTACGCTCGACGATCTGGGTCATCTGAAAAAGGGCGGCAGAATTTCCGCTGCAAAAGCCGTTGTCGGCTCAATCATGAATATCAAGCCCGTGCTTAAAGTAAACCACGAGGGCAGGCTTGAGATCGCATACAAAGCAAGAGGCAAAAGACTTGCTGTCGCAAAGCTTGTTGAACAGATGGGTGAACACTACTACCCCGATGGAAACGAGATTGTATTCATCAATCATGCAGACTGCCCCGAGGACGCAGACCTGCTGGCAAGATCGATCACAAAGAATTACGGTATAACGAATTTTGTCATCTCGGAGATTGGCCCCGTACTCGGCGCGCATTCGGGTCCCGGTGCGCTTGCAGTCTATTATATCGGCACGGAGAAGTAATTGTATCTATTGCCGAACCGAGTTCAAAGCTCGGAGTATTCCCGACACACAATGGCGTCCCCGAAAGGACGGACAGCTGACGAAAGGATAATTATCACATATTAAAAATATAACCTATGTTTTTGTACGGTATAGGTGAGGAAAAAATTATGGAGCTTACAGAAAAAACACTATCATCGGAAACAATATACGAAGGCAGGATCGTCAGGCTGAAGGTCGATCAGATAGAGCTGCCGAACGGGAATCCTGCTTCAAGGGAAGTTGTCAATCACCCCGGAGGAGTTACCGTTGTCGCACTGACCGATAACAACGAGATCCTGTTTGTAAAGCAGTACCGCTATCCCTACGGCGAGATCGTGCTTGAGCTGCCTGCGGGAAAGCTTGAAAAGGGCTTCACTCCCTTGGAGAACGGCAAGCGTGAGCTTCTCGAAGAAACGGGAGCGATAGGCTATAACTACATCTCGCTCGGAGCGTCTTATTCCTCACCGGGATTCTGCGACGAAACTGTGCATATGTATATGTGCAGGATAGAAAGATTTGACGAACAGCGCCTCGATGAGGACGAATTCCTTAATGTTGAGAAGATCCCTGTTGATCGTGCTGTTGAGATGATACTGAACAACCGGATATTTGACGGAAAAACTCAGACAGCCGTACTAAAGGCGGCTATGCTTCTGAAATCGGGAGCAATATGATAAAAATCGGGAGGAATAACTATCATGAGATTGTTTTCTATTATAACGGATACCGCCTGCGATATGCCGGCAGAACTGGCAAAGCAGCTTGGCATAACAACAGTACCGCTGAAGGCGATCATAGCAGGAAAATCAATAGATTTTACGCTTGAACCTATCGACATCGGCGACCTGAAATTCTACGATCTTATCAGAAACGGCGTTGACGTAAAAACCTCTGCGCCGTCACTCGACGATTATCTGAAGCACTTTAAAGCGGAGCTTGACAAGGGAATGGATATTTTATATATTGCTTTTTCGTCGGCGCTCAGTACGTCTTGCAACATCTCGATGATGGCTGCTAAGGAGCTTCAGGAGGAGTACCCCGACAGAAAAATACTTATTGTTGACAGCAAATGTGCGTCGATGGGTCAGGCTCTGCTGGTGTATTACGCAGTGCAGAAGCAGCGTGAGGGCGCTTCTCTCGAAGAAACATTTGAATATGCGGAAGCTCTTAAAGAAGAGGTGTCACACTGGTTCACTCTGAATGATCTTTATCATCTTAAAAGAGGCGGTCGTATTTCTGCTTCAAAGGCAGTTGTTGGTTCGCTGCTCAACATCAAGCCTGTGATGAAAGTAAGCCCCGAAGGAAAACTCGAGCCTTACTGCAATGCCCGTGGAAGGAAGCTCGCTATCGCAAAGCTTGTTGAAAAAATGGGAGAATACTATTACCCCGACCGCAACGATATAGTTTTCATCAGCAATTCCGACTGTGCCGAGGACGCAGACCTTCTTGCACGTTCCATCACAAAGAATTTTGGTATCACCAATTTTGTGATCTCCGACATAGGTCCCGTGATCGGAGCTCATACCGGTCCCGGCACACTCGCTCTGTTCTATCTTGGCAAAGGAAAGTTCTGATACGGGCAAACGCCCGCAGGTACATTCCGTCATGCTTTCTTTGATACGTTATTCTTCTCCGCGTAAAAACTTTTCTTGGGGTAATGACTTAGTAAAGTGGCGGGCGACCGCCGCCCCCTTCATGATTGTCGATAAGAAATAAACTTATTGTGCGGAAAGGTCTATTGTTAACAATGCAGTTTGACGGAACTCGCCCGTCGGCGCTCGCCGACCCCCTCATCCGACGGCTAAAGCCGCCACCTTCTCCCGAGGGAGAAGGCTGTTATGCGGAAAGGTCTATTGTTAACAATAAAGTTTGACGGAACTCGCCCGTCGCCGTGCGGCGACCGCCGATCCACATCAGTTCGGACTTACAATTCTGAACTAAAAAGTTAGAAGTAAAAAACAGTTCATATATTTTGTGCTGTTTCCACAATATTTTACTCCTTATGCTATATTTCTTAAAAAAACTATTGAAACTTAACCGATAAAATTGTATAATGGTAGTGCAATAATTTTTACGAAAGAGGGTATCCCTTATGGCAGAAAAAAAGAGTCTTATGACCGAATTTAAGGAGTTCGTATCCAGAGGCAATGTTATGGATCTCGCAGTCGGCGTTATCATCGGCGGCGCCTTCGGAAGTATTGTTACTTCGCTTTGCGATGATGTTATCATGCCCGCAATTTACTGGATAATAGGACTCGCTTCCGGAAATAAATTCATTAACCCGGAAACCAACGAGATCGATTTTGAGATGATGACAAAAGCGCTCAATGTCGGCACAATAAAGTTCGGATCGTTTATCGCAGCGATCATCAACTTCCTGATCATGGCAATAATTATATTTGCTCTCGTTAAGGCAGTCAACAAACTGATGACTATCGGCAAGAAGAAGGAAGAAGAAGCACCTGCAGAGCCGACAACGAAGGAGTGTCCGTTCTGCTTCAGCGAGATCCCGATAAAGGCTACAAAGTGTCCTCACTGTACATCTCTTCTTGACGAAGAAAAGAAAGTTACTGTAGAGAAAAAGAAGAAATAATTCTGTTTTAGAACCGGTAACCGTACATGGTTATCGGTTTTTGTTTTAAAGGTGGTGGTGACGTGCTGCAGTTTGCAGTATCGCTTATTTTCGGTTTTACCGTGGGTGTAATAATGTGCCTGGTGCTGTGGCTTAATACAAGATTCACTTTCAGAGAATTCTTTATGATAGTCTGCTTTGTCATGCTGAGCAGTATCATTTGGAACCTTACAGACGGGCAGTTTACCGATATTACGCTGCTTGCTCTGATGGTAGTGTGGACTCTGCTGAGGATCTTGTTGTTACGCAAGGGTTTACTCGAAAAAACACTTACGTTCGCAATGAGTACCATAATTATACTCAACTATTACATTTACATTACATTTATCGGACTGAGAGCAGATGGCGGTTCAAAAGCGGCAATAATATATATGAGTGTATATCTTGTGCTTATATCTGCGATTTTCTTCATTTTGTGGATACAGAAGATATCGTTCTTCAACAGCGCATGGGTGAAGGATTTTTTCCATCACGAAGACCCGAAGGTCCGTCATAACAGAACGATAATATTCATGTCGCTTATCGTGCTGACATTCATAATCGTGCTGGGAATATATCTGTCGCTGGGCATAATCGAGCTTACGCAAAAAGCTGTGTTCTATCTTGCGCTTGAATTTTTCTTCTCTTTCACATATATTATCGTTAGCTTTGTAATGCTGAAAATACTTGTGGAATACTCCATTCTGTCAGATGTGACCGAGCAGGAAAAGCAGCACCAGGCGGAGCTTGAGTCGTTCATCAAAATGATCAGGGCGCAGAGGCATGATTTCAACCTTCATGTTCACGCTATCAACGGACTGATCGATGCAAAAAAATACGATGAATGCAGGGAATATGTGACGAAAATGGTTGCAGAAACAGAGTACGTCAACGAGGTGCTGCCGATATACGACACATCTATCAGCGCCATGATGTATGCGTATCGCTCTGATGCAGAGAGCAAAGGCATACATATGTATTTTGACATTACAAATAATCTGAAAGGGCTTGCTCCCGAGCCATATGAGCTGAACAGGATCATAGGCAATCTTTTGCAGAATGCTATCGACGAGGTAAGCTCGGCTAAGGACAGAGAATACGGAATCCATGTTAAGATATACAGTATGGGTTCGGGCAGCGTCATTGATATTTCCAACAAGTTCTTCGGAGATATAAGCAAGCTGGAACATTTTTTCGATTACAATTACTCGGGAAAGGACAAACACGAGGGACTCGGACTCACTACCGTACAGCGTATCGCCGAAAGCTACAAGGGCGTTGCATATGTTGAAACAGACGAGGATATTATACATTTCATCGTAAGGCTGCCTAAAAAAACCTACAAATAGAACTCAAAGCTCAAAGCCTCGGAAGAAGCTTTGAGCTTTCTCTCAATTATCGCCTGTTTTCATGAATTTCTGCGGATCTGTCCATTTGCCGTTCTCTCTTACTCCGACATGAACATGGGCCTTATCTGCCGTTTCGCATGGTACGGCATAAACACTGCCGACAAATGTTCCCGCCTCTATGACCTCGCCTTTCTGAACAAGAGCCGTCCTTGCAAGACCGCAGTAGTACGACTCTACGGTATCGGAATGCTTGACTACAACAGTATTGCCGTACATCTCGTCATAGTAAATATTCGACACGACTCCGCTGCACATCGCACGAACCTTATCGTCAACATCAGCCTCGTAATCTATGCCCGTATGCGCCCGATAGTCGTTCAGGGTAGTGTTGAACACAGGGACTTCGCTGTATTGATTAATGATCTTCGCATGGTTTATAGGCTCAAAGGTGAACACGACCTTATCATTAAGATAATCCTCGCTATCCTTCTTCACACCGCTGACATTTGCATTTACCTGCGTGTCCTCAACGATAAATGATACATCGTTGTCTGTGTCCTTGTCCTCCGTTTTGGTAATAGTTATCTGTGGGTTTAAGTATGAATTCACATTCTTCACGGTAGTCCACACAGATGCGCCTATCGCCACAAGACAGATCGCCAATGCCGTTAAAAATCCCTTTGTAATGGTCTTGCCTTTGCTTTTATCCTTTCTGTCTTCTTCCTCTTCGTACTCTTCGTCATTGTCAAAATATTCATCAAAAAACTTTTTATCCATGCTAAGCACCTCCGATAATATTATCGGCTTTAATTTCATGATTATTCAAAAACATAAAAAAAATACCGCAATCATCTTGCGGTATAACAAACGTCGATGTTCCCCACCGTCGCACACAGCAGCTTAGCTTAAAACTATTGTCTGTTGTAATACTCTATTCCCCTTGACGGCTTGAAGTATGTCCTGATGTAACCGTCCTTTGAAACGATAACAAATTCGTTCGTATTTTCAAGATAATACACATCGTCGCCGTCCTCTGCTTCGAGCTTATGGAGAGAGTTTTTATCGTTAATTACCCTGTTCGCACCATCGAGATATTCCTGCGAGTCTGCATAGCCGAATTCACTGCCGTGCTTTTCAAAATGCTCGTTGAGATACTTCTCACTGCGGAATGTATAGACGACTGTTTCTTCCTGCGATGTATCCTCATTATCGTCAGAGGCTGTCTGTGTATCCTCGGCGGTGTCGGAATACCTCGTTGTATCATCATATGTATAAGTTTGTTCCTCGGTCAGAGAACCTGATGCAATATCGCTTACGGCGCTGTCGAGATCAAACGAAAGTTCGCACCCGGAGAATATCGCCGCAGTCATTATCAGCAGCATTATGAAAGCGATCGTCTTTAAATATGTTTTTTTGAATTTGAGCATGATCTCTCCCCCTTTGTTACTATAATTATATCACAGGATAACGAAATAATGCAACAGTATGTTTGCTTCAGGCAATTTTACACAAATATTCAAGAGAAGAAATCATCTTCGCAGCAAAGCCCAAGGGCGTTATTTGTGAGGTACTACATTTATTATGCCAAAACAATGCGGCAGGGTCACCCCCGCCGCAAAAAAGTATTAACGAACTGCTGATCAGCAGCCGCAGCCGTTGTTGCCGCAGCCGCAGCCACAGTCGTTGTTGCCGCAGCCGTTGCCGTTGCAAGCGATGAGAATGATTACCAGAAGAATGATCCAAGTACAGCTGTTATTACCAAATGCGTTACACATAAAATGTGCCTCCTAATATTGTAATTTAGATCGTCTGCAAAGTCTTTGCTTCGTTTTGCTGACGTCTATATTACATATTATTGAAATATGCTTGTTTTGGTACCTCTTTTAAAAAAATTTTTTAAAAAATCTCAAGAACACTATTGACAGTCACATGAACGTGTGATATAATCATATCATCGTAAGTAAAGGAGCGATGACGATGATATACTGTTATTTAAGCAATAAATAAATATCGTTTTATGAACAAGTTTTTCGATATATGAATAATTAAGCTGTTTTTTAAGATAAACATTCATAGTTTTCGCTGATGAATTGACAATCAGGTGAACGTGTGGTATAATCATATCATCTTCACAAGCGGAGGAACGACTATGATAAAATATATACCGGGAACGGTTCTTGAATTTGACAGCAAAAAAAACTCATGTGCATTTGATGTTATAAAACCTTTTTTCGCATTAACAAACGGGATTACTCTTGCGCAGGTAAGAGAGCTGACAGGTCTGGAAACCTCGACCATCCAGAACTGGGTCAAGCGCGGCTGGGTGCCTTCTCCTATCAACAAAAGGTACGGACAGAGGCAGATAGTCAGAATAATGCTGATCAACAGCATCAGACGTTCTATGAAAATAGAGAACGTGATCAATCTTATGACATACATCAACGGTGATGTGGAAGACACCTCTGATGATGTCGTAAGCGACGAAATACTCTTCAATGAGTTTTGCAAGGCGGTGTATATGTGCGACACGTCACACACCTGCGATTCTGATGTGATAAACACACTTATAACAGAGCAGGTTACACATATCCCCGACTTAGACGAAACGGGAAAAGTCAAGCTGCAAAAGACCCTGCAGATTATGACCTTGGCTTTTCTGGCAGCACAGCTGCAGGACAGGGTTGACGAAGAGTTTTCATCTATAGCCCCCTGAGATCGGACAGAAAGCTTCCGCTGTAAGCTATTCTTCCGAAAGGTACACGGCGGAGCTTCAGGTATATGAAAAATAGTAAAGATATTTTAATTCGGAATAAAAAACATTCAACTGAACGAAAGGGTTAAATATGGAAAAGGCACTCTGGATCATTTTGTTGATATGCATGATACTTATAATTATGTATGCGTTTTACAAAAAAAGGGGTATGGACTATACCGCGGGGCAAGGGTTCTGGAAGAACAGCGAATACGATATTGAAAACGAACAAGGGAAGGATTTTTCCGACTATGACCCATACCATTATGATAATCTGAGAAAATAATATAGATGTCAATACCCCACCGAAAAACGGAGCAGCCGCTCGGACTGCCCCGTTTTTTCTTAGAAATTATCTGCATTTTTCAGTATAAAATGGTTCCTGTCGAACTTGATAAGACCCTCGTCACGCAGCTTGCACAACTCATTTGACAATGCGCTTCTGTCTACACACAAATATGCAGCAAGCTGGCTTCGGGTGAACGGAATATGGAAATCATCGGTTTTCTGCCGCTGGGACTCAAACGAAAGGTACGATATGATCTTATCTCTTGTCTTCCGCTGAGAGATATGCTCTATTTTCACGGAAAGGTACAGATTTCTGTTCACAAGGATAGACATTACATTCCGTATAAGCTGCTCCTGAACGGGATAATTCTGTTTAAAAGGCGACGTGATCAGCTCTTTGTCTAAAATCAGGTAAACACACCCATGCTTGCTCAAAGCATGATAAGTGACTATATTATCCTCCATAAAAGTATGCGTTACTCCGAAGCACTCTCCGGGTTCTATTTTCACAAGTATATTGCTGTGTCCCCAGACGTCCTCACGCATTAAAAACACATCGCCTTCAAGCAGCATATGAAGTGATGTTATTCTATCGCCATAGGAATATACTGAATCATCGGCACTGCATTTTTTTATTTTTCCGTTCAGTCTGTTACATATATAAATGATATCTTTGTCATCTATTTTATTAAAAAGTCTGGTTTTCCTTAGTAACGGCAAATATTTTTCTATAGGCAAAAATATTTCCTCCTTTTTAATTTTGGTTGTAATAACAACCGATTTTTCCAATTTATTATAGTATAATTTTAGTATCAAGTCAAGATTGATATCAACAAACAACGAATCAGACGATTTCTGTGTCTGAGGTCGTTACAACAGAGCGTACAAGTCATTCACATAAAAAGCAACCCTTCAAAAACTATTTAGCGCAAGACAACCCTCGCACTGCACAGTGTGGGGGTTGTCTTCTTATGAAACACAATGAATATATATTAACACGAATTCAGGCACAAAGCTACTGGGCAGCAGAATTTCTGACAATAATCACCTTAGAAATTCTTCTGTCCTCTATCTCGGTGACGGTCAGTGTGACACTGCCGATATTAACGACAGGATGTTCGTCCTGTTCGGGTATTCTGCCGAGATTATCGAGGATCAGAGCCGCAAGCGTGTCGCAGTCCTCGGGGGCATTGAGCGTTTCGCCGATAAGTTCCTCGACATCCTCTATCAAGGTCAGTCCGTCAACGGAGAACGAATTAACACCGAGTTTTTTGATACTCTCGTCCTCGTCATCGAACTCGTCCTGAATATTGCCGAGAATAGCCTCCACCAGATCTTCAAGCGTGACCAGTCCCTCCGTGCCGCCGTACTCATCAACAATGACCGCCATCTGAACCTTCTGTTCTGTCATCATAGCAAAAAGCTTCTCGCAGTTTTTATTTTTCGGTACAAAAGGAACGCTCCTGACTATATCCTTCAGGCAAAATTTCTCATTGCAGTCGGCAGGCACATATTTCAACAGATCCTTAACATACAGCACGCCGATAATATTATCAATATCCTCATGATAAACAGGTATCCTCGAATAGCCTGTGTCAATCGCCAGGCGGACGGTATCGTTCAGGCTTGATGTATCTTCAAGCGCAGTGATATCGATTCGATGAGTCATAATATCGCTGACCTCTCTGTCGGTGAAGTCGAAGATATTCTCGATCCTGTCACGCTCATGCTCTTCTATGCTGCCGCTTTCCTCTCCCTCGTCGATAAGGTCGAGTATTGCTTCTTCGGTCACTTCTCTGCGTTTAAAGCCAAGCAGGTCGGCAAATGTCGTTTTGTTTTTCTTCTTATCCTTTTTTTCCGAACTGTCATCGGACATTCTTCAACACTCCCAAATAATTCTATAAGATATATATACTATGAAATCCCCGTTTTGTCAAGATATATTTACAGACAGCGGCGGGCACACGCCCGCTTGTATTACGCGTACTTGCTTTATCGTGAGTCTGACTCTGAACTCGCGGCAAACCTTTTATAAATGTGGAAAGTAGAGTGTGGAGCTTGCAGAAATGAGGAATGAGGAGTTATAAATTAGGAATGGATTAAAAAGTCAAACTATATTGTGTCATTATCTGTTAGCTGCAGAATTTAAGAACTATAAACTAATAGCCTGAGTAAATGACAGAACACAGCGTGATTTCGAACAATAATTGCACACTGCACATTGCACATTGAAATAAGTTCCCTCACAATAATTCCTAACTCCTCATTCCTAATTGCACACGGCACACTGCTCATTGCTCATTGCTAATTAAAATATGATACCGCTCCCGTCAAACGAGAGCGGCATTGTTTATTACGTATGTTCTCCGTGATGGATCAGTTCACTATAATACACCACTGATAATTATCTGTATTGCCTGTTTTCGGCACACAGCCTACACAAAGAGTTGTATACTGCTCGGAGGTGAGCAGGGTGTACATCTTTTCGTTGCCTGTGTAATTCTTTACAAGGTGTCTATACACAGCGTCACAATCGGGCAGAGCGCTGATGAACACCTGGTTCGGAGTGGCGTTCGGATTATAGCTGAGGTTGCATTCTTCAAGAACGGAATAGAACTCGCTGCCGTCCGGGCGGTTATCCTTGCCTGTGCTGACATACTCCTGCGCACGGATAGTTCCTGCCTCAAGATGCGAATCGGAAACTGTGAACGGAGCTAAACCCCGGTCGATCCTGTCATCGTTGATCAGCTGGACAAAAGCGAGTCGCTCCTCCTTCTGCGGAGTGATCATCTCTATTGTTGCCTTGTCAAGACAAACATATTTCTGTAAAAGCAGGGAATCCTGCGAATTAACACTGCCGTCGCCGTTGATGTCTCCCGCCTTCATCTGATCTGAGGAAGCGGTAATAAGACCGACATCTATCTTTTGAGCAATAGACGCATCCCTCAACGATATTTTATTGTCGCCGTTGAGATCGCCCTTGATAGCGTATGCATCGGCATTTACAGCAGAAAAAGCTACACATGATACTATGGTCGCTGCGGCTAATACCAAGCTCAATACTTTTCTCATAATAACCCTCTCCTTCATGATCATACTTACGTACACTTCACTTATTATACATTAATTATACATAATTGTTTCTAATATGTCAACAGCTGTAATGAAATTAAAGGAAAGAGTTCCCTATTTTTGTGAGATTATACAAGTTTTCTGTGTTGATTATATGCGAATTAATCAATCAGTATCGAGCTTGAGCACCGCCATAAATGCGTCCTGCGGAACCTCTACCGTACCGAGCTGGCGCATACGCTTCTTGCCCTCCTTCTGTTTTTCGAGGAGCTTCTTCTTTCGTGTGATATCACCGCCGTAGCATTTTGCAAGAACGTCCTTTCTGAGAGCCTTGACGGTTTCCCTCGCTATTATCTTGCCGCCGATACACGCTTGTATAGGTACTTCAAACAACTGACGGGGGATCTTCTCCTTGAGCTTCTCCGCCATTTTTCTTGCGCGTGGATACGCCTTATCCGCATGGATAATGAACGACAGTGCGTCCACAACATCGCCGTTGAGCATGATGTCGAGCTTGACGAGCTTGCTCTCGGCATAATCCTTCAGCTCATAGTCAAACGAAGCATAGCCTCTCGTCTTTGATTTCAGCGTGTCGAAGAAATCATAGATTATCTCCGCAAGCGGCAGCTCGTAGTGAATATCGACACGGTCGGAGTCTATGTAGGTCATATCTTTGAATATGCCTCGTCTGTCCTGACAAAGCTCCATGATATTTCCGACATAATCTCCCGGTGCATAGATATGCGCATTTGTCATGGGTTCCTCTGCCTTTGCGATAAGCGACGGGTCGGGGTAATTGGTGGGGTTATCTATCATAACAACGGTACCGTCGGTCTTCGTTATTCTGTATATAACGGACGGGGCGGTCGTGATAAGGTCGAGGTTATATTCACGCTCCAGCCTCTCCTGAATTATCTCCATGTGCAATAGTCCCAGAAATCCGCACCTGAACCCGAAGCCCAGAGCAACGCTCGTTTCGGGTTCAAACGACAAAGAAGCATCGTTGAGCTGCAGCTTATCGAGAGCGTCACGAAGGTCTGAATATCTTGCACCGTCTGCGGGATAGATTCCGCAGAACACCATCGGCTGAGCCGGACGATACCCGGGCAGCGGGTTATCCGCACGGTTTGCAGTTGTTGTCACGGTATCGCCGACCTGGGCGTCACGAACCTGTTTTATCGACGCTGCGATATACCCTACCTCACCTGCATAAAGCGAGCCTACGGGGTCTAACGACGTTGCACGAAGATAACCGCATTCCACTACGGTAAATTTCTTTCCGCTTGCCATAAGCTCAATTTCATCGCCTGCGTGTACCTGTCCGTCCATAAGACGCACATAGATAATAACGCCCTTATAGCTGTCGTAATAAGAGTCGAATATGAGAGCCTTGAGCGGCTTGTTCTCGTCTGCTTCGGGAGAAGGTATATCCGACACGATCTTCTCCATGACTGCATGGATATTAATGCCGACCTTAGCAGAGATCTGCGGAGCATCTTCTGCAGGGATACCGATAACATCTTCAATTTCAGTAATAACACGCTGCGGATCGGCGCTCGGCAGGTCGATCTTGTTTATCACGGGAACTATCTCCAGTCCGCCGTCGACTGCAAGATAAGTGTTTGCAAGAGTCTGAGCCTCAATGCCCTGCGAAGCGTCAACTACAAGAACCGCACCCTCGCAGGCAGCAAGAGAGCGTGATACCTCATAGTTAAAATCGACGTGTCCGGGAGTATCTATCAGATTAAAAACATAATCCTTGCCGTTATCGGCGGTATAGTTAAGTGTTACGGCGTGCGCCTTTATGGTAATTCCCCGCTCACGCTCCAGCTCCATATTATCAAGAAGCTGATCCTCCATATCACGCAGCGCAACCGATTTCGTTTGTTCGAGTATTCTGTCGGCAAGCGTGCTTTTTCCGTGGTCTATATGAGCGATGATACTGAAATTCCTGATCTGTTCCTTTGGGAAAGACATATTTTCACCTGCTTTTCTTTAGGAACCACTGATTAAATCACGTCCTTCGGACTGAGCACCAAATTTGCTTGCATCTTTAGTCTCGCCTAATCCTTGAAATACGTCAGTATTCCTGCGGATTTTTCGCACAATTTGCCTAAAAATCTGACGGCGCAACTTCGGCGCTCAATTTAATCAGTGTCTCCTTTATTCTATTCTGATTTATTATATCATAAACTTATCGTTTCGTCTATACTTTTTTAGTCCCACACTCTGCAAGCGCCGACAGATATTCCACATGTCCAATCCGGAACCAAATTCCTAACATCACACGAATAGTTTAAATTGTCTTATCCTTTATACAACTATGAGTGATATATAGTGCAAAAACATTATTAAAAATGCACAAAAAGGGACTGCAAAAATAGTGCAACAAGTTAATTTTATAAAAAGAATTAAAAATACGTTGATTTTTTGTGCAAACATGATATAATTAATAATCAGTGGGGCATTTTATACATATTGCTATTAATGTCCGGATACAGATCATTTTATATATTGAAGGGAGTTATTCCGATTGAAACAGTACGAACCAAATAAAATTTTTAATATTGCTCTTGCAGGACACGGTTCCTGCGGCAAAACATCACTCGCAGAAGCTATGCTGTACCTTTCAGGTGCGTCTGACAGACTTGGCAAGATCGAAGACGGCAACACCGTGCTTGACTTCGACCCCGAGGAGATAAAGAGGAAGGTATCGGTAGTATCATCTATTGCTCCGATCGAATGGAAGGGCAACAAGATCAACATAATCGACACTCCCGGTCTGCTTGATTTCCAGGGCGGACTTTATGAAGGTATGCGTGCTGCGGATACTGCCGTTATCGTAGTATCAGGCAAGAACGGAGTTAATATAGGAACAGAAAAGGCTGTTAAGCTTGCGAACGAGCAGGGACTCACAAAGGTATTCTTTGTAAACGGTCTTTGCGATGAAAGCGCAAGATTCTACCGTGTGTTTGAAACTCTGAAGGCGAAGTTTGGTCCGAGCGTATGCCCTGTTGTTGTTCCTTATATAGAAAACGGTCAGGCTAACACATACGTTAATCTTTTTGATTACAAAGCATATAAATACGAAAACGGTAAGCTTTCTCAGGTTCCGCTGCCCGACATGGGCGACAGACTGGAAGGTCTGCGCAACGCAATTAAAGAGGCTGTTGCCGAAACAAGCGAGGAGCTTCTCGACAAGTTCCTTATGGGTGAAGAATTCACACCTGAAGAGATCATTCTCGGTGTATCTCAGGGCGTTAAGGACGGTTCTATCTGCCCGGTATTCTGCGGTGACGCTCAGCTCACCTACGGCATAGACCAGTTCCTCAACAGTCTTATATGGCTTGCTCCGAACGCTGCTTCAAAGGGCGGCGAGATCGGCTCAGACCCCAACGGCGATATTGTAGATGTAGCCGTAAACAGCTCTGCGGCAACGGCAGCGCTTGTATTCAAGACAGTATCCGACCCGTTTGTAGGAAAGCTGTCGTTCTTTAAGGTAATTTCGGGTAAAGTATCTTCGGATACTCCCCTCATCAATATGAGAACAGGCGAAAGCGAGAGAATAACGAAGGTAATGATACCGAGAGGAAAGAAGCAGGAGGACGCAACATACGTCGGCGCAGGCGACATCGGCTGTATCCCGAAGCTCCTGTATACAAACACGGGCGACACTCTCTGCTCCCCGATCAGGAAGGTAACGCTTGAAGGCATCAACTATCCTCACGCTTCTTACTCCATGGCGATCGCTCCGAAGAAGAAGGGCGATGAAGACAAGGTCGCACAGGGCTTGCTGAAGCTTTGTGAGGAAGACAAGACATTGTCGTTTGTGAATAATCACGAAACACATCAGATGGTAGTATCGGGTCTTGGAGAGCAGCACCTGGACGTAGTAGTATCAAAGCTCAAAAACAAATACGGCATCGAGGTTATCCTGGAGCAGCCTAAGGTAGCATACAGAGAAACTATCCGCAAGAAGGTACAGGTTCAGGGCAGACACAAGAAGCAGTCCGGCGGTCACGGTCAGTTTGGTGATGTATGGATAGAGTTTGAGCCGTACGACGGAGAAGATCTCCTCTTTGAACAGAGAGTTGTCGGCGGTTCCGTACCAAAGGGATTCTTCCCTGCAGTTGAAAAGGGTCTGCGTGACAGCATTTCAAAGGGTCCTCTTGCAGGATACCCCGTAGTTGGTCTTAAGGCTACGCTTTATGACGGTTCGTATCACCCGGTAGACTCTTCGGAAATGGCATTCAAGACAGCTGCGTCTATCGCATATAAGAACGGTATGCCCCAGGCTAACCCGACGCTGCTTGAGCCTATAGGTTCTCTGAAGGCTGTTGTTCCCGATGGAAACATGGGCGATATCATGGGCGAGGTTACAAAGAGAAGAGGCAGAGTTCTCGGCATGAATCCTGCAGAGAGCGGCTATCAGGAGATCATCGCAGAAGTACCAATGGCAGAAATGCATGATTTCTCCGTATTCCTTAGACAGGCAACTCAGGGCAGAGGTTCTTATACATTTGATTTTGTACGCTATGAGGACGCTCCCGCAAACGTTGCGCAGAAGGTCATTGAGCAGAGAAAAGCAGAAATGGCAGACAATTAATTCAGAATATTCCGTACTTTTCATATTTTCTTTCCTTAACAAAAGGGGACGTCCGAAATCGGGCGTCCTTCTTTTTTACGGTGGGCAGACACACGCCCGCCGGTGTAATAGTGTGGAGTTATCGGGTTGCCCCTACCAGTACCATCGATGCGTAGTTGACACGAAATCTACCACCTCAAACAGCCTTTTATTATTATATTAAA
>OMYH01000019.1:0-3975 GCA_900315255.1 uncultured Eubacteriales bacterium | reverse complement strand
CTGCTCATCGGGAATAAACATTTCCCCCGTACGAGTCGATCGCTACTATCAGCGGCATATCGTGTACCTCATAGCGATAGATCGCCTCCGTGCCGAGATCTTCATAACAGATAAGCTCGGATTTTGTGATACTTTTTGCAATGAGCGCAGCTGCGCCGCCTATCGCCGCAAGATATACCGCTCCGTTTTTCTTCATGGAGCCTATCACTTCGTCGCTTCTCTTTCCCTTGCCTATCATAACCTTAAGACCGAGATCAAGCAGTGACGGCGCATATTTATCCATTCTGTATGACGATGTCGGACCGCACGGACCTACAGCATATCCCGGCTTTGCAGGCGCTGCCCCTACATAATAGATAGTCTGTCCTTTTATGTCTATAGGCAACTCGTGCCCTTCCTGTAAAAGCTCATACATACGCTTGTGCGCTGCGTCCCTCGCTGTATAAAGATAACCGCTTGCAAGCACTCTGTCACCTGCACGAAGGTCTTTGAGCTGCTCTTCAGTGATCGGCAGTGCAATTCTTTTCATATTCTCATCTCCTTAAAGCTTAGCCTTATATTACACATTCCTTATGACGGCAGGCATGACAGCATATATTCACTGCAACAGGCATGCCGGCAATATGTGTGGGGTATGTTTCGATATTCACACCGATAGCAGATGTTTTTCCCCCAAGCCCCGCAGGACCTATGTTCATCTTGTTTATCGCTTCAAGCAGCTCTCTCTCCAGCGCCGCATATCTCTCGTCGCTGTTCTCCGTATCAATCGGTCGGAGAGTCGCTCTCTTCGCAAGCTGCGCAGCCTTCTCAAATGTGCCGCCTATCCCCACTCCAACAACGATCGGCGGACACGGGTTCGGCCCTGCGTATGATACGGTATCGAGAATGAATTTCTTCACGCCCTCTACACCTGCGGACGGCGTGAGCATTTTTATTGCGGACATATTCTCACTTCCAAAACCCTTGCCGCCTGCGGTGATCTTTATTTTGTCGCCTTTGACTATCCTTGTATGGATCACAGCAGGGGTGTTGTCCTTTGTGTTTGTCCTGTCGAATACAGGATCGCTCACAACCGACTTCCTGAGGTACCCTTCGGTGTATGCCTGACGTACTCCTTCTTCGACCGCCTCTTCAAAGCTGCCGTCTGTGATCACAACTTTATCCCCGTATTCTACAAAGAGAACCGCCATGCCGGTATCCTGACAAATGGGTATCTCCTCTGCTGCGGCTATTTTATTGTTGTCAATCAGCTGGGCAAGTACGTCCTTTGCAAGTCCGCTTGTTTCTTCTTCCTGAGCCTTACGGAGCGCATTCATAACATCGTCCCCGATATAATAGCTGCAGTCCATGAACAGCTTTTTGACGCTCTGCGTTATTGTTTCGGCTTTGATCTCTCTTATCGGCATATTATCACTCCTGAAATTTTTCTAAATTTTATTATAAAATATTCCGAAAGGTATTTCAATATTAAATTTTATATGTTATAATAATACTACAAATTAAAGTAAAAAATCATTTATTTTTTATTATCTTTATGATTTTCTCATATAATTTCACCCGATTTTCACATATGTGTGAGATTATAATATCGGTTAACATATCTACATCACAAAAAGAAAAAGGAAAGGTAATTGTTATGAGCAAAATTTTAGTAGTTGACGACGAATACAGGATCAGAGAGCTTATAAAAAAATATGCTATGTTCGAGGGGCACGAGGTCACAGAGGCGACCGATGGACTGGAAGCAATTTCAATTTGCACAAGAGTACAGTTTGACCTTATTATTATGGACGTTATGATGCCTGAGCTTGACGGATTTTCTGCCTGCAGAGAGATCCGCAAGAGAAGCACCACGCCGATCATCATGCTTTCGGCAAGGGGCGAGGAATATGACAAAATACACGGCTTTGAACTTGGTATTGACGACTATGTTGTTAAGCCGTTCTCCCCAAAGGAGCTTATGATGAGAGTGAACGCCGTACTCAAACGCACGGCTCTTGACGAAGGACAAAAGCGTGACGTATTCACATATGAGGGCATGGAGGTCGATTTCAGCGCAAGGATAGTCGCAATAGACGGTCAGCGTGTAGAGATGACGCCCAAGGAGTATGAGCTGTTTTTCTATATGGTAAAGAATAAGGGCATCGCCCTGTCAAGAGAAAAACTCATCAATCACGTCTGGGGCTATGATTTCTTCGGAGATGACAGAACTCTCGACACTCACATCAAGCTTCTCAGAAAGAGTCTCGGACCTTACAGCAAATGTATCGTGACTCTTCGCGGCGTAGGCTACCGATTTGAGGCATAAGACAAGATGAAAGCCTTAGGTTGTTTTTATAAGATCCTCCACACTAAAGACGGAAAATCACGATGTTCCCTTATGGCTCTGCTCAGTATGTGTTTCTTTTCGTTTTCTTTTATAATGCTTGTAATGCTGTGGATGTTTCAGGCAGTATTTCTCGGCAGCTTCTACAAGGCGATCAAAACAAAGAACATTACAAGCTGCGCAGCTACCATTGAAGAAAACATAAATCATCCAAACATCGATGAGCTTATCAATTACATTGCGATAAAAAACGATATGTGTATCCTCCTGTGTACAAAAGAGGGCGAGAAACACTTTGAACGTCGTTTCACGGCAAATGCAAACTCGGCGTTTACTATCGGGAACTACGTTTCGGGTGATCTTACCGACATTTATGCCCAGACAAAAGATAACGACGGAAAATTCATTGATGTTGTAGATCATGCCGAATTCTTTAAGGACGTACAAAACAGCAAAAAAGAGTTTATCGGTGTCAAGCTTGACGGTGTGCCCGATACCTCAGAGAGTATCGTCTACTCAATCCTTTTCGACACCAAAGACGGAGTCGAATATATGCTTATACTCGATGCAACGATCACACCTACGGCAAGTCTTATGCAGACGCTGAGGTATCAGCTGCACATAGCTACGTTTATATTTCTGCTCGCCGCTATAGTAATGACTATTGTTTTCTCAAAGATAATCTCACATCCGCTTGAGAACATGAACAATACCGCCAAAGAGCTGGCGGAAGGCAACTATAATGTGGTATTCAACGGGTCGGGATACAAAGAAATAGAACAGCTCAGCGATACGATGAATTATGCAACGCACGAGCTGTCTCAGGTGGATCAGATGAGAAAAGACCTGGTCGCTAATGTATCTCACGATCTGAGAACTCCTCTGACGCTCATCACGGGTTACGGAGAGGTCATGCGTGATATCCCCGGAGAGAATACCGCAGAGAATATTCAGATCATCATTGACGAAGCAACACGTCTGTCAAATCTGGTAAACGACCTGATAGACATATCAAAGATAGAGGCAGGCACCATGAAGCTTGAGGCGACTCCCTTTTCTATCACACACACTATCGAGGCTATGTTTGGCAGATACAACAAGCTGAAGGAACAGGACGGATTTTCTTTCACCTTTGAGCATGAGGGCAACGTCTTTGTCTATGCGGACGAACTCAAGATTTCTCAGGTCGTTTATAACCTTGTCAACAATGCCGTGAATTACAGCGGTGACAGCAAGGAGATAAAAGTCCGCCAATACTGCTTTGACAACAAAGTGAGAATAGAGGTAATCGACAAGGGTCCGGGTATTCCGCCCGACAAGCTGAAAAACATCTGGGACAGATACTACAAGGTCGATAAATCCCACAAGAGTGCAAAGATAGGCACGGGACTGGGGCTGTCGATAGTAAAGACGGTTCTTAAGCTGCACAAAGCCAACTACGGCGTATTCAGCACGCTCGGAAAGGGCACTACCTTCTGGTTCGAGCTTGTAAGAACTAACGAAAACGGCGAACCCTTGAAACTGTAACAAACGAAACGGTACGGATCTTTCCGGTTCAATCCCAAATTTTGTGTAAACACCAAAACCGGTGCAAAACAGAATCAAAATATATAGTGGCGGCAGCGGCTTTGTCCGATGCCGCCTATTTG
>OMYH01000003.1:49920-75847 GCA_900315255.1 uncultured Eubacteriales bacterium | reverse complement strand
CTTGAAATACGTCAGTATTCCTGCGGATTTTTCGCACAATTTGCCTAAAAATCTGACGGCGCAACTTCGGCACTCGATTTAATCAGTGTCTCCTTAATTAACATGATCATAATATAAGTATTAAGCGGGGCAAACTTTTGTCTCGCTTTTTATTTTGTTTACTGTTGACAAAACATGGTTCTCTTGTTATAATGATAATAGCTTGTCTGTATGACTAATTAACCGATAGGAGTGACAACATGAACATAATCAATGAAAATATACCTATATTTGCCAGAATAGCCGAGGGAATGAAGGATCATATCCTTATGGGCGATCTGAAAGAGGGTGACCAGCTGCCGTCAACAACACAGATTTCAAAGGAATACAATATAAATATCGCTACTGTCAACAGAGCAGTGAATATCCTTGTGTCCGAAGGGATAGCGTTCAAAAAGAGAGGGATAGGAATGTTTGTGTCCGAAGGAGCTGTCGATAAGCTGATAGATGAACGGCGCAAAACCTTTCGTGAGAATTATATCCTCGCCACGCTTACCGAAGCTCAGCGGCTCAGATATTCGGTCGAGGAGCTTCAGACTATGGTGGCAGACGCTTATAACGAGATCAACTTAGAATAATAATTATCATTTGCGGTGCTTTATTGGTGTCGCAAAATTTTTTTTAAAAATTTAAAAAAAGTATTGACAAAGGAAAGAAAACATGATATATTGTATTCACAACAGGTTAATTAATCAAGTAAATAACCGAACAAACATTAAAGCAGTTAATCTGAAAGGGAGTATATAAAATGAAAACAACAGCTCTAAAGGTAATCGCGATCACAATGATCACAGCAGCAGTAGCTTGCATTGGATCAGGCTGCACAGGAACCGTTAACGTGACGGACAACGAAACATCATCATCTGTTACGATAAACTTTGACGTTGATACTGAGTCAAAGACCGAGCAGAGCAAATCGACCGGCAGCGAAACGGCTTCAAAGGAAGTAACAAGCAAGAAGGACACAGAGTCCGAGTCTTCCGGGAGCAAAGCCGAAAGCAAGCAGGAAAAGAAATCCGAGAGCAAGGCAGAAAGCAAAACGGAGAGCAAGACAGAGCAGAAGGTTTCTATCGACGCAAATGAGATCGTAGGCGAGTGGGTGTATAACGTAGGCGATGAGTACATGGCAATGACATTCGCAGCAGACGGCACGGTTCAGGCAGTTGCCGCTGAAATAAACAACACAATGCATGGTACATGGAAAATAGACGGCTCACAGGTCAAGGTGACTATCTACGGCGGCGACAGCTGCTATAATTACATAGACAATACTCTTGTAAATGCAGACGCTCCTACACAAGTCTTCCTGAAAACAACTATAGACTACAGTCCCAAGAATAACGGCGATGAAACGTACTTCGATGAGCTTGTCGGCTCATGGGAATACAATGTAGGGAGTAAGTACATAGGCATGAAGCTCCTTGACAACGGTACTGCACAGATCGAAAGCACAGATTTTGAGGGTACGGAGTACGGTACATGGAGCGTTGACGGAACAACGGTTACGGTTGTGATGGTGACGGGTACGACAATATACAATTATGAGGACGGCAGGCTTGTTGAGACAGACGATCAGGGTCATGTGTTCTTCAAAGGTTAACAGGCTTGTTGCTAAATAGTTAAGGAGACGCTGATAAAATCGAGTGCCTATATTGCGACGTTAGATCTTCAGGCGAATTGGTTGAAAAATTCGCAGAAATACTGACGTATTTCAAGAATTTTGAGACTGACGTATTTCAAGAATTTTGAGATCAATTTGACGAAGAGATGCAAGCAAGATAGGTACTCAATTCGCAGAATGTGATTTAATCAGTGGTTCCTTAATATAGATTTATGTGTGCATAGGCAGAGTGCCTCGCAGATTTTGCGGGGCATTTTGTCTGTTTTGTATTATTTGCAAAAAAATGCCCATACTATCCGTATCAGAGAAAATGAAAGGACGGATAATATGGTTTGCAAAAATTGTAATGCGTATAACGACAGCAGGGCAAATTTCTGCCGCAGGTGCGGAGGGGAATTGTATCACAGCACACTGGTCACTTCTCCCGTAACGGACAAGGTGACGGCATACAGTATCCCGACTATGGGGGTCAGGGCGTTTTCGGGTATGGGAAACGGTTATATTCAGACGGCTATGCAGAATGTTGCGTCAAGCGGTTATCCAAGCTCCGACACCTACCACACATACCCGACAGGGGCGGAGGTTTATATAAAAGATGACGGCAAATGGATCTGTCCCGACTGCGGAGAGCAGAACGATTCAAATAAACTTTCGTGCAAAGGCTGCGGAAGATACAGATAAGATATGTACGGTTTGCAGGACAGAAGCTGCAAACCTCTTTTTACTTGAACATATAGCTCGCTGCATTAAGCATATGTATAATAAGTCTTCTTTACTGACGGTAGTAAACTGATTCACAGTCAATATTGAAATAATGAGAATTGTATTTTGTTTGATGAAGCAATTCGTTGTTTTTGCAGATGACAAGATCGTGTGTCTCATAACCGTCAATTTCAATGTAATAATTACCGACCACGATTGATTTTTTTCCGTGCTCGTTAATGCGTTGGTACTCACTGTCGGATTCTATCATACCCTTTGGCAGAAAACTCTCAATTCGATATCCTCCGAAATCTGTTCCGATGTCAAATTCTTCGCAATGATCATCATTAACTGCATATGCAAAGGTATGTGAATCAAATCCGCCGGTTCCTCTTGATGTGTATACAAGGATCAGATCGCTGCTGTGTATCAGATACATTTCTTTTATGAATACCGCCGAAAAGATGATCAGCGGTATTGCAATGACTATTGCTTCTATCCATCGTGACCTAACGCTGTCGGGCTTCTTCTCCGGATCAACTTTTTTTGCTCTTATGCTGCACACGATAGCTGTTATTATGTAGATGAGTCCGCCTATGAATGCGATCGCATAGAACAGTAGAAGTTCAAATCCTATATCCAATTTCAGCAAAATCGGAACTTCATAAGCACCGAGAAACAGCATTATTGTATTTGCCACGCATACTTCTCTGATACATTTATAAGTCTTTTCTTTCCATTGCAGCCATGACATCATCGCTGCAATAAGAGAGCCTGCACTTAAAAGTTTGATCAAAAAATCTAAGCATTCAATCATTTGTTTTTCCGCCTTTCGGTTTTTCTGTGTAATCAAGTTTATGTGATCAAGATTATGGTAAGTGGGTTACTTATAGTATAATTCTACACTATAAGTGCAAAATAATCAATAGGCTTTATGTATAAATTATTTTACCGATAGTTGGTTATAGTGCTAAAACAACGGATAAAAGCCGCGGCTTGTGATTCAAGCGGCGGCTTTGCGATCGTACCGTGATTTCTGTACTACTTAAACATATAGTTTACCGTATCGAGCATATTGCTCATGGAGTGAATGGCTTTGTTGGCTTTCTTCTTAAGTTTGGCTTTTTTCGAGGGAAGGTTCTTGCTTAGATAGCCTACAAGAAGTCCCGCTGCAATACCCGTGGAAATGGTTGCAATATTTGACTTGTTCTCTTTCATCATGGTTATAAATCTCCTTTTTATGATCTTGAAAATTAAAGCGTATTGTATAAGTGTGGGTATTTTGATCTTCCTTTTCATTGTATCACCTGTATTATTGTTAGCCGATCGTTTAAATAAATGTATGCGTAATAATGTAAGCAATAAAAGCAGAATTTTGCCTGTGGACAGTGTCCGCTGACGTTACGCGCTGTTAACATAACCTTTTTAATCGAAAATACAAATGCTCCGACAACGTCGGACTGCGGACTTGCATATTACAAAAAATTGGAATATAATACTATTTTGTAAAACAGGAGGTAATATTATTATGAATACACTAAACATTGTACTTGTCGAACCAGAGATCCCGCAGAATACGGGCAACATCGCCAGAACCTGCGCCGTGACGGGAGCAAGACTTCATTTGATAGAACCGCTCGGATTTAAGATCGACGACAAAAAACTCAAACACGCAGGACTTGATTATTGGCAGTATCTTGATATTACCGTATATAATGATTTGGAGGATTTCTTCAATAAAAATAACGGTAATTATTTCTACTTTTCAACTAAAGCGAAAAATATATATACTAAAGTAGAATATCCCGATAATGCCTACCTTTTCTTCGGCAAGGAAAGCAAAGGTCTGCCCGAGAAGCTTTTGTTCGATAATCCGGACACAACCGTGAGAATACCCATGATGGACGAGGCAAGAAGCCTGAATCTCTCAAATTCCGTGGCGATCGCCGCATATGAGGTGTTAAGACAGTGGGATTATCCCGAGCTGTTGTGCAGGGGGGAGCTGCGTGATTACAAATGGAGCGATCATAATAATATATTTTAAGAACTGTTCTTAAAAAATCGCAAATTAATTTACATATTAACGAAAATCATATTGAAAAATATGCCAAAACAGGTTATAATATATATGTATTGTAATTGTACAAGATTTTTTATATAAAGGAGATTTTAGAAATGAGCGCTTTAAACAAAAGAACAGTTGAAGACATTGATGTAGCAGGCAAGAGAGTTCTTGTTCGCTGCGATTTCAATGTTCCGCTTAAGGACGGCGTGATCACCAACGACAACAGGATCACAGCTGCTCTTCCCACTATCAAGAAACTTATCGAAAACGGCGGCAAGGTTATCCTTTGCTCACATCTTGGCAAGCCGAAGAACGGTCCTGAGGAGAAGTTCTCTCTTGCTCCCGTTGCAGTAAGACTTTCCGAGCTGCTCGGCAAAGAGGTTGTTTTTGCAAATGATGATACGGTAGTAGGCGACAACGCTAAAGCAGCTGTTGCAGCAATGAAGGACGGCGATGTTGTTCTTCTTCAAAACACACGCTTCAGAAAAGAAGAAACAAAGAACCTTGAGCCTTTCTCAGAGGAGCTTGCTTCTCTTGCAGACGTATTTGTAATGGACGCTTTCGGTTCTGCTCACAGAGCACACTGCTCAACAGCAGGCGTTACAGATCACATTAAAGATACAGCTGTTGGTTATCTTATGCAGAAAGAGATCAACTACCTCGGCAACGCTGTTGAGGTTCCCGAGAGACCGTTCGTTGCTATTCTCGGCGGCGCAAAGGTTGCAGATAAGCTCAACGTCATCTCTAACCTCCTTGAGAAGTGCGACACACTCATTATCGGCGGCGGTATGTCCTACACCTTCCTGAAGGCACAGGGCAACGAGGTCGGCAAGTCACTTGTTGACGATGAGAAGCTCGACTACTGCAAGGAAATGATCGCTAAGGCAGAGAAACTCGGCAAGAAGCTTCTGCTCCCCGTTGATACGGTAGTTGCAGCAGAGTTCCCGAACCCGATCGATGCAGAGATCGCAGTTGAAACAGTAGCTTCAAACGCTATTCCCGCAGATCAGATGGGTCTTGACATCGGTGAAAAGACTCAGGCTATGTTCGCAGAGGCTGTCAAGACAGCTAAGACAGTTGTATGGAACGGACCTATGGGCGTATTCGAGAATCCTGTTCTTGCTAAGGGTACTATCGCAGTTGCACAGGCGCTCGCAGAGACAGACGCTACAACGATCATCGGCGGCGGCGACAGCGCAGCAGCAGTAATTCAGCTTGGCTTTGCCGATAAGATGAGCCACATCTCAACAGGCGGCGGCGCATCTCTCGAGTATCTTGAGGGTAAGGTTCTGCCGGGTATTGCAGTAATCGCCGACAAGTAATTTGATATAACAGATAATTACAGGGCGGAGTTGGAAAATTCCGCCTTGTTTTCAATAGCATAATATAGAAAGGAAGTTATTCTAATGAACAAGACACTCAGAAAAGCAGTTATCGCAGGTAACTGGAAGATGAATAAAACTCCGAGCGAGGCAAAGGCTCTTCTTAACGAAATCGCTCCTTTGGTAGCAGACGCCGACTGCGAGGTTATCGCTTGTGTTCCTTATGTTGATATTACTACAGCTGTCGAGGCAGTTAAGGGTACAAATATAAAGATAGGCGCAGAGAACGCACACTGGGCAGAAAGCGGTGCTTTCACAGGCGAGATCTCAACGGGTATGCTCAAAGAAGTAGGAGTAGAGTATGTAGTTCTCGGTCACAGCGAGAGAAGACAGTACTTCGGCGAGACAGACGAAACAGTTAACAAGAGAACAAAGGCTGTTCTTAAAGCAGGTCTCAAGCCTATCGTATGCGTAGGTGAGCTTCTCTGGGAGCGTGAGTGCAATATCACAGAAGAGGTTATCGCAAGACAGATTAAGCTCGATCTCTTTGATGTATCCGCAGAGGACGTGAGGAACGTTATCATAGCTTATGAGCCTGTCTGGGCTATCGGTACAGGCAAAACAGCTACAGACGATCAGGCAGAAGAGGTTTGTGCATTTATCCGTGCAGAAATTGCTAAGCTCTACGGCCGGGAGATCGCAGACGGCATGACGATCCAGTACGGCGGTTCTATGAATGACGGCAACGCAGCTTCTCTTCTTTCAAAAGAAAATGTTGACGGCGGTCTTATCGGCGGTGCTTCGCTCGTTGCAACAAAGTTTGCCGCTATCGTTAAGGCTGCAAGCGTTTGATAAACAGGAGTTTTATTATGAAAAAACCTATCATATTAATAATAATGGACGGCTTCGGTATTGCGCCTCCCGAGGGTAATGCTATAGCTGCCGCAAATACGCCTCGCCTTGATAAGCTATTTGCAGAGAATCCCCTCACACAGATCGGTGCTTCGGGCATGGACGTGGGGCTTCCCGACGGTCAAATGGGCAACAGCGAAGTAGGACACACAAACATGGGCGCAGGACGTGTGGTTTATCAGGAGCTTACAAGAATTACCAAGTCTATAAAAGACGGCGCATTCTTTGAGAATGAAGTTCTGATGGAGGCTGTTGAGAACTGCAAAAAGAACAATTCTGCGCTTCATCTTATGGGTCTTGTATCCGACGGCGGTGTTCACAGCCATAACACTCACCTTTACGGACTGCTCGAGCTTGCTAAGCGAAACGGTCTTGACAAGGTTTATATCCATGCGCTTCTTGATGGAAGAGATGTTCCTCCCTCGAGCGCTGCGGATTATGTAGCTCAGCTTGTAGAGAAAACAAAGGAGATCGGCGTAGGCAAGGTGGCAACAATTGCAGGCAGATACTACGCTATGGACAGAGATAACAACTTTGACAGAGTAGAGAAGGCTTATGCCGCTATGGTATACGGCGAGGGCGTTCAGGCAGACGATCCTGTCAAAGCAATAGAGGAATCGTATGCAAACGGTGTTACGGACGAATTCGTGATTCCGATAGTAGCAGACAAGAACGGCACGGTCAAGGAGAATGATTCTCTTATCTTCTTCAACTTCCGTCCCGACAGAGCAAGAGAGATCACAAGAACGTTTGTTGATCCCGATTTTGATAAATTCGAGAGAAGAAACGGTATGTTCCCGCTCACATATGTATGCTTTACGCAGTATGACGCTACAATGCCGAATGTATCTATCGCATTCAAGCCGCAATCGCTTGCAAACACTTTGGGCGAGTATATGTCGGCTTTGGGTAAAACGCAGCTTCGTATCGCAGAAACAGAGAAATACGCTCATGTAACATTCTTCTTCAACGGCGGCGTTGAGAAGGTTTATGAGGGTGAGGACAGAATTCTTGTCAACTCTCCGAAGGTAGCAACATATGATCTCCAGCCCGAGATGAGTGCTTACGAAGTAACGGACAAGTGCGTTGCGGCTATCGAGAGCGGCAAATATGACATGATAATCCTGAACTTCGCTAACTGTGACATGGTAGGACATACGGGTGTGTTTGAGGCGGCTGTCAAGGCTGTTGAAGCCGTAGACGAGTGCGTAGGCAGAGTTACAGACGCTATCGCAAAGATGGGCGGTGTTTCGCTTATCACGGCAGACCACGGCAACGCAGACAAGATGTTCGACGAGGACGGCGCACCGTTCACCGCACATACAACGAACCCTGTTCCGTTCTGTGTGGTAGGTTATCCCTGTGAACTCAGAGATGGCGGCAGACTTGCCGACATTGCTCCGACAATGCTTAAGATCATGGATATACCCCAGCCTGCAGAGATGGACGGCACGAGCATTATAAAGTAAATAGATTTTAAAAAACGGCACGGTAGGCGTTAAGCAATACTGTGCCGCTTTTCTTTATTATAGTTTGGGACTTCTTGAAGTGTGTGGCGTGGAGTCATGAATCAGGAATGGATTAAAATTCAAGTTTTTTAAGGAGACACTGATTAAATCGAGTGCCGAAGTTGCGCCGTCAGATTTTTAGGCAAATTGTGCGAAAAATCACGTATTTCAAGGATTTTGAGTGCAATTTGACAAAAAGATGCAAGCAAATTTGGTGCTCAGTCCGAAGGACGTGATTTAATCAGTGGTTCCTTAAATAAGCTGGCACGGCAGGCGATATTGTGCCGCTAATTATGTATTTGAAATATAATAATATCCGAAATAAAAGCTGTAAGGAGAACTAAAGACACACAGAAAGCAGCTTTTGTGTTTTCTTTAGTTAGGATATGCTTGATGAGCGGTACAAGCAGGTAGATCAGGATCAGACCCGATATGCCGAAAAACAGTACCGAACGCAGACATATGATACCGTCAACGTTAAGCCAATTCCAGTGTACATATGTGTAGTCCCATAAGCGTATCCCAAATGTGTGCAGAAGAATATATCCCGTAATGTACTCCAACGACCCCGTCACAATGCAGTTGACAAGGAATACCGCAGCGGGATGTTTTTTCAGACGGTTCGATAAAAGATAGATAAGGATACCGCCGAATGCATAGATCGGTATCCACGGACCATATGTAGAACCCCGCTTTACAAAATAACCGAGGTCTATGCGGCAGTCGAGCGTTTCATATATAAAGCCGTAAATACCGCTCAGCACAAACAAGAGAGCGAAAAAGGAAAAATAAAACAGAGCTTTATCTCTTTTAGGTATGCGTTTAGCGGTGCGATCATTTGCAGTGATTTTCATAAAGAACCATTCCTTTTCAGCTAAAAGATAGTATAATTATAAGGAAAAACGTTGAGAACGTCAACTGTACAGAAGGGTAATGTTGTATGACGGATAAACCGTTACTGAAATGTAATAAAAAAACCATAATACCGTAAAAATGACAGAAAACTGTTGAATTATGTGATAAAACAATAAAATTCAGGTTAAAATTCGTATGAATGAACAAATAAAGTTACAGAGAATAATCGAAAAAGAAAATTAATTATTATATTAATGTAAAACATAAACAAAAATCGTACTGAAATGATTAGCTATTTGTTGTATTTGAAGAAAAAATATATCTTGTTTTAATCGTGCGGTCCGATAAAAATACGGTTTTGAGCCATTTGTCTTGTAAAAAATCTACAAGAAAAGAAATTTTCGTTCAAAAATCAGGTGTATAATCTAATAAAAAAGCAACATGGAATAGATAAATATATATGTAATATTTACGAATTAATGATTTAGGTACAACAATTTAAACATAAGATGTTCAAAAACAACGTCGAACTGCCCAAAAAGGGTAAAAAATATATTTCGAAATTGTAAGAAACGTATATTTGAATATTTTGTAAAAATGTTCTATTGCATTTCACAACAAGGTGTGGTAAAATGGGTTCATAACAAAAAAGTGCATGCATTTTGTTATGAGATCAGTCAAACTCAAGTGTCTGCAAAGAAAACAATCGATGTACCGATTTTGCAGACAAGACAAAAGAAGGAGGAAAACTTAAGATGAACACTTCTAAAAGTTCATACAAGCGACTCATGAGCTTGGTTCTTTCAGTGCTTATGATCGTAGCAATGTGTTCTGTATCCGGTTTTGCAGCCGGCAACACATTCATCTATGCAAACGGCGAAATTGCAGCTAACGACAAAGAATACAACGAAGACGTAACAGTAGAGATCAAGGGCTTGGACATGGACGGCGTTGTTGTTACAGTTAACGGCGACGTTGTTATGCCCGACAATGACAACAGCTTTGTTATCTCTGTAAAAGAGGGCTATGACAAGGTTGAAACATCTGATTCTCCTGATTCTCCCGACGCTGTTTCGGCAAAATCAATTGCTGTTGTAGCTGAGGACGGCAAGTATGTTATTGCAGTTACAAAGGACGGCGATCCTGCTGCTACAGTAGCAATCTTCGTTAAGGAGAAGGACGCAGAGGACGACACAACAGATCCCACAGATGAGACTCCCGATCCTACAGACGAGACTCCTGATCCTACAGACGAGACTCCCGATCCTACAGACGAGACTCCCGATCCTACAGACGAGACTCCCGATCCTACAGACGAGACTCCCGATCCCACAGATGAGACTCCCGATCCCACAGATGAGACTCCAGATCCTACAGACGAGACTCCCGATCCTACAGACGAGACTCCCGATCCTTCAGACGAGACTCCCGATCCTTCAGACGAGACTCCCGATCCTACAGACGAGACTCCCGATCCTACAGACGAGACTCCCGATCCCGAGACTCCCGATCCCGAGACTCCCGATCCCGAGACTCCCGATCCGCTCAAGCCTTTCTATGGTGATATCAACCTCGATGGCAAGGTAACAGCTAAGGACGCTCTTCTTGCTCAGAGATATGCTATCAACCTTGAGAAGCTCAACGAGCAGCAGATCCTCAACGGTGACGTTGACGGCAAGAGCGCTGGCGGCAAGAAGGTAACAGCTGCTGACGGTATGTACATTCTCCGTCACAGCATCAAGCTTATCAACAAGTTCCCGATTGAAGGATAATCAATATAAGCTAATTACGGTTAAGCAATATTTGCATGCTATCGCTTGACTACATATTACGGACAGTCGAAAGGCTGTCCGTTTTGTTGTTGTTACAAAAAGTTCAAAGTGTGTTATTTCCCGATTTACGAATATTGGGTAAAATAGTATGATGGAGGGGATAGCTATGCAGGATTTACTTATAAAAAAAGAAGATACACTGTTTGAAAAACTGAAAACCGAAATCCGCCCGATCGTGATCTACGGTATGGGCAACGGAGCTGATAAGATAATTGATATATGCGAAAGGAAAGGAATCATGATCTCGGGAATATTTGCAAGCGATGAGTTTGTGCGAGGTCACAGCTTTCGGGGGTTCAAAGTGATGACATACTCCGAGATCCACTCTATGTATCCCGACGCTGTCATATTGCTTGCCTTTGCGGTGTTTAAGGACGATCTCATGCAAAGAATAGAGAATATCTCCCGTGAACACACGCTGCTTGTGCCCGATGTGCCACTTTTCGGAAGCGGTCTGTTCGACTATGATTTTGTCATGGCAAATATTGACAGTATTAAACAAGCGTATGAACTTTTTGCCGATGAGAAGTCAAGGAGCGTTTTCCTTGATGTGATGAATTTTCGTCTGAGCGGTGAGCCTGCAATACTGAGACGGTGTGAGTCAGATCGGGACGAACTTTTTGTGAATATACTGAAGCTGAGCGCACATGAGGATTATCTCGATCTCGGCGCATATGACGGAGATACTATAGCGGAGTTTTTAAACTATGCAAACGGAAAGTATTCCTCGGTCACCGCTTTTGAGCCTGATAAGAAGAATATGAGAAAGCTTACAAAACAGTTTGGCGGTTTAGAGAGATGCACTCTGTATCCGTATGCTTCGTGGGAAAACGATTGTATAATGAATTTCAGCGGCACGGGAGGGAGAATGTCATGCTTTAGTGACGGCGGCAGCGAGGTTGAGGCAGTTGCCGTGGACAGTCTTGGCAGAAGCTTTTCATATGTCAAAATGGATGTTGAGGGTGCGGAATACGAAACTCTGACAGGCATGAAACGCACTATTGCTGAATATAAGCCGAAGCTTGCAGTATCCGCATATCACAGGGCGGGCGATATTTTTACTCTGCCGCTATATATCCGCAAGCTCAACCCAGGATACAAGATTTACATCAGACATCATAAATACCTTCCGTCGTGGGAGACTAATATATATGCGGTGTGATCAGGTCTTGTAGTCCTCTAACGCCCGGGACAACTGCTTTGCACCGGAAATATATATCCCGTTGCTGAGCAGCTGTTGATCGGCATAAGGAAGGCTATGCACACGGACATCGGTCGTCAGAAACGGCTTTGCTGCGTTTTCTTCAAAACAGGCAACTCGTCCGTTATATTCTCTTATTATATATACTCTTGTACCGGACAGAGCTGACGGTTCTGTTTTTGCCGAAGCAACAGTGATGTTTATTGCAGTACACAGTCCGATGATAAGAAGCGTAATTGTAATCAGCTTTTTCATAAAATCTCTCCTTTGCTATATTATCAGCAAAAAGTGAGTTTTTATACTGTAAAGATATTTCTGTTATTTTGCACAATTAGGTTAAAAAAAATTGTTAAATTTAAGAATTTAGCATATTTATTTTTTATACGATTAATGATATAATAATAAAAGTGTAATTTTAAAGTGTTATTCAGGCTAACATCATTCAGAGTTTTTTCGGGAGGCATAAAGATGAGAAAAACCGATATTTCAGATTATACGGATATTTCGGAAGCACCCGCCCCTGAGCAGCCGAATATTATAGGTACTGCTGTCAAGGGCTTTTTCCTTGCGATCTGGAGAGTGTTCTATACAATGCTCTCAATACTTATCGTTGCAGGAATTATAATTGGTGTTTCTATGGTAATATACGTTGCCAGCATTGCCCGAGAACCTACGGGTATAGATTTGCACAGCGCAAAGCTTAACGAAACAAGCTATATTTATGTTTATAACAAATCGGGAGTTCCCGAACAGTATATGCGTCTGTATACATCGGAAAACCGTGTCATGGTAGACTTTGACGATATTCCGAAATATATGAAAGATGCTATCGTCGCAATCGAGGATAAGCGTTTCTATGAACACCACGGTGTCGACTGGTACCGTACAGCAGGTGCTATACTTACATTGTCAACAGGCGGTTCCCAGTTCGGTGGATCGACGCTCACACAGCAGCTTATCAAGAATATCACGAGCGATAACGAGGTTAGTATCAACCGTAAGCTCAAAGAGATATTCCGTGCTTTGAACGTGGAGCGTGAGTTCACGAAGGATGAGATCCTCGAATCCTACCTGAATACGGTAAACTTCGGCGGCAACAACAACGGAATACAGGCGGCCGCCACGGCATATTTTGATAAAGATGTTAAGGATCTTTCGCTTGCACAGTGTGCGGCTATTGTCGGGATCACACAGAACCCGAGCAAATATAATCCGCTTTACTTCCCTGAGAATAACAAAGAGCGTCGTGAGGACGTGCTTTGGGTAATGCTCGATCAGGGCAAGATCACCGAGGAAGAGTACAAAAAGGCAATGGACGAATCGGAGAAAATGACGTTTGTTGATCCGAATGCCTATATAGAAGAAGAAACAGAAGAGGTAGAGATAGATCAGATCCAGAACTGGTATATAGAAACAGTTTTCAGCGATCTTACAGAGGATCTTGCGGAGTATCTCGATATTAGTGAAACTGCCGCTTCGAATAAGCTTTATACCGAAGGACTCAAAGTGTATTGCGCTATGGACCTTGAGGTTCAGGAGCAGATGGAAGAAACCATACGCAAATACCCGTATTTTGCACCGGGCGCATATGAGGATCTCGAATGCGGTTTCTGTATGATGGATTATGATGGCAAGGTAATTGCAATAGTCGGATCAAATAAGCCGAAACAAGGTAATCTTGAATGGAACAGAGCTACAGATTCAGCACTCCAACCCGGTTCTACAATTAAGGGTGTATCAGCATACCCTATTGCTATAAACAACGGTAATCTCTATTATTCTTCGATCGTACACGACGTACCGATCGATGCATGGTTCCCTGATACGGGCGCTGCAGGTCCTAACAACTGGTATATGGGATACAGAGGCGATATGCTGCTGCCCGACGCTATTGAGATCTCGGCAAACGCAACGGTTGCAAACGTCCTCAAGGATCTTGTTGACCCCAACGGTCAGGACGGCGTAAGATACAGCTATGACTATGTTACAAATAAACTCGGCTGGACTCACCTTAATTTTGAGATAGACTCGCAGAATATGGCAGGTTTGTCTATCGGTGGTTTCAACGGAGGTGTTACCGTTCGTGAGATGTGCAAGGCATATACACTGCTTGGCAACGGCGGTAAGTCATATAAGCCGTATACCTACTATTATGTAACCGATGCGGACGATAACGTAATTATTGATAACAGAGAGCAGGATCCTATTCAGGCGTTGACAGAAGAAACTGCCGCTATTATGAACAGGCTGCTCAACTATAACATTCAGACAAGCCACAGCACGAACGCAGGTGAAACACGTATCGACGGCTGGGATATCATCGGTAAAACAGGTACTACCGATGCCGATCAGAACAGCTGGTTCTGCGGCTGCTCGCCCTACTGTGCCGCAGCTATCTGGACAGGATATGATACTCCTGCTACCGTTCCCGATACCACCATCGCAACAAAGCTGTGGAAGGTGCTCATGGAGCAGTATCTCCAGGGCAAAGAGCCGAAGGAATATAAATTCCCGGACGGACTTATTGTTGCACAGTATTGTCCGTATACTGGACTGCTTGCTAACTCCTTCTGCGGTGCGGGACATTACGGATATTATAACAAGAGTAATCTCCCATTGTATTGTACGTATCATTCCGGCTATAATCTGGAGTATACAACATGGGGCGATCTCCAGGCTGCAAACCAGGCAAATATGGTAGCCGAGCAGCAGGTAACTTCAAAATCGGAGGATTATTATACCTACTATAACGAAGAGCCTGCTCCCACGACGTCCGAGGAGGACAATACTTATGTTGCTCCTGCAGACGTCGAAGAGCCTTATGACGATGAAGATGATTCGGGTTACTATGAACCCGACGACGGTTCGGGTGGGGTAGAAGAGCCTGCTTCACCGGGCGGAGGTGTTGACGTCGGAGGAGATTCGGGCGGCGGAACAAGCGTAGAGCCTGCAGCTCCCGGTGGAGGAGATTCCGGCGGCGGATCTGTCGATGTCGGCGGAGGAGAGAGTCCTGCAGATGAATAAAAAATTCAGACAGTCGTATTTTTGCGGCTGTCTGTTTGATTATATATCTTTTTCGTGTTTTAGGATTAGCTTGTCTATCGTTATGCACAAATATGATACGGGAACGGCAAGTAATCCCCAAAGAAAGCTGTACAGCAGCGATACCTGCCCGAACAGGTTAAAATGCAGATTTGAATAGTCCCATATATGGAGCTTCAGGCAGGAGTTGAGGATCAGTCCGAGCGGAAATTCAACGGCTGTGATGATCATTGAACCGCACAGAAACCGCTTGAATATATTCATATCTGTATGCTTTGTGTATACCGAATACATTAACAAAAAACACAGTCCGCCTGTGAGTAGCATACTCCAGTGAGTGTAGCTCCTCCACAGAAGCTCAATTATTCCGTAGGCTGTTCCGCCCAAGAGGAACAGCGTTAATATTTTCATCGTTTTACGCAAAAAAATCACCGTTACTATTTTTAGCAGCGGTGATGTTATTTATTCAGAATTTTCTGCATATCTGCTGATTATGAGTTTGTTGATCCTGTTGTCGCTTACGTCTTTGACGGTTATCTTAAGCCCGTTTATCTCTGCTTTCTGGTTGTTTTCGGGAATTATTCCCATATTTTCAAAGACCCATCCGCCGACAGATTTACTTGCGGATTCAACGTCCTTTTCGGGAATATCGAAAAGCTCCAGCATATCGTCAAGCGGCATATCTCCGCTTATCTCATAGCTTGTGTCGCTGAGCTTCCTGCACTGCTGTTCAATTTCTTCGTCCTCGTCCCATATTTCTCCGACCAGCTCTTCAAGAAGATCCTCCATGGTAGCGATCCCCAGCATACCGCCGTATTCATCGGCAACAATAGCTATGTGGACTTGCTTTCGCTTGAAATCTGCAAGCAGGGCTGAAAGCTTCCTCGTCTTATATACGAAAAACGGAGGCTGAATGAGTTTGCGGATATCGGGCTTTTTGCCTTGGGCGAGAATTTCAAGGTAATCTCTTGTGTGAAGGATTCCGATTATATTATCTATACTGTCCTTGTATACGGGTATCCTCGAATATCGTTCGCTGATGATAGATTTTGTGATGTCTTTGATATCATCGTCTACATCAATCGAAAGTACATCAACACGGGGAGTGAGTATGTCAAGGACTGTCTTTTCGTCAAACTCCAGCGCTGATTGTACCATCTCGCTTTCTGCCTCTTCAAGCACGCCCTCTTCTTCGATAGATTCTATGATGAGCTTAAGCTCGTCCTCTGTCACAGACGGCGTGTTGTCTTTATTGTCCGACAGCTTCATCGCAAGAGCGTTGATCCTGATGAATAAGGCGGACAGAGGAGTAAGAAGTATCATCAAAAAATAAACTATCCCCGAAAAACGCACAGCAAGCCTTTCACTGTTCTCCTTTGCATAGCATTTCGGTATGATCTCACCAAAGGTAAGTATTATCAGCGTAAGTATGCCCGTGCTGATCGCCGCACCATAATTGCCCCATATCTTTGTGCATAGTACGGTAGCGATCGCCGAAGCGCCGATGTTGACTATATTATTGCCTATCAGAAGCGTTGTTATCGATTTTTCATATTGATCAAGGAATTTCAGTACAGTTGAACTGCCTTTAACCTCATTTTCCTGCATATTTTGCAGTCGTGCGCGGCTGCACGCATTTATCGCTGTTTCCATCGAACTGAAGAATGCCGAGAAGACAACCAGTATTATAATGGAGATCAGCATTATTATATCCGTCATTTTTTAAACCTCTTAAATTTATTTTCTTTAGCATACAATAATTGCTTAAAAATATAATTGCATAATAGAAAAATGATCTATTAATATGCTTTTACAGTAAATTAAGGAGACACTGATTAAATCGAGCGCCGAAGTTGCGCCGTCAGATTTTTAGGCAGGCGAACGCCTGCAGGTATTACGCGTTCAGAATTATATATGTTTCTCACTTTAAAGCTCGTGACGTATTTCAAGGATTTTGAGTGCAATTTGAAAAAAAGATGCAAGCAAATTTGGTGCTCAGTCCGAAGGACGTGATTTAATCAGTGGTTCCTTAAATTAATAATTTCATTCTATCACAAATTTATGACGGGTTTGTTACAAAAAACACGTCAAAAAAGTTTAAATGTTTTTTATTTTAACATCTTGTATCATTTTGTTAATAATGGTATAATGTAGAATGTATGATAGTACCACTTTGTGGAATGATAGTAACGAGGTGTGTATTATGTACAGTAACGGTGATATTATTTCAAAGGAAAAGGAAACAAAGAAGCGCTCATCAAAAAAACGTTCCGAAGAAGATGTTCCCGAGGACAGCGTCGAGAAAACCGGCTCGGTAACGGTCGACGGCGGTGACTGTCGGATATATTGCCTGACGATCATAGGAGAGATCGAGGGGCATATCGAATCTCCGCCTCAGAACAAGACCACGAAATATGAGCATGTTATTCCGAAGCTCGTTTCGATAGAAGAGGACAGCGAGATAGACGGTTTGCTTGTGATACTGAATACCGTAGGCGGAGATATCGAGGCAGGTCTTGCGATAGCCGAGCTAATGGCGGGAATGACCAAGCCTACCGTATCGCTCGTGTTGGGCGGAGGACACTCTATCGGAGTACCGCTTGCGGTTGCGGCGAAGTATTCTTTCATTGCGCCGAGCGCATCTATGACGATCCACCCGGTGAGATCAACGGGACTGACCCTGGGGGTCAGGCAGTCGTTTGAGTATTTTCAGCGTATGCAGCAGAGGATAAACAACTTTGTTGCGAGTAATTCACGTATCACGGCAGAGAGGTACAACCGTCTTGTGATGACCACAGGAGAGCTTGTGATGGACGTGGGCACGGTGCTTGAGGGAAAAAGCGCAGTCGAGGAGGGGTTGATCGACAGCGTCGGCGATCTCAGCCTGGCGCTGAAAAAGCTCAGAGAAATGATCCGGGACTAAAGCAAAGGGATTTTCGTTATTACTTTATAATCCGAAAATCCCGGCATATACATAATAATATCACTGATATTGTAAAACGGAGCTGCATACAGCATCTATCCGAATTTCTTATAAAGGAGTACATAAGTATGAATATTATTCAGGCAATAATACTGGGGATCGTGCAGGGGCTGACGGAGTTTCTCCCTGTAAGCAGCAGTGGACATCTGACTATATTTCAGCACATTATGGGTGTAGATATGGAGGGCAACCTGTTTTTTAACGTAATGCTGCACGTCGGAACTCTTATTGCGGTCTGTGCGGTTTATTACAAGCTGATCATCAGACTTATAAAAGCCTTCTTTGGTTTGATCAAGGAAATATTTACCGGAAAATTCAAGTGGGGCAAAACAGACGGTGACAAGAATCTGCTTATTATGCTTGTTATAGGTCTGCTGCCGCTGTTTTTATTGTTTGTTCCGATACCCGGTTCGGGAGGACTAAACGGAAAGGATCTCGCAGAGGTTTGGCAGGGTAATTCTGGATACTTCATGGTAACGGGCTTTGCCGAGCTTGCGACAAGTATTCTGCTGTGGGTAGGTATCAAAGCTATGGATAATACTAAGGCGAGATCAACAAACGTACTAAAAGAACCGGGTCGCAGAAGAATGAAAACGGTAGACGCAATTTTTGTCGGTGTGACTCAATGCCTGGCAGCAGTTTTCCCGGGACTTTCACGTTCGGGGTCTACTCTTGCTATGGGCGAGCTTCGGGGACTTAACAAGCAGGTAGCGCTTGACTATACATTCGTTCTGGGTATACCGTCCATATTGGCAGCGGCTCTGCTTGAGGGAAAAGAAGCTATTTCGGCTCAGGGTACACAGGATACCTTTACGATCGGTATGGGCGCTGTAATCGCAGGTATGATCGCTGCGATGATAGTGGGTTTCTTTGCAATAAAGCTGTTCAAGTGGATGCTTGCAAAGGACAGAACAGGTATTTTTGTTGTATATACTGCGCTTGTGGGGATCTCTGTAATTGTGATCAGTGCAGTGGAGCTTATGTCGGGAAAAAATCTTTTCAGCGGAGCGGCTCTGACTTTTGGATAATGGTTTGTATGATAATGGGGTGAAAGCACTTGGCAGAAGAAAAGAAAAGGAAATCAAATAAAAAGACTGCGGAAAAGAAAGAGAATCCCACTAATCAGGGACAGAAGAAGACGTCTGCACAAAGCGATGAGGAAATACTTGCAAGAACCCAAAGACGGTCGCTTATAATGTTTATCTCGTCTGTCGTACTTACTGCAATTATCTTTATAAAGGGTGATTTTGTATGGGCATGGCTGCATGATACTATCTGGGGAATGTTCAGCTTTCTGGCGCTGTTCTGGCCGCTTTTGCTGCTGTTTCTTGCCATAGCCGAAATGCTCGATAACAAGATCCCGAAGCTGTGGTTTCGCACAGGATTTGCCGCAGGAATGGTGACGGCGCTCAATGCAGCGATATTTCTTTTTATGTATGATGAGGAGAAAAATATCAGGCAGGTAATGGCTGACGCCCAACACTGCAGGGGCGGCGGAGTATGGGGTTTTATTTTCGGTATACCTTTTGTGAAGCTGTTCGGGATAACTCCCGCACGAATACTTATTGTGCTTGCACTGCTGATACTGGCGGTGTTTGCATTTGACATACCTGTAAAAAAAATATATACATATCTGTTTGATCATGCGGCGGATTGGTTCAGGAACGTGTTGAGCGATATTAAAAGACGAGACGCAAAGAGGCACCCCGTTCAGGTAGCTGATGATGCGTACTTTGATGATGATTATGATGAAGGATCCGAAGACAGCAAACCCGTTGAGCCTGATCAGGACAGCTTTGACAGTGACCTTGACTCAATAACCGATACCGACGACAGCGGTTATTTGGATGCGGATGAATCGGATGACGGCAGATTGCCTGCTGCCGATCCCGAGGTGTTCCATGAGCTGTTCTCAGATAAGGCGGATGAATTTGACAAAGACGAATATACTATTGATATAGACCTTGACGATACTAAGACGGACGTCACCGATTTTTCTGATGGTGAGCTTACGGAGGGTATCTTTGATGACATAATTTTCGATGACGGTACCCCCGATGTATCTAAGGTAGCGCAGAAGATAACAAAGAAGAAACAGAATCCCGTGAAATCCGATCCTCGTCAAAAGCAGTTTGATCCGTCTACCGTACCTGTGAAAAACGAGATAGACGATGTGATAAGGAAGCCGTCTTCACACGTCGATCCGCCAAAGCCGAAGCCGAAGTATCAATATCCGCCTGTTTCTCTTCTGACCGAAAGTAAACGCAGCAAAGTGAGTTATAAGTCGGAACTCAAGGAGAGTGCGCAGCGGCTGATTGATACGCTTGACAGCTTCTCCGTAGGAGCAAAGATAGTCGGCTATTGCAGAGGTCCGTCTATCACAAGATATGAGATCAAGCCTGCGCCCGGAGTGAAGATCGCAAGGATCACAAGTCTTGCAGACGATATTGCCCTCGGACTTGCGGCTGACGGTGTGAGAATAGAGGCGCCTATTCCAGGCAAACCCGCTATCGGGATCGAGGTCCCGAATAAAACGGTCACACCTGTATCAATGCATGAGCTTATGGATTCCGAGGAGTTCAGAAATCACAAGAGCAAGCTTGCGTGTGTGATCGGAAGAGATGTATCCGATGAGATAGTTGTGATGGATCTTGCGGATATGCCGCATTTGCTGATCGCAGGTACTACGGGTTCGGGTAAGTCTGTGTGTGTCAATTCGATACTGATGAGTATCCTCTTCAAGGCGTCGCCCGACGAAGTCAAAATGATGATGATCGACCCGAAAATGGTTGAGTTTACCAAATATAAGGGCATTCCTCATCTGCTTGTACCTGTTGTGACCGATCCGAAGAAGGCAGCCGGTGCGCTTAACTGGGCGGTTAAAGAAATGGAAGAGCGCTACAACGAATTTTCCATGCATAATGTTAAGGATATTGACAGCTACAACGCTATGGTCGAGAGGAATCTCAGAGATTATCCCGATGAGGATTTCGACGAGGAGGAATCAGACGAAGATAAGGGCGAGGTCGTAAACGGAGAGTATCTGCCGCCTATGGCAAGAAAGAAAATGCCAAAGATCATAATAGCGATAGACGAGCTTGCCGATCTTATGATGGTAGCGCCCGGCGAGGTGGAGGAGTCTATATGTCGTCTGGCGCAGAAAGCGAGAGCTGCCGGAATGCACCTTGTTATCGCTACGCAGCGACCGAGCGTTAATGTTATCACGGGTGTTATTAAAGCGAATATTCCGAGCCGTATCTCACTGAAGGTTGCGTCTGCGGTGGATTCAAAAACCATTCTTGACATGGGCGGAGGCGAAAAACTTATAGGAAAGGGCGATATGCTCTATAAGCCCGTGCAGGCACCGAAGCCGATAAGAGTTCAGGGAGGCTTTTCGTCCGACGCAGATATTGAGGCAGTCACGGATTACATCAAGCAGCACGCTGCTTCGGAATATGACGACAGTATTGTTGAGGAGATCGAACGTATTGCAGAGGAGAGTATTAACCTGAAGGGAGCGGCTAAGTCGGGCGGCGGAGATGACGATGATTTTGACGACGCAGACCCCATGCTCGAACAGGCTATTGATATAGTAGTAAACGCAGGACAGGCAAGCACCTCGCTTCTGCAAAGGAAACTCAAGGTAGGCTATGCCCGTGCCGGACGAATAGTCGACACTATGGAGCAAATGGGGATAGTAGGGCCTCATGAGGGAAGCAAATCGCGAAAGGTGCTTCTGACGCCTCAGCAGAACGTAGAACGCAAGATAAACAAAAATGACTAATCACAAAGGAAGAAAGCGGTTAAAATCCAAAAGACGGAAAATCAGGATATTTATAACTATATGTACAGCTGTGCTTTTCCTGTCATTTACATATATCATGGACGTCTGTGGTGTGTGGCGAAATATTTTCGCATTGACAAAAGCAGGCTCTATATATGAAGAAGGCAGAAGCTATCCGCTTAGTGTTACTGTATACGATGCAGGCAATGCCAATTGTGTATTGATCCGTTATGAAGGATATTATATTCTGATAGACAGCGGTATGCAGAAGGTGCAGAACGATATATCCGATAAACTGAAATCGGCTGGTATAGACAGGCTTGACCTGGTAATACTCAGCTGTCCTGATGAAAAATATATCGGCAGTATGTGCAAAATTGCCGACAATGTTTGGATAGACAGGTTTGTCACCTGCGAGTGTGGCAGCGGTGAAACCTCTGATGAGTATGGAGAGCTGCTGAAAAAACTCGGCGAAAAGAGCGTTCCCGTGGAGTATGTGAGAAGCGGCGACAAGATCTCATTCGGAGAGATGGATCTGAAGATAGTCGCCCCTTGCAGGCAGTGTGACAGTCCGAGCGATAGTTCTTTAGCGGTAAGGCTGTCCTTCGGAGAGTTTGCGATGCTGTTTATGGGTGATACTTCAAAAACTTCGCAAAGCGATATGCTTGACAGCGGCGAAGAGCTTCGCTGTGATGTTATGCTGACCGCCCGACAGGGAAGGCAAAACTCGGTTACAGATGAATTTCTGCGGGCTGCCGACCCTCGTGATGCTGTGATAAGCGTTGAACAGACCGATTATCTGCCCGATGATAAGGTCGTTCGCAGAATTTTAGATTACGGCTGCAGTCTGTACCGCACCGACTATTCGGGAAATATAGTCATCGCAAGTGACGGAGCAGATTACAGTGTATTGACACAATTTAAATGACAGGAGGTATGACAATGATCCTGAAGGTGGACATGATTGACGGAAAATATGTTATTTGCATGGATAAAGAGAAAAAAATGTTCGCACTCGAAAAAAAAGAGATCAAGGCCCCCGCAGGGCTGAAAAAGGGCTGGTATGTTGTGATAGACGACAACAGCGGGGAAATTTCGTTCAGTGAACATAAGCCGTCTTTTAAGTAAATCTTTATGCATCGTCCGTAAAAACGGGCGATGTTATTTGTTTATCAGAATTATGATACGATACGATTACAAAAAACGAAGAAAAATATCTATTTTTTAATAAATACAGCATAATTGTAACAATTTAGTAACAAATTCAAAGAAAAATCCTGCTATAATACAATAGAGTTATATTATAGACTTATGGAGTCTTATATCAGTGCTGTTTCCACAACGGCATTTAAAGAAAGGATTGAGATCATGGGAGTATACGAGGAGTTACAGGCAAGAGGACTTATTGCCCAGGTAACAGATGAAGATGAAATAAGAGAGCTTATCAACACAGGTAAGGCTACCTTCTATATAGGCTTTGATCCGACAGCAGACAGTCTGCACGTAGGACACTTTATGGCGCTTTGCCTTATGAAAAGGCTGCAGCTTGCAGGAAACAGACCTATTGTGCTTGTAGGCGGCGGCACGGGTATGATAGGTGACCCTTCGGGCAGAACGGATATGCGACAGATGCTCACAAAAGAAACCATTGAGCATAACTGCGAGTGTTTCAGAAAGCAGATGAGCAAATTCATAGATTTCTCCGAAGGCAAGGCTATTATGGTTAATAACGCCGATTGGCTGCTTGATCTGAATTACGTTGAGCTGCTGCGTGAGGTAGGTGCGCATTTCAGCGTAAACAGAATGCTTGCCGCAGAATGCTACAAGCAGAGAATGGAGAGGGGCTTAAGCTTCCTGGAGTTCAACTATATGATAATGCAGAGCTATGATTTCTATGCTTTGTATCAGAAATACGGCTGCAATATGCAGTTCGGCGGAGATGACCAGTGGAGCAATATGCTTGGCGGCACAGAGCTTATCAGACGAAAACTCGGCAAAGACGCATACGCTATGACGATAAATTTGCTTCTCACAAGCGAGGGCAAGAAGATGGGCAAGACCCAGAAGGGTGCACTCTGGCTTGACGCAGAGAAAACATCTCCGTACGAATTCTATCAGTACTGGAGAAATATCGGGGACGCAGATGTTATCAAGTGCATAAAGATGATCACATTCCTGCCGCTTGAGGAGATCGCCGAGCTTGAAAAGCTGGAGGGCGCAGACCTCAACAAGGCTAAGGAGATCCTCGCATTTGAAACGACGAAAATGATTCACGGAGAAGAAGCAGCAGAGAAGGCTCAGCAGGCAGCAAGGGCGCTTTTTGCAGGCGGTGCAGACAGTGATAATATCCCCACGACTGTACTTGCAGACGATGATTTTACAGACGGCGGCATCAATATTGTAGATCTGCTTGTCAAGGCTTCTCTTGCACCGTCAAAGAGTGAGGCAAGGAGAAATGTTACGCAGGGAGGAGTAACTGTTGACGGAGAAAAGATAGGCGACCCTGCATATCTTATCACGAAGGACGATATTGCTTCAAAGGGTGAGATCGTTGTGAAGAGAGGAAAGAAGTCTTTCCGTAAGATCAAAATATGAATATTGCGATAATTTATTGCCGGAGGTGAAAGCATGAATAAAAAAGAAAAAAGACTTATACCAAGCGGATTTTTGGCGATGATCGTTCTTGTGGTGTTTGTTTCGGGCGTAGCTTGTGTACTTATCTCGGGTCACAAGATAAATGTTCGCCGTGAGAATGCGGTTGATTCAAAGGCTGTAGCAGACAATACGTCGTCATATGACAGCGTATCGGGACTATCGTCAGACGCAATAGCGCCGAACGCATTTGATGACAAAAATAACCTTCCCGAGGGATACAAGACAGTACCTGTTTTAAATGAGAATGTAAACAAAGGGCAGCTTATCCTTGTCAATTATCAGTACGAATCAAAAATAGACGGAGAGAATCTCGTTAATCTGTACGATAATCTTTCGGATTCGGTAGGTATAAAGGATGATGATATGTTTATCAACAACAGCGTGCTTAAGCCTATGAATAAGCTATTTGATGATTTTAAGGCCGCACAGGGAGATACAAGCATACTTATCTCAAGTGCTTACAGAAGCAAGGCAGATCAGACGAAGATATTTGAGGAGTCAGTCAAGCATACCGGAGAAATGTCAACTAACTATTATGTTGCGAAGCCCGGATTTAGTGAGCATCAGACTGGGTATTGTTTTGATACCGCCGCATATAACTATGACGGAGAAATGATAGAGCTTGACGGAGAGGGCTTTTACAAATGGCTTGCAGACAACTGCGTGAACTATGGCTTTATTTTAAGATACCCCGACGATAAGACTAATATTACAAGCATTGGATATGAGGCGTGGCATTTCAGGTATGTAGGTGTTCCTCATGCGATTGCAATGAAAGAGAACAAGCTGTGCCTTGAAGAGTACATCATAGGCTTGCAGAGCTATACATTTGAGGACGGTCCGCTGCTCATCGATAAGGGAGATAAGGGCAAGTGGCTTGTGTATTATGTACCAAGGCTTGAGGCTTTCAATAATACAGATGTGCCTGTGCCTGTTGACAGCGACAAATGCAGCTATACTATATCGGGAAACAATGTCGGCGGTTTTATTGTTACCGTTGACGTTACAAAAGATCCCGAGAATGCTCTGTTTGCAAACGCAAAGAAAACCTGGAGCTTTGACAATTCTTCGGTCATCATCAAGGACTTCGTTGACTACGATCCAGATCAGGACACTTTTACAGATACGTCATCTGATACCGAGGACGACTGGAAGTCAGACGATTACTGGGATGAATCGGAAAACGACAGTTATAGCGAATCAGAAGATTACTATGATGAAAACGATTACGGGTATGACTACGATTACTAATTTTTTCTAACGGTTGACAGCAAAATCCGACAGAGTTTCTGTCGGATTTGGTTCGTTTTAAACGAGGAGCTAAGCTCCAACAAGCTCGCTTGATTGGAGCGAGCGACGACGTCAACAAACGTCGTGGAGCTTTAGCTCCTGCGGGCGTCGGTGGG
>OMYH01000003.1:0-49896 GCA_900315255.1 uncultured Eubacteriales bacterium | reverse complement strand
CTCCGGGGGAGACCTCTGCGCAGCAGAAGCACCGACCGAACCGGTTGGGAACCGTCCCCGACGGCAGGTGAGACCCGGGGGACATCGACGTTTGTTATACTATACGCTTCCCTTGTTCAAGGGCGCTGAAGAGATTTCTGACAATGTTGAGCTTTTGTCCCCGCTGAATTTGTTTTTCCTTTTTTTTAGCGTGTGCCTTGTTCTTTTTGTTCTTTTTAGTGGTCATATCTGCTGTGTATAATTTCGGGAAATATGGGTTTTCTTTGCGGTAATTGTCATGATTCAATATGTATTCAAGTATTTCTATAACGGATTTGCTGTGGAATTTCTGGTAGTGATAGCCTTCTGTGTCCGAGGGTTTGGTATGATCGCTGTTCTTTTTGCATTTGGGAATAAATGTCGAGTAGACTGAGTTTTTGTGATAAAGGCTGAAATCATCGAACCAATCGTGCATTATCAGCTTCCAGCTGCTATGCGTAGTGGTTATGCTTACCACATCATTGAGAATAGTGCATTTCATGGAGTGTAATTTGCAGAAGTCTTCCGCACGGCGCTTGTACTTGTTGTAGAGCTTGTCTGTTCTGGTGCAGTGACGGCATAATCTGTATCCGTGTGCTATGACGTCACGCTTGTCATCAAATCCTCCGAGAAATGATATATCGGTGTTACGGATATGGTGACAGGTTATGGTATGGGCGATCTTTGAGCGGCTTTTTTTGCTGAATATATACATGACTGATCCTCCTTTTAATTTTGTTTTTTCTGTCTATATTATATCGAAACTACTGTACTTGTATTGGGACAATAACACGATATCGGTAAAGCCTGAATGACGAAAAAACAGGGGCGGATTTGTGCATTGCGACGATAGATTTTTTACCGTATTGTTAAAATATCATCAAACGCTTGATGAATAACACATTTTGTGGTATTATATATTGTGGTAACGTGGGTTATTTATACTATTGTGTGGGAGTGTGTCGATTGGCTGTCAATATAAATTACAAAGAATTTACAGATGATGATCATTATATAGAGCTTTCGGGCGAGGTTATGGCGATAAGAGCTACAGGAGAAGTTCCGAGAGCCTGCATCAGAACATACGGCTGTCAGCAGAATGTTGCGGACAGTGAGAAAATAAAGGGTATGCTTGCAAAAATGGGATTTAAATTCACCGAGAATGCCGACGAAGCAGATTTCATTCTTTTCAATACCTGCGCCGTGAGAGAACATGCAGAGGACAGAGTTTTCGGCAATGTCGGAGCACTGAAAAATATCAAAAGAAAACGCCCGTCCGTTATCATCGGGCTGTGCGGCTGTATGATGGAGCAAAAGCATGTGACCGACAGACTTTACAAGAGTTTCCCTTTTGTGAATCTTGTGTTCGGTACTCATTCTCTGCACAAGTTTCCCGAGCTTTTCTATAAAACGATAACAGACGGCAAACGGGTGTATGAAACAGGTGTAGATGACAAGACCGTTTATGAGGGAATCCCCACAAAGCGTGACGGCACATTCAAGGGCTGGCTGCCGATAATGTACGGATGCAATAATTTCTGTACATATTGCATTGTGCCGTATACACGAGGACGGGAGAGAAGCAGGAAATTCGAGGACGTGGTTTCAGAGGCAAGAGAGATGATAGAGTCGGGCTACAAGGAGATCACCCTGCTTGGACAGAATGTCAACTCCTACGGAAAAAACCTGGACGGAAAACCTACCTTTGCCGATCTTCTGCGTGAGATAGACAAGATAGACGGTGACTATCTTATCAGGTTCATGACATCGCATCCGAAGGATTGTTCAAAGGAGCTTATTGATGTTATAGCTGAAAGCAGGCATATCTCAACGCATCTTCATCTGCCGTTCCAGTCGGGTAATGACCGTGTGCTTAAAGCGATGAACAGAAGCTATAGCAGAGAAAAATATCTCAATATTATAAACTATGCAAAGGCGAAGATCAAAGATTTAAGTCTTACGTCCGACGTAATAGTCGGATTCCCGGGAGAAACGTACGAGGAGTTTCTTGATACGATATCTTTGGTCAAAGAAGTAGAATTTACTTCTCTTTTTACATTTATTTATTCTCCGAGAGAAGGTACGCCTGCCGCAAAAATGGAAGATCCGTTCACCGCCAAGGAAAAATCGGCGTGGTTCTCCGAGCTGCTGAAAGTTCAGGAGGAGATCGCCGCAAAGAGATGTGCCGAAATGGTTGGAAGCACATATCGTGTACTGGTGGAGAACGCCACGGACAAGGAAGGTATACTTGCAGGCAGGACGAGCGGCAATATAATAGTAGAATTTGCAGGTGACGAAAGCCTTGTAGGCGAGTTTGCCGATGTTAAAATTACGGAGGCAAGGAACTGGATATTACGGGGAGAGCTTGCACAATAAAATAAGAAAGGATAATTTCCTATGGATATAATAGAACTTGCAAGACAGTTGGGAAGAGAGCTTCAGCAGGATGAATCATATATAAAAATGCGGCTTGCAGAGCAAACGAGCGAAAACGATACGGAGCTTCAGAAGCTAATAGATTCATACAATACCACAAGGATCGAAATAGATGACGAGGCAACTAACGAAAAACGGGATATGGCAAAGCTCAGAGAGCTGAACGCTGTGCTGCGTAAAACGTATGCTCAGATCATGCAAAATGAGAATATGACTGCATACAGCAGCGCAAAGCAGGAATTTCAGTCGAAGCTTCAAAGAGTTGTGGCAATAATCCAGAACAGCGCAGAGGGCGAAGACCCCGATACAACAGATTTTGTTTCGAACGGCTGTTCGGGTAACTGCTCGGGCTGCAGCGGCTGTAATTAAATATATTTTAAGATAAAGAGGAGGTGGAAGTATGGCAGAATTATCACCTATGATGAAGCAGTATTTTGAGATAAAAGAAAAAAACAAGGATAGTATCCTGTTTTTCAGACTTGGCGATTTCTATGAGATGTTTTTCGATGACGCAATAACTGCGTCAAAGGAGCTTGAACTTACCCTAACGGGCAGAGACTGCGGGCAGGAGGAGCGTGCTCCGATGTGCGGCGTGCCGTTCCACAGCTGCGAGCAGTACATAGCAAAGCTCGTTTCAAAGGGCTATAAGGTCGCTATCTGCGAACAGACCGAAGACCCTGCTACGGCAAAGGGGCTTGTAAAGCGTGATATTATCCGTGTGATAACTCAGGGTACTGTTATGGAGGACAGTATGCTCGATGAGTCGAAGAATAACTATATTTGTTCGATATATACGTCAGGCAAAAAGCACTTCATATCATTCTGCGATATTTCCACGGGAGAGTTATGTGCGGCAGAGGCAGAATATTCAAAATCAGGCGCACAGCTATTGGGCGAGCTTGCACGATTTGATCCGTCTGAATTTCTGATAGGCGGCGAGGTCGATAAACTGAAGTCGATAATTCCGTTTATTAAGGATAAGATGAAAGCCTCAGTTGAAATGCTTGAGGACGAATATTACGATGCGGACAGCGCCGTAAAGCTGCTGCTTGAGCATTACAAGAAGCCCGACCTCGACAGCGTAGGGCTTGACGGCAAGACAGGTATTGCAAGATCGATAGGCGCACTGCTGCGGTACTTGAAAAAGACTCAGATGACGGGACTCGAACGCATATCTTTGCCGGAACTGTACGGCGAAGACAGATTTATGCGGATAGATTTCAATACAAAACGAAATCTTGAGCTTATCGAAACAATGCGTTCCAAGGACAAGAAGGGTACGTTGTTGTGGGTGCTTGACCACACAAAGACATCTATGGGCAAGCGACTTATGAGAAGGTATATAGAACAGCCGTTGCTCAGCTGCGCCGCTATCATCAGACGGCAGAATGCAGTCGAGGAGCTTGTAAACGATGCCGTCCTCAGGGGAGAAACCGCCGCCTTGCTGCAGGGTGTTACCGATATAGAAAGACTGATGACAAGGATCGTTTACGGTTCGGCTAATGCAAGAGATCTCAGAGGGTTATGCTCGGCATTCAGCAGACTGCCTGAGATAAAACATAGTATATCCGATGTGAAGTCCACGCTGCTTGTGCGTATACGTGATGATATTGATCTGCTCAAGGATCTGACAGAGCTGATCGACGACGCCGTGGTGGAATCTCCGCCGTTTTCCGTTCGTGAGGGCGGTATGATAAAGGAAGGTTTCAGTGACGAAATAGATTATCTCAATTCTATCATGAATAATTCGGCGTCTTTTCTCACGAAGCTGGAAAACGACCTGAAAGAAAAGACGGGAATTCCAAAGCTTAAAATAGGCTACAACAAAGTTTTTGGTTATTATATAGAGGTAACGAATTCATACAAAAATCTTGTACCCGATACATTTATACGAAAGCAGACTCTCACCAACTGCGAGAGATATATCACCCCCGAGCTTAAGGAACAGGAGGGAACGATCCTCGGTGCAAAGGAGAGGGCAGTAACGATCGAATATCAGCTGTTTGTGCAGATAAGGGATAAAGTAGCAGAGAATCTTGAGAGGATACAGAAAACCGCCAAAGCTGTGGCGCAGCTTGATGTGCTTATCTCTCTTGCTTCTGTTGCCGCCGATATGAGATACTGCCGACCCGAGATCAACATGAACGGAGAGATCATAATAAAAGACGGCCGTCACCCTGTGGTGGAGATGCTTCTCAGCAGCGACAAACCGTTTGTTCCGAATGATGTAAAACTTGACAGCGGCGATAACAGAGTTGCTATAATAACAGGACCAAACATGGCAGGTAAATCTACATATATGCGGCAGACGGCGCTTATTGTCCTTATGGCGCAGATAGGCTCGTTTGTTCCCGCGCAGAGTGCGGTCATATCCGTTACGGACGCTATTTATACAAGAGTGGGAGCAAGCGACGATCTTGCAAGCGGACAATCTACATTTATGGTGGAGATGAACGAGGTAGCTCAGATACTCAAAAACGCAACCTCTCAGAGTCTGCTTATCCTCGATGAGATAGGGAGAGGAACATCTACCTTTGACGGAATGAGTATCGCAAGAGCTGTGCTGGAGTATGTTGCAAACAAGAAAACTCTCGGCGCAAGAACGCTTTTTGCCACACATTACCACGAGCTGACCGTGCTTGAAGAGCTGCTGGACGGTGTTAAGAATTACAATATTGCCGTCAAAAAACGAGGCGACGATATTACATTTTTAAGACGGATCGTCCCCGGAGGTGCTGACGACAGTTACGGTATTGAGGTCGCAAAGCTGGCGGGGTTGCCTGAATCGGTTATCGTCAGGGCAAAGGCTGTTTTGAAAGACCTTGAGAACGGCAAAAAAACCGAACGCCCAAAAAAGAGGAAAAAAGAAGTCATAGAGGATGAGCCTGCACAGATTTCGCTGATAGAACCGCAAAACAGCGTAGTAAGCGACTTTGTGCGTGATCTCGATGTAAATACGCTGACCCCGATAGAGGCTCTCAATAAGCTTTATGAACTGAAAAGGCTGTGTGAATCGTGATAAGGAATGAATTTGCCGTTACAAGAGAAATGTATCTGGATTGGTGCAGGGAAAGCAGGAAAAAAGGTATAGCAGGAAGATTCCGCATATTCTGGATAGTATTATCATTAGTAATGTTTATTATGGGCGTTACTTTACTGCTGAGCGATTTAAGCGAGAAGTGGTTCGGAGCATACTTTTTAGTGCTTGGTGCATTCTGTGTTTTCCGTTCGTTACGCTTCGGGATCATAAACAAGGCTCAATACAAGAAGCTTGCCGAATTGACGGGTGGAGAAAACTGGACTCGCACCATAGATCTCACTGATGACGGGATAATCACAACAAACGGAAATATGATCATAAAAAACACTTATGATGAAATAAAAGGATTTCGTGAGGACGGTAATAAAATATACCTTGATACGGATAAAAATATTGTTATAAGATTATATAAAGATCGTTTTACGAAGGGCAGCTATGAAGAATTCATAGCTTTGATAAAAGAAAAGACTAATATGGAATGAAAGCAGAGGTGTGACAATGGGAAGGATAAACGTACTCGATAAGCACGTAGCGGAACTTATTGCGGCAGGTGAGGTGGTGGAAAGGCCGTCGTCTGTTATCAAAGAGCTTGTAGAAAACTCGATAGATTCGGGAGCAAAAGCCATTACCGTAGAAATTCAGAACGGCGGTATTTCAATGATGCGTGTCACTGACAACGGCTGCGGGATTATGCGTGACGATGTGCGAAATGCTTTTCTTCGTCATGCTACGAGTAAGGTAAGAGCGCAGACAGACTTAGACGCTATTTCGACACTCGGGTTCAGGGGCGAGGCGCTCGCCTCCATAGCGGCTGTCGCAAAGGTGGAGCTTCTCACAAGATCCGGTGAAGAGGATATAGGCACTCATTATGTGATAGAGGGCTGCGATGAAGTATTGCTTGAAGACGCAGGCTGCCCGAACGGTACGACCTTTGTGGTGAGAGAGCTTTTCTATAACGTGCCTGCAAGAATGAAATTCTTGAAGAAGAATGTTTCCGAGGGAAATGCCGTGGCAGCTGTTGTAGAGAAGGCTGCGTTGTCACACAGCGAGGTGGCATTTACGTTTATACGCGACGGAAGGCAGGCTTTAGTCACCTCAGGTGACGGGAATCTCAGAAACTGCATTTATTCTGTGTTGGGCAGAGAGTTCACAAATGCGTCGGTAAAGGTAGATTATGAGCTTAACGGTATCAAAGTGAGCGGTTATGTCACAAAGCCGCAGATAGCAAAATCGACACGCTCATTGCAGAATTTCTTCATAAACGGAAGATTTGTCAAAAGCCGTACCGCAATGGCAGCGCTCGAAGAAGGCTGCAAGGGTATGGTCATGGTGGGAAAGTTCCCGGGCTGCGTGCTAAATATAGATCTGTCTTATGAAGCGGTAGATGTAAATGTTCACCCCGCAAAGATAGAGGTCAGATTTGTCAACGAAAAGCCGATATTTGAGGCGGTGTATTATGCGGTGAAGTCCGCTCTCACAAAAGGGGATACCGTGAAGGAGTTCAAAGTCGAAGCAAAAAAGCTGACCGAGAATCTCATTGACCGCAGCGTTGTGCAAAAGCCTTTTACCATGTCGCAATATACCGTGGAAAAGATAGAAAAACAGCCGATCATACGTCCGTCACAAAAGGAATTCGTCGACAGGAAAGCGGTGAAAAATTACAATTCCATGCTGGGCGAGATCGCACAGGACAGAGAAAGCTGTAAGAAGCCTGCCGGTATCAACAGCGCGCTGACTCTCAATGATCCGGGAGAGTTTGAAGATGTGTCTTTACCGTCATTTACAAAAAAACTCATTGGAAAGATCAGGGAGGAAAAAGATCTTGAAATGCCCGGGGCTTCAGCCCTTTATGGATCGGTGAACGCAGAAGAACCTAAAAAAACAGAGAGTACACAGACTGCAGAGTATACAAAGAATAACGATAATGCACAGATTACAGAGAAAAAAGAGAATTCAGCCGAAGACGGCGACAGCATTCGACCCATCATCGGGACAGACGGTGATAAAATAAGACTTGTGGGCGAAGCGTTCAGGACATACATAATCATAGAAAAGAACGACGAGCTTGTATTTGTCGACAAGCACGCTTTGCACGAACGTATCATATATGAAAAATTAAGATGTGAGCAGGGAAAAAAATTTGCACAGTACCTGCTTGAACCAACAGCGGTAAATCTGACGCACTCACAGTGTACTGCGCTTATCGACAATGCGGAGATGATGTCGCAGGCGGGCTTCGAGATAGAGGAGTTCGGTTCGGGCACGGTGCTTGTGAGAAGCGCCCCGTCGTTTATAGACGCATTCGACGTAGCCGCTACCGTTGAGGAAATGGCAGACCATATTCTGCGCAACAACAAGGAGATTGAGTCGGAATATACCGACTGGCTGTATCACAATATTGCCTGCCGAAGTGCGGTAAAGGGCGGAGATAAAAGCTCGCCCGAGGAGCTTTTGCGTTTGTACTGTCAGATGCAGGAGGATCCCAGGTACCGATATTGTCCGCATGGCAGACCAACTTCAATGGAGATCTCGAAATACAAGATAGAAAAACAGTTTGGCAGGGTGTGATAAAATGAATAAAAAGATACCTGTTATTTGCGTTGTGGGACCTACTGCGTCGGGCAAAACAGCTCTTGCTGTGGAGCTTGCGAAAAAATATAACGGAGAGATTGTTTCGGCTGATTCTATGCAGATTTACAGAGGAATGGACATTGCGACTGCCAAACCCGATAGTGACGAAATGCAGGGTATACCTCATCACCTGATAGGATTCCTGCCTCCCGATGAAACATACAGTGTGGCGCAGTTTACCGAGGATGCGGCAAGGGTGATCAGAGATATAGATTCAAGAGGAAAAATTCCGATCATCGCAGGCGGTACGGGGCTTTATGTCGATTCTCTGCTGAATAATATTGCCTTTTCCGAGAGTAACGCAGACGAAGCATTGAGGGAAAAGCTCAAAGAGAAAGCTCGGCGTGAGGGCGTGAATTCTCTTGTAGAAGAGTTGAGGGAATTTGACCCCGAATCTGCCGACAGGATAGAACCAAACAATGTGAAGCGTGTGATACGCGCAATAGAGATATATCGTACCACAGGTATAACGATGACGGAACATAATATTCGTTCGAGAAGTATCGAGTCACCGTACAGTGCGGTAAAAATAGGTCTGAAGACGCATGACAGACAGTTTTTGTATGACAGGATCAATGTGCGTGTTGATATTATGGTGCAAAAAGGCTTGATAGAGGAAGCAAAAAATGTACTCTCACAGCCATGCAGCATGACGGCTCGGAAGGCGATAGGGTATAAAGAACTTGTTCCGTATTTAAACGGCGAGAAGACTCTTGATGAAGCTTTGGAGGAACTGAAAAAGCAGACCAGACGATATGCAAAACGTCAGCTCACCTGGTTTATGAGAGATAAAAACATAAAGTGGTTTGATATAGATAACTTTGAGAATTTCGAGATGTTATTTGAAAACATCTGTAAATATATAGATGAAACACAGCGGGGGTGATATATCGGTGGAAAACGAAGAAAGACAAGACAGACCCAAAAAAAGATATAAAAAGAAAAAAATCAGGCTGCCGATTGTCAGGATACTCGGAGTGTTGTTTTCGATGTTCCTGCTTGTGTATGTGGTGGTGCTTGTGTATACGTCTAACTTCTCTATGCTGGAAACGGAACAGGCAACGCATTTTGAGATCAACGATTATCTGGAGGTAAACGCCACAGCGCTCAGGAGAGAGGAATACATATTGAACAATCGCGCGGGGATCGTAGCGTACAATATAAATGACGGCGAAAAGGTCAACGCAGGTGGTTCGGTGGCGAAATTGTTTGAAAACACGACCGATGTCGAAAACTGGCAGAGGTACAGAAAGATAAACGATGAACTAACTATGCTCAGACAGCTTGGCGGTACGGGACACAGTATGTTTGTCGATCTCGATACGGTAGACGCACAGATAAACGCACAGACGGTTGCTTTCCGCAATTATCTGCAAAGCGGCAGATATAACCTTGCTCAGCAGTCAAAGCTTTCACTTATGCAGCTGTATAACGAGCGTGCCGTAATTACCGGGATCTCTGCGGATTTTCAGCCGAGAATAACCGAGCTTGAAACGGAGCTTGCCGGCATTAAGGTGTCAAACGGCATCGGTGATGTCAGGAGCAAAAATTCGGGTGTTTTTGTATCGTATATAGACGGATATGAAAGCTCTCTCGATTACAGCAAAGCCGAGAGTATCAATTATTCCGAGCTGTCGGCTATGGCAAAAAAAGACCCGCCCTCGGACGCAGTGGGAAAGGTCATAACTACGCTTAACTGGTATCTTCTTTGCCCCATCACAGGCGAACAGGCTATTTCGATAACGGGCGGCAGCGATCATGTTGAGATATCTATACCAAAGGTTATATCTTATTCTATCCCCGGTACGATAGTCGGTTTGAATCAAGGCTCAAAAACAGAGGACGGACTGCTTGTGATACAGTGCGACTATATGGACTCAGCACTTGCTAAGATAAGAAAAGAGGACATTACCATAAAGACGAAAACTTACGAGGGGCTAAGGATCAATCGCAAGGCTATACACGAGGATTATGTCACGGTCAACAGCTATGACGAAAACGGAATGATAACCGATTCTCACGAAGAAAAGGTTCAGGGTGTGTATGTCGTTTATGGAAATAAGCTGAATTTTGTGCAGGTGAATATTATATATTCCGATAAGGAATTTGTGATATGCGACCCCGATGTCACGAACGAAGCTATTCTGGGAGATAAAACAGTAAGCCTGTATGACGAGGTGGTCGTTCAGGGAAAGGAGCTGTACAATGGAAAAACTGTCAAGTGAGATTGAAACGAAGCTTCGGAACGTTGAGTATAATTATAAAACGATAGAAGAAAATATATGTGAAGCCGCACTGAATAGCGGCAGACAGCGTGAGAATATCATATTTCTTGCGGCGACAAAAACAGTCAGCCCGGAGGTCATCAATCACGCTATAGCCTGCGGTTTGAGATACATAGGCGAAAATCGTGTTCAGGAGCTTTTGGCAAAGTATGATGACTACGACCTTGCAAGGTGCGATCTTCAGTTTATCGGGCATTTGCAGTCTAATAAGGTTCGTCAGATAATAGATAAGGTATCACTGATACAGTCGGTCGACAGCATAAAGCTTGCAAACGAGGTCGCAAGACAAGCTAAGCTCCATAATAAAATACAGGATATCCTTATCGAAGTAAACATCGGGAACGAAGAGAGCAAATCGGGTGTTGATGCAGAAAAGCTCGAAGAATTACTATACAATGCAAGTCAGATTAATGGCATAAAGGTCAGAGGATTGATGACAATACCCCCGATTTGCGAAAAAAAGACCGAAATATGTAAATATTTTGAGAATATGCACAGACTTTTTATTGACATTTCGGGCAAAAAAATAGATAATATTTCTATGGAGTATCTATCAATGGGAATGTCCGACGATTACCGGGAGGCAATTATGTGCGGAGCCAATATGGTGAGGGTCGGTTCTGCATTGTTTGGAAAAAGAATATATAAGGAGTGTTAAGTTATGGCAAGCATGGGAGATCTAATGGGGAAGCTCAAACAGATGTGGAATACTCCCGATGACGAGTATGACTACGAGGACGAAAAGGTTGAGACAAAACACAGCTCGGCTCCGCCTGTTGAGGAGGAGAGCTATTACGACGAGCCTGCGCCGGTGAAGGAGTCACCCCGAATACCGTTTATCGGAAATCAGAGTACAAAGGTTGCGAGCATTAACAACACAACCAAGCTGCAGGTGGTAATGTTTACTCCCGACCGTTTCAGCGATGAAACAAGAAAGATAGCAGACGAGCTTATGAAGCGCAACACGATAGTGCTCAATCTCGAGAACACTACAAAGGAGAATTCGAGAAGAATCATCGACTTTATGAGCGGAGCGGCTTATGCGAGCAGAGGAAAGATAAAGCGTGTTGCCACAAGCACGTTTCTTGTAATACCGAACGGTGTAGACGTTACAGGCGATGACATTATGGGTCAGCTTGAAAACAACGGAATTTATCTTTAATCATGAGAGGCTATGACAATTTACCGAATGAGGATAAGCTGATCTGCCTTCATATCAATGATATGATCTCTATCTGCGAAAAGCGGCACAAGAGATGTTTCTCTGATTTTTTAAACGAAAGGCAGATGTCGCTTGCGTTATCTGTACTGAAAGAAAATGCCGCCTCGAACTATATTTTCTGGGGCGGATATGAAAACGCAGACCGCACAATGCTTTGTATATATCCCGAGTACGGCAGCGCCGAAAAAGACGGATTTCCGTTTGAATGTCTAAATCTTAAATACAGAAAGACAGACAAGCTCACCCACAGGGATTTTTTGGGTTCGCTTATGGCTTTGGGTATCAAGCGTGAGGCTGTCGGAGATATCGTTGTGGGAGAAGGGATAACTTCGTTTTTTGTAAAAAGCGAGCTTGCAGCGTATGTAGAGTCTCAGATAACAAAGATTGGCAGAGTAGGCGTAAGCTTTACTGAAGAAACGGTGAGCTTTGACAATGCAGCGCAGGAGTTTGAGGAGAAGGAACACACGGTTTCATCTTTGAGGGCAGACAGTGTTGTGAGCGCCGTTACGGGACAAAGCCGAAGCAGATCAAGAGAGCTTATCGAATCGGGACTTGCGGCAGTCAATTTTGAGATAATTAATAATGCCGATAAGAAAATATCCGATAATGACAGATTATCTGTCCGAGGATACGGAAAATATATAATATTGTCCGACGGTACACTCAGCCGCAAGGGTAAATACAGAATAACCGTCAGAAGATATAAGTAAGACATCAGGACAAAACAATAGTTGTCCGTAAGGGGGAATATATATGCTTACAGCCGAAGAAATACGAGATGTAAGCTTTAAGAAGGCAAGACTCGGAGGCTATAACACCGAAGAGGTAAACGAGTTTGTCAGAAACACTGCCGAAGCGTATGAATCGCTTCAGAAGGAGAACGAAACGCTTCAGGCGCGGATAGCCGAAATACAGAACAAGGTCTCAAAGCTTGTGTCCGATAAGGAAAACGGGAATTCCGCAATCTCGAATGCCGACAGCTATGCGGAAAAGACGATACATGACGCCGAATCTATGGCGGCGGCTATTTTGGCGGATGCAAGAAAAAAAGCAGACTCAATCGTAGCGGACGCCAATAACCGCATTAAATCCGAAAAAGAAATGATATTCCGTATACAAAAGGAAGCAGCGGATATTCGGACACGGCTTATCGAGCTGTATAAGCTCCAGATAGAATCGCTCGAAATGCTGCCCGAAAAGAAGGATACAGAAGCCGAGAAAGAACGGATCAACAGAGAATATCCGACAGACAGATATTCTGATAAGCACGACGAAAGTGCGCCGCTTGAGGATAGCGAGTTTGTAACCATCGAAGACGCCGTTCGGGATGCAACCGCAGGGACGGTAGTTAATGTTGCGGTTGCTGCTGCAAATACTACTGCAGGCACCGATAATGCCGGTACCATTCAGATAAATAAGGGTGTATTTGAAAAAAAATTCGGCAAATTGAAATTCGGTGATAATTACGATGTCAAATCCGAATGATTTTGTAAAATAAAAGGAGAGAAAAAACCAATGGCACAGGATTTTAAAGAAACGATGAATCTGCCTAAAACAGAATTCCCTATGAGGGCAGGACTCCCGAAGAGCGAGCCTAATACGCTCAGATCATGGGAGGAAGATAAGGTTTATGATAACCTTATGAAGAAGAACGAAGGCAAACCGTTATTTGTACTTCACGACGGTCCTCCGTATGCAAACGGCGATATCCATTTAGGTACGGCGCTCAATAAGGTGCTTAAAGATTTTATTATCAGATACAAGAATATGTCGGGCTTCAAAGCGCCGTATGTTCCCGGTTGGGACACTCACGGACTGCCCACAGAGCTTAAAGCAAGAGCCAAGGCAGGAGTAGGCAATTCTTCATCTATTTCTGTTGTGGAATTGAGAAAGCTTTGTCATGACTTTGTTGACAAGTACATCGACGATCAGAGAGATCAGTTCAAGCGTCTCGGTGGCATCGGCGAGTGGGAGAATCCGTACATAACATTACTTCCCGAATTCGAGGCAAAGCAGATCGAGGTGTTTGCAGATATGGCCTGCAAGGGCTATATCTATAAGGGACTAAAGCCTGTTTACTGGTGTTCGGACTGTAAGACAGCTCTTGCGGAGGCAGAGATAGAGTACGCAGAGGATCCGTGTCATTCTATCTATGTAAAGTTCAGAGTAACCGATGATAAGGGTGTGCTGTCATCTCAGAATATCCCTGCAGATAAGACATACTTCGTTATCTGGACGACTACAACATGGACTCTCCCCGCAAACGTAGCTATCTGCGTGGGTCCGAGATTTGAGTATGTTGCCGTAAAGTGCGGTGACGAGTACTACATCATGGCGGAAGAGCTTTACAGATCCTGTATGGACGCCGCAGGCAAGACAGATTATGAGGTTGTTGCAAGATTCAAGGGCAGCGATTTTGAATATATGCAGACTCAGCACCCGTTCCTTGACAGACAGTCGGTAGTGATCGTAGGTGACCATGTAACTCTTGAAAGCGGTACGGGCTGCGTTCATACTGCTCCCGGACATGGTGTCGAGGACTATGAGGTGTGCAGAAATTACCCCGAAATTCCGATCATCGTTCCTGTAAATGCAGACGGTATCCTTACCGAAGAGGCAGGACAGTTCGCAGGACTCTCTACAGAGGACGCAAACAAGCCGATAGCTTTGTATCTTGAAGAAACAGGCGCACTCTTTGCACTCCAGAAGATAATCCACCAGTATCCGCACTGCTGGAGATGTAAGAAGCCCGTTCTGTTCAGAGCGACTGATCAGTGGTTCTGTTCGGTAGATGACTTCAAAGACGAAACACTTGAGGCTATCAAGACTGTTAAATGGATCCCTGCTTGGGGCGAGGACAGAATCTCTTCGATGGTTCGTGACCGTAAGGACTGGTGTATCTCCCGTCAGCGTAAGTGGGGTGTTCCGATTCCGATATTCTTCTGTAAGAAGTGCGGCGAGCCGCATATCGAGAGAGACGCTATGATGGCAGTTGCCGAGCTGTTCAGAGAGAAAGGCTCAAATGCATGGTACGAAATGTCCGCAAATGAGATCCTTCCCGAGGGCACAGTCTGCAAGAAGTGCGGCGGCAGCGATTTCGATAAAGAAAAAGATATCATGGACGTATGGTTCGACTCGGGTTCAACTCATGCGGCTGTTCTGAAAACAAGGGAAGATCTGACATATCCCGCAGACCTCTATCTCGAGGGTGCAGACCAGTACAGAGGCTGGTTCCAGTCATCACTTCTGACCGCTGTTGCAACTACGGGTACTGCTCCGTACAAGGCAGTGCTTACACACGGTTGGGTAGTTGACGGACAGGGCAGAAAGATGAGTAAGTCACTCGGAAACGGAATCCTTCCGAGCGAGGTAGTAGAGCAGTACGGCGCTGATATTCTGAGATTATGGGTAGCTTCGTCGGATTATCATGCCGATATCCGTATTTCCAAGGATATTCTGAAGCAGCTTTCCGAGTCCTACAGAAAGATCAGAAATACCGCAAGATATATTCTCAGCAATCTTTATGACTTTGATCCCGATAAGGATATGCTCCCGCTTAATGAGCTTTATCCGATCGATAAGTGGGCGCTAAATAAGCTTAACGAGCTTAACAAGAGAGTTCGTGAGGGATATGACGCTTATGAGTTCCATCAGGTATACCATGCTATCCACAACTTCTGTGTTGTAGATATGTCGAACTTCTATCTTGATGTTCTCAAAGACAGACTTTACACAGAACTCAGTGACGGCAAGGCAAGACGCGCAGCTCAGACGGCTATATATATCATTCTCGATGCTATGACAAGAATGATCACGCCTATCCTTGCATATACATCAGATGAGATCTGGAAGTTTATGCCTCACGCACAGGGCGTAGACGCAAGCCACGTTGTATTCAATGATATGCCCGTGCTTGTCGATATTACTGTTGATGATGACTTCATTGCAAGATGGGATAAGATCCATGAGCTTCGTGATATTGTCAAGAAGTCTATCGAGGTTGCCGTAAATCAGAAGATAGTTAAAGCTTCGCTTGAAACAACGGTGAAGCTCTCCTGCACAGGTGCGGAGTATGACTTCATCAAGTCTGTTGAGGGTGAGCTTAAGGATGCGTTTATTGTTTCGGGTGTTGAGGTCGTAAACGATGAGAGCGCGGCTGAGCTTAAGGTTGAGATCAACAAGGCCGAGGGCGAAAAGTGCGAACGCTGCTGGACATACAGCACAACAGTAGGTCAGGACAGCGAGAATCCGTGCGTATGCGCACGCTGCTCGGGTGTTCTTAGATCACTTGTAAAATAATACAATAATACAAAGGCTGTGGCAGGGCATTTTCGCCTTGTCACGCTTTGGTATTTTGGTATATAGAGAAAGGATAGATTTGTGTTGTCTGTTATAGCTATAATCATAATAGCCGTGTTGGTACTCATAGATCAGCTTACGAAAGTATATGCGATAAATGAAGTCAAGCCGCAGGGTATGATAAAGGTGATAGATAATTTCTATTATTTTACTTATGTTGAAAACAGGGGCGCTGCGTTCGGCATGATGCAGAACAGACAGTGGTTCTTTATTGCAGTCACCGTTGTGATCTTTGCGATACTGGGCGGTGTTCTTGTGAAATACAAAATAGAGGGAAAGCTCTTCTATACGGCAACGGTGCTTATTTTTGCAGGCGGTATCGGTAATCTCATCGACAGGATTTTTCGTGGATATGTTGTTGATTTTCTGCAATTTTCATTTTTTTCGCCTGTGTGTAATCTTGCCGATTATTTTATTACCGTCGGGGCGGTAATGCTTGTAATATCCGTTGTATTCTGCAAAAAGAATATTACCCCCAGAAAAGCAAAGGCGGAAGAATGATCTATGGAACATACCTTTGAAATTACAGCGGAGAATGCAGGTCTGAGAATCGATAAGTTTTTAAGTACCGTTATCGAGGATATGTCAAGGAGCGGAATCGCCGTGCTTTGCGAGGACGGTATGGTCTTATCGGGTGAAAAAGCTGTCGGTAAGAATTATAAGCTCAAAGACGGGGATATTATTAATGTTGTCATTCCCGAACCGAAGGAATATAAGGCACAAGCGGAGAATATTCCGCTTGATATAGTTTTTGAGGATAACGACCTGCTTGTTGTGAATAAGCCTAAGGGTATGGTGGTTCATCCTGCTCCGGGCAATTATAGCGGTACTCTTGTGAATGCTCTGCTGTATCATTGCAAAGACAGTCTGTCGGGAATCAACGGTGTACTTCGCCCGGGGATCGTTCACAGAATAGATAAGGACACAAGCGGTCTGCTTATCGTTGCAAAGAGTGATAAGGCTCATATGGGGCTTGCGGAGCAGATAAAGGAGCATTCCTTTGAAAGAGAGTACGAAGCTGTTTTGTACGGAACGTTCAAAGACGAACAAGGTACGGTTGACGCCCCTATCGGCAGGCATAAGACCGACCGCAAGAAGATGTGTATTACATATGAGAACAGCAAAAATGCCGTTACGCATTATATGGTAATCTCATATAATAACGGGTTTACTCATGCGGCGATGAAGCTCGAAACGGGCCGCACTCATCAGATAAGAGTGCATATGGCATATATAGGACACCCCGTTGCAGGTGACCCCGTGTACGGGCCGTCAAAGGTGATAACAGAGCTTCACGGTCAGTGTCTGCACGCAAAAAAGATAGGCTTTGTACATCCGATAACAGGTGATTTTTTGAGATTCGATTCGGAGCTGCCCGACTATTTCAAGAGCTTTTTGAAAAAGAAAGGACTTGAATAAAACATAATATCAATATTTTTAAAAAATTTTTTAAAACAGTTGCAATAAATTCTTGAATGTGGTATAATACAAAAGCATTTGAACCGTCGTCATGTACGATGCGTTTCACTGCCCGGCTTTATGCCGTACAATGAAGCAGGCAGTCCTCTGACTATGAGCCTTGCTTCGGGCTTATATGATATGAATGTCTGTAAACTTTAGGAGGATTTTAAAATGGATGCATTGAAGTTGATTGCGCAGGATTCTGTAAAGACAGAAGTACCCGAGTTCAGAGTAGGCGATACTGTAAGAGTAAGCGTTAACATTCGCGAGGGTGACAGAGAGAGAATCCAGATGTTCGAGGGTACTGTTATCGCAAGAAAGAGCAGCGGCGTTGCAGAAACATTCACAGTAAGACGTGTTGCATACGGCGTTGGCGTTGAGAGAGTATTCCCGCTCCACTGCCCTAACGTCAAGGACGTTAAGGTTATCAGACACGGTAAGGTTAGACGTGCTAAGCTCTATTATCTCCGTGACAGAGTTGGTAAGGCTGCAAAGGTTAAGGAGCAGATCAAGAGAGGTTGATCTGAACAAGGCTTTATCTGATAGTTTGAGGGGCATAATGTCCCTCATTTTACTATCAGACTTATGAATGAATTAAAGACCGCAAAGGCAAGGTGACAACTGATTATGGATACGCAGGTATTTGATAAGATAGACGATCCGAATGAAGATAATGTTATATCGCAGGATAGTGTACCCGATCTTGCGACAGTCAATTCGGATGACGAACCCGTTGACAGAGAGATCTCTGAAGAGGAGGCTTCTGTCAAAAAGAATAAGAGAAAGAACAGTTCACGCAAAAAAGACGCCCCCTCATCGTTTATTACCGGTCTTTTTGACTGGACTTCTGCATTTCTGTTTGCCTTGATCGCAGTTGTTTTGATTATGACGTTCTGTTTTAGAATTGTCGATGTAGACGGCGGTTCAATGCTTAACACATTGCAGGATCATAATAAGGTAATAGTTACCGGCCTTGATTATAAACCTCAGGTAGGAGATATCGTTGTTATCAGCCACGGCGTAGAGCTTGAAAAGGTCATTGTAAAAAGAATTATAGCTGTAGGTGGTCAGACGGTTGATCTTGATGAGAGAACAGGAGAGGTCATCGTTGACGGTGTGGTTATAGAAGAGAACTATGTCACAAGCAAGACGGAAGCCAGAGATACACCGTTCCCGATAGAAGTCGAAGAGGGCAAGGTTTTTGTACTCGGAGATAACAGATCTGTATCGAAAGACAGCCGTTATCAGGAGGTAGGACTTATCGACGAGGATTGGATAATCGGAAAGGTACAGTACAGATTTTATCCGTTCAACGAAATCGGAAAAGTAGAGTAATAAACCATTGCAAGGGGGTTCTGTAAGGAATCCCTTTGTTTGTTAGGGGAGATGAAAATATGAACAATAAAAAGAAGGGCGGTATCAAAGGCAAACGGCAGCATATTGCCGAAAGATCCGGCAAGCCTGCCCAAAAGAATACAAGAGCAAAGGACGGCCGCAGCGCAAGCAGCAGACCAAAGCCGGCTGCAGACATTAAAGCAAGGCGAGCACAAAAAACGAAGACTTCGCCGCAGTCACTCGGCGATAATTCGCAGTATATCCAGTGGTTCCCCGGGCATATGACGAGGACAAAACGACAGATACAGTCGGACTTAAAGCTTGTTGACGCAGTGGCGGAGATAATAGATGCAAGATTGCCGCTGTCGAGCAGAAACCCTGATCTGTCTGAGCTTATCGGAGGAAAGCCGAGAATCATTCTCATGAACAAGTGTGACCTTGCCGATCCGAAGGTCACAAAAAAGTGGGTGGAGTATTTCAAAAAACAGGGACTCAGAGCGATAGAGCTTGACTGCAAGTCGGGCAGAGGTCTGGGCGGCTTTGTGACCGCCGTAAGAGATGTACTCTCGGAGAAAATAATCGCATGGGAAGCAAAGGGAATGAAGAACCATTCTCTCAGAGTAATGATAGTTGGTATACCCAATGTTGGGAAATCATCATTCATTAACAGAATATCAAATTCGTCAAAGGCTAAGGTGGAGGATCGCCCCGGAGTCACAAGGGGCAATCAGTGGTTCACGCTTGATAAGAACATCGAGCTGCTCGACACGCCGGGCGTACTGTGGCCTAAATTTGACGATCAGGCTGTAGGCGAGAGACTTGCGTTCACGGGAGCTGTGAAGGATCAGATAATGGATGTCGAGCAGCTTTCACTGCGGCTGCTTGAATATATGCAGAAAAACATCAACCCGGTGTTTTTGGAAAGGTTTTCTCTGGACGCAGAGGAGATAAGCCAGCTTCCGCCGCATGAATTGCTTGAACTGATCGCAAGAAAACGAGGTATGCTTATTTCGGGCGGCAATCCCGATACGGAGCGTGCGGCAGTTATGGTTCTTGATGAATTTCGTGCGGCAAAGCTCGGACGAATAACGCTTGAACTGCCCGAGGAGTGATAACGATGGATTGGCTTGCATATGAGAATAAAGCATACGCAAACGGATATAATTATGTATGTGGAGTAGATGAGGCAGGCAGAGGACCATTTGCGGGTCCTGTCTGTGCGGCGGCGGTCATTCTGCCGAAGGGTATGATAATTGACGGAGTCAACGACTCCAAAAAGCTAACCGAAAAAAAGCGTGAAAAGCTTTTTGATGTAATAAAGGAAGCTGCTTTGTCATACAGTATTGCATGGGCGAGTGTGGAGGAGATAGAGAGTATAAACATACTAAATGCGGCAATGCTTGCGATGAAGAGAGCAATCGAGGGGCTTGATGTGAAGGCCGATTTTGCATATATAGACGGCAACAAAACTCCGCCGACAGATATTCCCTGTGAAGCTGTCATAAAGGGTGACGCAAGCTCTATGTCAATAGCGGCGGCGTCTATTCTTGCAAAGGTAAGCCGTGACAGGCTGATGCTTGAGTATGCAAAGCAGTACCCCGAGTATGGATTTGAAAAGCATAAGGGCTACGGAACAAAGGTGCATACAGCTGCGATACTGAAATACGGCGAATGCCCTATTCATAGACCGAGTTTCCTCAAAAAGCTCTATGCAAAGCAGAGGAAGAATAATGGACAGTAATCAGCGAGCCAAAAAGATAAAAGCGCGAGGCAAGGCGGGAGAGCAGTATGTATGCGCCTATCTTCTTAATAAAGGTTATGATATAGTCTGTACGAATTTTTCGGGCAGATACGGCGAGATAGACGTAATTGCTGAGAATGAAAAATACATAGCGTTTGTAGAGGTCAAAACAAGAAAACAGAATTCTCTTGTAAGCGGACTTGAAAGCATTACCGAGGCAAAGCTTAAAAAAGTTATCCGTACCGCAGCGGAATATCTCTCAAAGCATAACATCGACAAGCAGCCCCGCATAGACTGTGTACAGTTAGCGGTAAGGGACTGTGACGGAGAGGTCATTGATATGCGGTACATAGAGAATGCCGTTGATGACTGGAGCGGTTATCTTAAGTTTTGATGTTAAGGCAAAGCTGTCAGGCGGTATTTGTGCAGTGTTGCCTTTATAGGAGCAGATTATGATACATGATATATTTCCCGACAAACTCAATAACCGATACATTGACAAGGATATAAGCGACAGTGATTATGTTGTGGTATTCAATGAAAGAAGTGTGCTTGTTGCATATAATAAGGACAAATATATCCTGCCCGTCTATAGAGAAATAAAGAACGATATTTCGGGAGAATTGAGATATCTGTTTTCGATAGAAGGCAGCGATGAACGCAGGTTTTTCCTCTTGCAGGGGAATTATGATTGCAATACCGACGAGTATGTATATCTGCCGTTATCCGAAATGCGGTATATCAAAGGCGAGGACTTCAAGGAAACATACTTTACCGTATGTACGGCTTATCATTTGTATATGTGGTACGGTGACAACAGATTCTGCAGCCGCTGTTCGGGGAGAACGGTTCATTCGGACAGCGAGCGTATGCTTGTTTGTACGTCCTGCGGAAAACAGATCTTCCCGAGAATCAACCCTGCTATAATAGTTGGAGTAATCAACGGCGACAGGATCCTTCTTACAAGGTACGCAGGCAGGGCATACAAAGGGTATGCTCTTGTTGCAGGCTTTGTCGAGATAGGCGAAACGCCCGAGCAGACCGTACAGCGTGAGGTCATGGAGGAAGCAGGGCTAAGGGTGAAGAATATCAGATATTACAAAAGTCAGCCGGGCGGGATCGACGGTAATCTTCTGCTCGGATTCTTCTGTGAGCTTGACGGCGATGATATGATCACAAGAGATGAAACCGAGCTTGCCGAGGCGAGGTGGTATCATCGGGACGATATTCCCGTTGACGACGATGGCTACAGCCTTACCAGAGAAATGATCGGGGTATTCAAAAAAGGGCTGAACAGCTAATAAATTAGTATTGGAATTTCCATATAGATGTGATATAATAAAAGGGTATTTGTTCCGTATTGCGTTATACGGAAAATTTGTCAGAGGAGATGCATTAAATATGACAGGAAAGGTAAGAACACGCTATGCCCCCAGTCCGACAGGGTTCATGCACGTCGGAAATCTCAGAACTGCTCTCTACGAGTACCTTATCGCCAAATCTCAGGGCGGTACGTTTGTACTCAGAATAGAGGATACCGACAGAGAGAGATACGTTGAGGGAGCAGTTGACGTTATTTACAATACGCTTGCAAAGGCAGGCTTGAAGCATGACGAAGGCCCCGACATAGGCGGAGATTACGGTCCGTATATTCAGAGTGAAAGGAAAGATATGTACCGTCCGTTTGCCGAAAGACTGATCAATGAGGGCAAGGCCTACAGATGCTTTTGTTCAAAGGAAAGACTCGAAGCTTTGAGAAGTACCGAGGAGTACGCAAACGGCGGATATGACCGTCATTGCAGGAACTTACCCCAAGAGGAGATCGACAGACTGCTCAAAGAGGGCGTTCCTTATGTTATCCGTCAGAAGATGCCGACCGATGGTGAAACTACGTTTAACGACGCTGTTTTCGGAGAGATAACCGCACCAAACAGCGAACTTCAGGATCAGATACTTATAAAAGAGGACGGCTACCCTACATATAACTTTGCTAATGTTATCGACGACCATACAATGGGTATTACTCACGTTGTAAGAGGCAATGAGTATCTGTCATCTACACCAAAGTATAACCTTCTCTATGAAGCGTTTGGCTGGGAGATACCCACTTATGTTCATCTTCCGCTGATCATGGGCAAGAATGAGGACGGCACAGTGTCAAAGCTTTCAAAGCGTCACGGTGCTACGGGCTTTGAGGACCTTGTTGAGGACGGATATCTTCCGCAGGCTATCATCAACTATATAGCTTTGCTTGGCTGGTGTCCGAAGGATAACAAGGAAATATTTACACTTTCGGAGCTTGAAAAAGAGTTCTCCATAGACGGTATAAGCAAATCTCCCGCAGTTTTTGATTACGATAAATTAGAGTGGTTTAACGGAGAGTATATCAAGAATATGAGTACAGAGGAGTTCGAGAACATCGCAAGACCCTATATCCTGCAGGGCATTGGCGATAAACCGCTCGATACACTGAAAATTGCAGGAATATTGCAGCAGAGAACAACAAAGCTTACCCAGATTCCCGAAACAATAAGCTTTTTTGCACAGCTGCCTGTATACGGCAAAGAAATGTTTGTGAATAAAAAGAGCAAGACTAATCTTGAAAACGCACCCGTAATGCTTAGGGCGGTGTATGACGAGCTGTCATCGCTTGATAAGTGGGAGCATGACGCAATACATGATTGTCTGATCGGACTTGCAGAGAAGCTTGGAGTAAAGAACGGTACGGTGATGTGGCCGGCGAGAATATCTGTATCCGGCAAGACGGTAACACCGGGCGGAGCGATCGAAATACTCGACATACTTGGCAGAGAAGAGTCACTTGCGAGAATGAGAAAGGGCCTGGAGCTTTTTTAAGTGTGGAGTTTTTCTGATGGAAAATTGAGTTTACCACACAAGATTAGGAGGTAAAACAATGGCAGAAGATATAATAAAAGAAAACGAGGAAAAGTCGGGTAATGCCAACTTTATACATGATTTTATAGATGAAGATATAGCAAAGGGCGGACAGTTTGAGGGTATGACCGTTCATACGAGATTTCCGCCCGAGCCGAACGGATATTTGCATATAGGCCATGCAAAGGCAATATGTATTGATTTCGGTACTGCAGAAAAGTACGGCGGTATGTGTAATCTTCGTATGGACGACACCAATCCTACGAAGGAAGACGAGGAGTACGTCGACGCTATCAAGGAGGATATCAAGTGGCTCGGCTTCGACTGGGGCGACAGGTTTTTCTTTGCGTCAGAGTATTTCGAGCAGATGTATAACTGCGCCGAGGAGCTTATCAACAAGGGACTTGCATATGTATGCGAGCTTACGGCAGATCAAATGCGTGAGTACAGAGGTGACCTCTTTACACCCGCAAAAAGTCCGTATCGTGACAGACCCTCCGAGGAAAGCTTGGACCTTTTTAGACGTATGAGAGCAGGCGAGTTCCCCGATGGCGCTATGACGCTTCGTGCAAAGATCGATCTTAATTCGGGCAACTTCAATATGCGTGATCCCGTCATTTACAGGATCAACAGGATAACCCACCACCGCACAGGCGACAAATGGTGTATTTATCCCATGTACGACTTTGCTCACCCGATAGAAGACGCTATTGAGGGTATTACGCATAGTCTATGTACACTTGAGTTTGAGGCACACAGACCGCTGTACGATTGGGTCAGAGATAATGTAACGCTCAACTGCAAGCCCCGTCAGATAGAGTTCTCCCGACTCGGCATAAACAATACCGTCATGAGTAAGAGAAAGCTCCGTCAGCTTGTCGAGGACGGTTATGTAAACGGCTGGGACGACCCGAGAATGCCCACTCTCTGCGGTCTTCGCAGAAGAGGTTACACTCCGTTATCTATCAGAAATTTCTGCGAGAGAATAGGTGTTTCAAAGGTCAATTCTACCGTGGATTACAGCTTTTTGGAGTTCTGTCTTAGAGAAGACTTAAACGACCGTGCCGAGCGTACGATGGCGGTGCTTGACCCTGTTAAGCTTATCATTACGAATTATCCCGAGGGAAAGACCGAGGAGTTCGAGATCGAAAACAACCCCAATCACCCCGAGGACGGCACACGCACCATAACGTTCTCAAAAGAATGTTTCATTGAGAAGAGCGACTATATGGACGAGCCTGTCAAGGGCTATTTCAGAATGTTCCCCGGTAACGAGGTAAGATTAAAGACAACCTATATCGTTAAATGCACAGGCTGCAAACGTGACGAGAACGGCGAGCTGCTTGAGGTTTATGCAGAGTATGATCCCGAAACAAGAGGCGGAAACACTCCCGACGGAAGAAAGATCAAGGGTACTATCCATTGGGTAGACGCAAACAACTGCGAGAGCGCAGAGGTAAGAATGTACGACAATCTTTTCACCGATCCCGAGCCTGATACGGGAGATAAGAACTTCCTTGATTATATCAATCCGAATTCTTTGACGGTTCTTACAGACTGCAAAGTGGAAAAGTCTATGAAGGGCGTTAAAGCGCCGATGTCTTTCCAGTTCATGCGTCACGGATATTTCTGCGTTGATAACAAGGATTCGACAGACCAACACCTTGTTTTTAACAGAAGCGTATCTTTAAAAGACAGCTTTAAAAAGAAGAAATAATTATTTAATTCCCGATGAGGCAGTTTTTTGCTTTGTCGGGAAAGGTTTTATCCGGTAATTTTTTCGGAATTATTGTAACGAATCTCTTTTTTGTACGTCTAACCTATGAAAGCCGAGGGCAGGCAGGCGCCTGCAAGCAAATAACGCCCGACTTAACCACTGATTAAATCTTATTCCTCGTCGCATTTAAAGTGAGGTGACAGATAGTATGGATATTGATATAGAGAAGCTCTACGAACTGTATTTTATGAAGCTTTATTCATTTGTTATGACTCTTGCAGGGAACAGCGATACGGCGGAGGAGATCACGCAGAATACCTTTTTCAAGGCTATGAAGTCAAAGCATACATATAAGGGACAGTCCGAGGAGTTCAGCTGGCTGTGTTCGATAGCTAAGAATATGTATATCGATGAGTATCGGAAACGAAAGCGGTTGTCCTCCTTTGACGATAAGAATGAAATCGCAGAGGATACAGAAATTGAAGAGAAGCTCGAAAACTCCGATTCGTCATACAGGATACACTGTATTCTGCATATGCTTGAAGACCCGTACAAAGAGGTGTTTCATCTGCGTGTGTTCGGTGAACTGCCGTTTAAGACGATCGGAGCAATATTCAAAAAGTCTGAAAGCTGGGCAAGAGTGACCTATCACCGTGCAAGGCTGAAAATCAGAGAAAGGATAGATGAAGATGAAGATAAATTGTGATGTAATAAGAGATCTGCTGCCGCTGTATGTTGACGGAATAAGCAGCGATGAGAGTGCAAGGCTGGTGGAGGAGCATATTTACGAATGCAGCGAATGCAGAGATGTTCTGTACAGGCTTAGAAATATGGATTACGATAATAGTATCACCGAAGAGAAAGAAACTGTGCTGCAGTATACGTTCAAGCAGACAACAAGAAGATCGTTTATTGTCGGCGGTATTATAGCAAGCATTCTGATGATACCTGTTATTGCGTGTCTGATAGTCAATCTTGCGGTCGGTCATGCGCTTGATTGGTTTTACATTGTGCTTGCATCGCTGCTGCTTACGGGGTCGCTTATTGTAGTACCGCTTATGGCACCCGATAAAAAGCTGCTTTACACCTCTTTGTCATCTCTGATATCGCTTCTCATGCTGCTTGCGGTCTGCTGTATTTATACACACGGAAGATGGTTCTTTATTGCGTCTACGTCCGTATTAATGGGATTCACTGCGGTAATACTACCTATACTTCTGGGGTTGTATGTTAAAGAAGGGTTCTTTAAGAGAAACAAAGGACTTGTCGTTTTCATCGCCGAAACGCTGCTGCTTGTCTCTTTATTAATATATATCGGAATATATATCGGCGGCGGAGAATACATGAAAACAGCATTTATGATCTTCTCCGTTCCGGCTATAACTGTGTGGGTGATGTTTATTGCTATAAGGTATATGCATACTAATCTGATAACAAAGACAGGTACGCTTATGACAATAACAGGTTTGTTTATACTGATAATAAACCCGTGGATAAACAATATCATATCATACGGAAGCTACCTGATGTTCTCCGAAGAAAATATCATAAACACGATAATAGCGCTTGGCCTTACGGCAGCAGGTGTTGTACTTTTATTTTCGGGAATAGTATATGCGATAATAGTACGAAAAGTGAACAGGGTGGAAAAATGAGATACACAACACTTGACCTGAAAACCCACTCAAATGATAATGTTCATACGCTTTACGGGAAAATATATATTCCGATAGGTACACCGAAGGGGACTGTACAGATAATACACGGAATGTCCGAACACATGGAGCTTTATGATGAGTTTATGTCATTGCTTGCACAAAACGGATTCGTTTCTTTAATTCATGACCATCTTGGTCATGGGAAAACAGCTGGCAGTACAAATGCTCTCGGATTCTTTGCGGAGAAAAACGGCGATGAACTGCTGATCCGGGATGCGCATAAGTTCGCTTGTGAATTTTTGTCGGATTACAGCGGTATTCCCCATGTGCTGTTCGGGCACAGCATGGGCAGCTTTATCGGGCGGATATACGCTCAGCGGTATCCCGCTATGTGCGATAGGCTTATATTATCCGGTACGGGCGGTCATGTGAAAGGGGCTGCGTTGGGGCTTGCGCTCACAAAAGCAGGTGACTCTCTTTATTCCCGATCACATTGCCCCGAACGTGTTCAAAAGATATTTTTTGACTTTTGTAATGTGCAGTTTCGTGATGACAAGAACCCCTATGCCTGGACTACAAGCGATACCGATGTACAAAGGGCGCATACCAATGATAAATATTATAATTTTGTATTTTACTATAAGGCGATGAATGACGTTGTAATGCTAAGTGAAAAATGCAATAGCAAACAGTGGTATGACAATTTCCGAACGGATTTGCCAACGCTTATCATTTCGGGAGAAAAAGATCCTGTCGGTGATCACGGCAGGGGAGTGCTGGAGGTATATAAAAAAATAAAAAACACAGGCGCAAAAGATGTTTCTTTAAAAATATATAAGGACTGCCGTCATGAGCTTTTGCATGAGAAAAACCGCCGAGAGGTTGAGGCGGATATACTGAAATGGCTTTCACACAGAATATAGAAAAAGTTGTACTCCCCGAACGCTGTTTGTTCGGGGAGTACCATGGGTATTTTATGTAATCATTGGAGTAAGCTTGTTTACTAAAACAAGTATATCACAATGATTGTACCACAAATGTCGCTTTAATAATTTGTTTATATATTATTTACATTTAGTTAATAATATTATTCAGGTTCTGCTTGCCAACAGGGTTTTATCATTGTCGGAATCGGTTTCGGAATCTGTTTCCTCGTCATTTTTCAGTTCGGAGTGTATGATCTTGCAGTCGGGCAAGGCTTTTGACAGTGTGTCTACGTTAGTCTGGGTCAGTTCAAAGTCGCCCTCGATATTCAGCTGGTTCAGAGTTTTGACGTTTTTGAGAACTGCGATGTCGGTGATACTGTTGTTCGTTAGGGTAAGCTCGGAGAGCTTTTTCATCGAAGCGAGAGGAGAAATATCTGTAACAGCCGTGTTTTCCGCACAAAGGATCTCGAGGCGATCGAGATCGCTCAGCGGTGAAAGATCCTTTATTTTCTCGTTGCCCCCGATATACAGCTCCTTCAAAGCGGACTCGTTTTTGAGTGAGGCAAGATCGGAGATACCTGTCGAATAGAGGTCGAGCACGGTCAGGAAGGTGTGATTCTCGAGCGGGGATATATCTGAGAGTTTGTTGCCGCTGAGGTAGAGGTTCTTAAGCTTTGCGGTGTTTTTAAGGGGAGAAATATCGGTTATTTTCGTTTCATCGGCATACAGACTTTCAAGCTTTGTCATGTTCGTTACGGCGGTAATATCCGTTATCGGGTTCTTGCCGATGTCGAGAATTTCGAGAGAAGTAAGTCCCGAAATAGGAGAAATATCGGAGATTTTGTTGCCCGAAAGGGAAAGGGAGTAAAGCTCCGTAAGACTCGACAGCGGTGAAATATCGGTGATATTGTTATTGCTCAGGTCAAGAGATTTCAGTGAAGGCAGCTCGGCGAGCACGCTTATATCCGAGATTTCGCAGTCAGATAATGTGAGGTGTGACAGCTCGGTGCATTCCGCAAGTGCGGCGATATCGGGTGATTCGATGTTCTGAAGCTCGATCTCGGCAGCATCGGAGCTGAAGGTTTTTCCGCCTATTGTGATATTGTGAGAGAGAATAGGAATTGAATTATTGCAGCCGCAAAATAATATGCATAAAAAGATCGGGATCATAATAACAGATATAATTTTTCTCATAATATAACTCCTTTTTCATGAGATTTTACGGTTATAATTTTATCATAATCCGGAATAACCTTCAATCTATTTAACAAATTATTTACATACAAGGAAAAAAATTCAGAATTCCTGAAATAATCGAAGCTGTGGAAAACGGAAGAATTTTTTAAACTATTGGTGATTTGGGTGCAAAAGGTCTGAAAAAATCACTTTTTTGAAATTTATGAAATAATCTTTTTGCATAATTCTGTTTTCAAAGGGCAAAATATGACTAATGAATCCAATCAAATATGAGTTAATATTACAGGAGGCACTATGAAAAAGAAAATTCTGGCTTTTTTGCTTGCCGCAGCACTCGGAATATCCTGTACTGCCTGTGACCCTAAAAAGAAAACACCCGACAGTACCGATAATGTTTTTGACCGTGCAAATACCGGACACACTACCGATACCGAAAAATCCACCATGACGGATATCGCACGACCCACAGAAACCGACACACAGACCGACGTTTCAAGTTTGAGCAATTCTTCATCGGAGATCGGAAGCTCACAAACCGACGAAGATACCGTGACCGACACAGAGCTGATTGAAGCAGAGATCGACGACGAGCCCGAGGATACCGAGCCGCAGGCGATCGAGCTTGCAGGGTATACTTTGCAAGCAGAAACGATAGAGATGGACAACGGGTTTAACGCAGCTTCCACCGATAGGATAACCGGAGAATTGACGGGAGATACACTGTATATTATGGATAAGAATAAATTATACGGGTATTACATCTCGGGTGATCAGGCGGAAAAAACAAGCGAAACAAACCTTTTTGCCGATTATACGAAAATAGACGCCGACAGCAGCGGAACTGTTTACCTGAGCGGAGATGATCTGAATGCGGCTTATCTTGCAGGTGACGGGAATATCTATGAAACTGATATCTCCGGAAAGATGGCTTTGTCCGATGCTATGGATTTCGGTCTGGTGTATTCTAAAAAGTCTGATAACGTCCTGAAATATTCGCAGGGCGAAACCGAAAACTGGACGCTTACAAATATGCTTGACGACAAGACCCGTACGGGCGATTTCAATATGATCTCAAACATTGAGATAGTTGGTGAAAAAGTTTTTGTCACAGGCTCTGCTGCACAAGAAAACAATGCCAGAAAGCTTGGCATATTCGATATGGACGGCGAGCTTATCATGCTGTCCGACGATAAAACCTCGGGTACGGGGATACTGTCCGTCACAGATACTCCGAACGGATATATGGCTTGCTCTCACGGAACTCTTTCCTTGTGGAACTTTGACGGCAGCCTTGCAGGTATAAGCACAAGCGGCAGCCTGTCGCAGCTGTTCGGAGTGAGAGGCACGGTGACGCTTGACCGCCTGTTTTCACTCAATGACGGTACGGTGCTTGTTTTATGTACCGCTGAATCGAACGGAAAATCTGTTCCCCGATTGTATAAGATATCGGGTTTCTAAACCGTACCATAATGTGAAGCTTAAAAACAGTTTAAGACAGTATAAAGCAGGATACCTACACAGTACCCTGCTTTTTGTTATATCTTGTCATTGATGACCATATCGAGAATGCGTTTCAGCAGCTCCGTTGTTTCTTCCTTCGTGCTGCACAAGCCCTTTTTATTAATGTAATCAATGTAGTTTTTAAAGGAATTATATATAGACGATTCGGCTATATTTATCTGTATAATATTTTCCGCCGTGGCGTTTCTGAGCGTTACGGAGTGGTTCTCTTCGTTGCGGTATATCTGGATCGTATTTGACAGATTGATCCCGCTTTTTAAGATAAGATATTGGTGGAGATCGTTTGTGTGCAGATATATCATTCTCTTGAGAACCATGATCTTCATTTCTTTTGTAAAGGGGATATAGAACTCATCGGGAAATTCTCCGATCATGCCTGTTCGGAACACTTCGATTATCCCTTCCCAGCTGCAGCAGCACAAAGCATACGATGTCGGAGGAATATGTTCCATACCGTCCCAGTCGCCGTGTATTGAGATCAGAGAATCTATGAGGTACTGCTTCATCGGGAAATTAATGATTACATCAGCCAGTATCTTTCTGCCGAGGCATGGCACTATACAAGGCTGATTGAAGAATGTTTCTATCTTGTTTGTTTCAATGACCATATTGTTTTTCTGCACGATATATGCGTAGGATCCCTTATCGATGAACGGTGAACACTGTGACTTAAGCTCTTTGAACCGATTGTCAAGAAGCTTGATGAATTCCTTATCCTGCGTGAAATACCCATTCTGCATATCAAAATCGAAAAGCAAAGCAGAGCTTTCGGTGAGTATCATATTCGGGAGAAGATTTGCACTGTTCAGATGACTTTTCAGGATATCGTAATGATAATACACATTCACGTTTTTCAGACAGAATATGGGAGTGATCAGTTCTTCTATAAGATCAAGATTCGTATAACCCTTTTCGATAGTCTTTTCAAGACAAATGATCTGCTCAACGGGTATCACCGAGTCGCTGAAAATAGGCGTCAGCATACCCTCGATCTGCTTGTAGTTCGGCTGCATTATCAGTTTGATGCCGCCCGATTTGTTAAGCGATTTTTCTGCCTGAAAAATGTGAAAAGCACACTCGACGATCGCCGTCGGGGAGTTGAGATATGATGATTCCTTAACGAAACTGTAATTCCTTAGATTCAGCTTAGCTGTTAAAGACGCCGGACTCTGGCTGTTGAAAGTATCTGCATTGGAAAGCGTTTTCATCAGACGATTAACATAATGAAAGCTCGATACCAGCTCGTCACCCAATGAAAGACGGTCATATTTGTCGATCAGTTCGTCTTTTTCTTCGGCAGTCATACAAAGTCTGTCGGCTATTTCTGAAACCTGTTCTTCACTCTGAGGAGTGCGTCTGCCCGTGGTGTAGCGAAAGAAGATAGTTCTGTCCATGCCTATTCTTTTGGCTGCCTGTGAAACCGAAAGCTTGTTGTCGGCAAGATATTTAGTAAGATATTCTGCAAAATTCATATATAAACCTCAAAAAATAACAATAAAACTAAAAAATTAAGTATTATTATACTATATTTTGCACGAATATAATTATAAAGGAGAAAATAAGTTATATTTTTTTAATTAATATTTCGTTACCAATATGTATCCTCTCGTTAATATATGCAAATAGTGTTGCCACCTTTGTTGCCACGAAAAATCAAATTGTGAACAAAAAAATTACTGGACATATTTGGCATTATGATGTATAATGTTATCCGAAGAAAAAAATAATACTATATTTGAATTAACATAATTAATACAATATAATTATATAATTATATAATAATACAAAATATTGTAAGTACAGAGTGAATCTGTTTTTAATTTAGCGTTCTTCTTTCTTTCGATATGTACACAAACCTGAAGGGTGCGTCTGTCCTTGCGGCAGATAAGCACCCTTCAGGTTTTTTATGCTTTTTCAAACACCTCAACACCGAACTCTGCCTGCGTATCAAGCTCTGTCAATCCGTCAAGCTTGGCCTGGTCGGTTCGTGATGTTTTGTAGTAATACGGAGTCATCATAAATAATGACTTTATTTCTTCGTTTGTATCAAGATGTATGTTGTATTTTATTTCGTGAAGCGACTGCAGCGAAAATCCCTTTAACTTGTGCGACTCGGCATGATTTTTGTATGGTGTATCATATACTGCGGCTTTCAGGTTCAGCAGATGATTTTCAAGGGGGAGAGCCCGTATCAGGATACCGTCATCTTTAAGTACCCGTGCATATTCGTCTTCACAGGTGGGGGAGAATATGTTGAGTACAACGTCAAAGTTATTGTCGCCGAACGGCAGCTTGCTGCACCCTGCCGCAGCAAGCGTGATATCCTTATTGCGTTTGTGAGCAAAGATCAATGCGTCCTTTGAAATATCAATGCCGTACATATCGCACGAAGGCACATTGTCTTTTATGTGTGACGAATAGTAGCAGTCGCCGCATCCCGCATCAAGTACGGCAATGCTGTGACCGGTTGCTTTTTCCGATACGATATTTGTTATACAGTCGAGCAAAGGCTTGTAGCTGCCCTTGTTCAGAAACTCCTGTCGTGAGCGGATCATCAGCTTGTCGTCGCCGTGACGCTTTTTAGATGATTTCTGCGACATCAGCAGATTGACATAACCGTGTTTCGATAGGTCATATGAGTGGCGGTTTCCGCATTTATAGGCGTTGTCACAAAGGGTAAGCGGCAGCTTGCATACAGGGCAGACGAATCTATCCATATCAGCAGAACCCCCCGTCTACACCGAGGATCTGCCCCGTGATGAAACCTGCGTTTTCGGACGCAAGAAATGACACAGCCCTTGCAATATCTTCGGGTGTGCCGAGCCGCCCGAGCGGAGTGTCTTTCGCAAGAGAGGCTATGGTTTCGCTGTCAAACTCGCCTGTCAGCATATCCGTGAGTATGCACCCGGGCGCTACGGCATTTACGGTTATTCCCGAGGGTGCGACCTCTTTTGCAAGCGCTTTTGTAAGTCCTATTACGCCTGCCTTGACTGCCGAGTAATGCACCTCGCATGAAGCACCGTACACACCCCATACGGACGAAATGTTGATGATCCTGCCGCTTTTGCGCCTTATCATGTCGGGCAAAACGCTCCTGCAGCAGTTGAACACACCGCTAAGGTTGACAGCGACCATTTTGTTCCAGTCGTCGTCGGTAATATCGGTGAACAGCATCTGCTGAGATATTCCCGCATTGTTTACAAGAACATCAACTCTGCCGTAGGTGCGTGATGCATAATTGATCATATCGTTTACCTGAGCGGGTGCGCTTACGTCGCATTTGTATATGCAGCCTTCGCCGCCGTTATCTATTATTGAATGCAGGACATCTTCAGCGCAGCTTCCGGAATTTGAATAGTTTACTATAATACCGTACCCGTCCTTTGCAAGTGCTTTTGCTATCGCCGCGCCTATACCCCTGGACGCTCCCGTAACGACGGCGCAGCCTTTGTTATTCATCTACAAGCACCTTTACTATTTCGGCTACGTACATTGTGTGATAATCATTGCTGCTGTAATATTCGAGCAGGTTGTCATCTATAATGCAGTTCTCCGACAGCTCCTGTGCGTACAGCTTACGGCACACAAGAACAAGCTTAGCCTGCTTGAAGTAAGGCGCCTTCTCTTCAAATACGGGGATCAGACCCGTTTCCTTAATCTTGTCGATATCCCTGCCCGAATTCCTTCCGCAGAATTTCATTGCCGGGCGCATTTCGTCGGAATATCCCGACATAGTGAAGTATTTGCCGTTGTCTATAAATTCTTTTGTATACCTCTGCGGACGTACAAATAAAAAAGCAACGGGTTTGTTCCAGAGAATGCCCGTGCCGCCCCAGCTGATCGTCATGGTGTTGAGCTTCTCTTCGTTTCCCGCAGTCAGCAGCATCCAGTTTCTGCCGATAACATTGAACATATTTTCGTTAAGCTCTGAATGGTTGATCTCTTTCAACATAGTAAAAACTCCTTCTAAAAAAATCTTATTAAAATACAAAAAAATACACAAATAACTTGAAAAAATCTTTGAAATTTATTATACTATAAATATGTGCGATTGTAAAGACGGGAAGATACGCTTTTTGAGGATCAATGATCCCGTTTTGTTACGTTATTCCCGAAAATATGCATAATATACATTGAAAATGCAAAAATATGCAGGATTTAACGATTGCAATTAAAATAATATGAATAAATATTCATAAAAAGTCTTGATTTTTTACATAAACGGTGTATAATATACATTGTGTTTTGCAAATCGTAAAATTTTATATATACGGAGGATCACTAACATGGCTAAAAAAGAAATTAAAAAAGTTGTTCTGGCATACTCGGGCGGACTTGATACATCTATCATCATTCCATGGCTCAAAGAGAATTATAATAACTGTGAGGTTATTGCTGTAAGCGGCGACGTAGGACAGGGCACAGAGCTTGATGGTCTTGAAGAGAAGGCTATCGCAACAGGCGCTTCAAAGCTCTACATCGAGGATCTCAACAAGGAGTTCGTAGAGGACTTTATCTGGCCGACTCTCAAAGCAGGCGCAGTTTATGAGAATAAGTACCTTCTGGGTACCTCTTTCGCAAGACCCATCATCGCAAAGAGGATTGTAGAGATCGCAAAGGCAGAGGGCGCAGACGCTATTTGCCACGGCTGTACGGGCAAGGGTAACGACCAGGTTCGTTTCGAGCTTACGATCAAGGCATTTGCTCCCGATATGGAGATCATTGCTCCCTGGAGAACATGGGAGTTCAAATCAAGAGAGGAAGAGATCGCTTATGCCGAGGCTAAAAATATTCCTCTCAAGATCAATAGAGAAACAAACTATTCAAAGGACAAGAACCTCTGGCATTTGTCACACGAGGGCCTTGATCTTGAAGATCCCGCAAACGAGCCTATGTATAACAAAGAGGGATTCCTTGAGCTTGGCGTATCGCCTGAGCAGGCTCCCGATGTGCCCACATATGTAACGATCTCGTTTGAAAAGGGCGTTCCCGTAGCTGTTGACGGCGAGAAGCTTCCTGCCGTTGATATCGTGAAGAAGCTCAACAAGCTCGGCGGCGAAAACGGTATAGGTATTGTCGATATGGTAGAGAACCGTCTTGTAGGCATGAAGGCAAGAGGCGTATACGAAACACCGGGCGGAACTATCCTTTACGCAGCACACGCAAAGCTTGAAGAGATCTGCCTGGACAGAGATACTCTCCACTACAAGCAGAACGTAGCAAACCGTTTTGCGGAGCTTGTTTATTTCGGTCAGTGGTACACACCGCTCAGAGAGGCTCTCTCGGCTTTTGTTGATTCAACTCAGCAGACTGTAACAGGTGACGTTAAGTTTAAGCTTTACAAGGGCAACATTATCGACGCAGGCGTAACTTCGCCGTACTCACTCTATGACGAGGACATCGCTACATTTGACGAGGACGAGGTTTACGACCAGAACGATTCCGCAGGATTCATCAACCTCTTCGGTCTGCCGATAAAGGTACAGGCTAAGAAGAAGGGCTATTAATAAATAAACTTTTCCGGGGAGGGTGACGTCGCCCTCCCGTAAAGTGTTTTTTACACGATTTTGATCGTGACGGTAATTATGCTGTTTTAGCATAATAAACCGTTTTGAACAGGAGGTAAAACGTATGCAGTTGTGGAAAGGAAGATTCAAAAAGGCTCTCAGCAAGACTACGAACGACTTTAACTCGTCGATTTCCTTCGACAGCAGAATGTATAAAGAGGACATAGAGGGCAGTATCGCACACTCGGCAATGCTCGGGAAATGCGGCATAATCTCACAGGAAGAAGCGGAGAAGATCGGCGAGGGCTTAAAGGGCATACTTGCGGACATAGAGAGCGGAAAGCTCGCTATCGATCCCGACGCCGAGGATATACATACATTTATCGAGGGTGAGCTTACCGCACGGCTCGGCGATACGGGCAAAAGACTTCACACAGCCAGGAGCAGAAATGACCAGGTAGCGGTGGATATAAAGCTGTATCTCAGAAATCAGATAGAAGAGATCGTGGAGCTTGTGAAGGGTCTTGTTGAAGTTATATGCAGCAAGGCAGAGGAAAATGCAGAAACGGTAATGCCCGGCTATACGCATCTTCAGAGAGCGCAGCCGATCACGTTCGGTCATCATCTCATGGCATATGCCGAAATGATGCTCAGAGATCTGTCGAGACTTCAGGATTGCTATGCGCGAGCAAACGTAATGCCGCTCGGCAGCGGTGCGCTCGCCTGTACGACATATCCGATAGACAGAGAATATACTAAAGAACTGCTTGGTTTTGATGCTGTTACGCACAACAGTCTTGACGGTGTATCCGATAGAGATTACTGTATCGAGCTTGCCGCAGACCTTGCTATAATCATGGTTCATCTGTCAAGGTTCTCCGAGGAGATAATCATGTGGTGCAGCTGGGAATTCAAGTTTGTAGAGCTTGATGACGCTTTCTCCACGGGTTCGAGCATAATGCCGCAGAAGAAGAACCCGGATATTGCCGAGCTTGTAAGAGGAAAGTCCGGCAGAGTATTCGGCGACCTTACAACGCTGCTTACGGTAATGAAGGGTATCGCCCTTGCATACAACAAGGATATGCAGGAGGATAAGGAGGCTATTTTTGACGCAATAGACACGGTGAAGATGTGCCTTACAGCGTTTACTCCGATGCTCGAAACGATGAAGGTATTGCCGCAGAATATGCGCAAGGCGGCAGCAGGCGGATTTATCAACGCAACGGACTGTGCGGATTATCTTGTGAAAAAAGGTCTGCCGTTCAGAGACGCATACAAGGCAACGGGCGAGCTTGTCGCTAAGTGCATAGAGATGAACCTGACGCTTGAAACACTTCCGCTTGACGAGTACAAGAAGATCTGTGATATGTTCGACGAGGGTGTATACGAGGCTATCGGACTTGAAAAGTGCGCATATGAACGTTCACCCATAGGAGGCCCGAACCCTGACAACGTAAGACGAGAGGTTGAAAGAGTCAGGAACTTTTTGAAAGTGGAAAGTTGAAAGTCGAATTGATTGTAAAACCGATACTTTTTAATGGTATACTATTATGAAAATAACGATAAAGACTATTGTGTCTTTACTATTTGCGGTACTGCTTGTTTACTCTTATCCGCTTGGGGCATTAGCTTTGAACCAACCTTACATGAATGGACATGACGGTGACGAGCTGCAAGAGAGCATAGTTACGGATAACGGTTATCCGGAGGTCACCCAAAATGACAGCGAAAGTACAGACGATACGGACATTAAAGAAAGCGCAGATGCTCCGGATACTGTCGAAACAGACTTTGACGAAGTGGAGAAAGAAATATTTAGGAATGCCGTTTCTCGAATTTATGAGGAACGAGCGGTGAGAGGAAAAGAGATAGAAAAAGAGTATAAAAGAATGATGACAAAGAGAAATATTGCGATACTGTGTATAATATTAATTATGAAACCTGCAATAGCTCTTGCTAAAAAAATAACGAATAAAAACAGATAGAAAGAGGACATCAAAAATGACTATAAAAGTAGGTGTGGTGGGCGCGACAGGCTATGCCGGCGCAGAGCTTGTAAGGCTTATCAATGCTCACCCGAACGCAGAGATAGCTGCTGTAAGCTCGGTATCCTTTGAGGGTAAAAAACTCAGCGACGTCTATCCTGCATATCTCGGGATAAACGATATGATATGTGAGAACGCAGACGCAGTTGTAGAGAAGAGCGACGTTATTTTCGCCGCACTGCCGCACGGACTCTCTCAGGAGCTGGGAGCGAAGTGTATTGAAGAGGGAAAGGCATTCATTGACCTCGGCGCAGATTTTCGTCTTGAAAGCGAGGACGAGTATCATGAGTGGTACGGCGGAAAATTCCTGGACAAGGAGCTGCACGAGAAGGCAGTTTACGGTTTGCCCGAGTTTTTCAGGGATAAAATAAAGAGTACAAAAATAATCGCAAACCCCGGCTGCTATACAACGTGCGTGCCTCTTGCGCTTGCGCCCGCCGTTGTGAACGGACTTATCGAGACAGACGGTATAATCGCAGACTGCAAGAGTGGTGTTACGGGTGCGGGCAGAGGCCTCTCCCAGGGAACGCACTACCCTGACTTAAACGAGGGTATGCACCCGTATAAGGTAGCCTCGCACCGTCATACACCCGAGATCGAGCAGACTCTTCGCAAGCTCAGCGGTAAGGACAGTGTAAAGATAACATTTGTTCCGCACCTGCTGCCCGTGAACAGGGGCATTCTTGCAACCTGTTATGCAAGACTTAAAAGCGGTGTAACAAAGGAGCAGATAAGAGCGGCTTATGAGGAATATTATAAGGACGAGCCGTTTGTAAGACTTCTTGCAGACGGTATGGCGGCGGATATTCACAATATTAAGTATTCGAATTACTGCGATGTATCCGTTTTTGTTGATACACGAACCGGCACGTTTATAGCAGCTTCGGCTATTGATAATATGGTAAAGGGCGCAGCAGGTCAGGCTATACAAAATATGAATATCATCTTCGGTCTTGAAGAAACAACAGGTCTGACAATGACTCCGCCTGCTTTTTGATGAAAAGGATTGATAGATATGAATTTTATTGAAAACGGTACCGTAACCTCTCCAAAGGGTTTTAAAGCCGCAGGAGTGATAGGCAGCATCAAGCCGTCAAACACAACAAAACGTGATATTGCCCTGATAGCAAGTGACGTTCTGTGCAGTACGGCGGCTGTGTTCACCAAAAACCTGGTGAAGAGCAGCGCGATCATAGTAACACAAAAGAATATCTCAGACGGTAAGGCTCAGGCTGTTATCGTCAATTCGGGCAATGCAAACACCTGCAACGCAGACGGCGAGGAAAAGGCACAGAGAATGTGCGAGCTTGCAGCGGAGAGTCTGGGGATAAATAAAACCGACGTTATCGTTGCTTCGACGGGTGTTATCGGTCAGATTATACCGATCGAGCCGTTTGAAAAAAGTATTCCTGTGCTTGCGGATATTCTCAGCGAGAACGGCGGCACAGACGCTGCCGAGGCAATCATGACTACGGATACCGTAAAGAAAGAGGCTGCTGTGTCCTTTGAGCTTGACGGCAAGACTGTTACTATAGGTGCGATCGCAAAGGGCAGCGGCATGATACATATCAATATGGGTACTATGCTAAGCTTTGTTACAACAGACGCAGCGGTTTCTTCCAATATGCTGAAAGCTGCATTGACCGAAGCTGTTGAGCAGTCCTACAACATGGTAAGCGTTGACGGCGATACGTCAACAAACGATACTCTCGCTGTCCTTGCAAACGGACTTGCGGGAAACAGAGAGATAACGGAGAAAAACGAGGATTACAGAATATTTACAGACGCATTGATTATGCTTTGTAAATCTATGGCAAAAAAGCTTGCCGCAGACGGTGAGGGTGCGACTAAGCTCATAGTTTGCGAAGTCAAGGGCGCAAAGACTTCCGATGACGCTAAGGGCGTTGCCAAGGCAGTAATATGCAGCAGTCTTGTAAAGGCGGCGATGTTCGGCGCAGACGCAAACTGGGGTCGTGTATTGTGTGCGATAGGCTATTCCGGCTGTGATGTTGATATAACTAAAGTTGACGTTGCGTTTGTATCAAAGAGCGGCAGGATAGACGTCTGTAAAAACGGCGCAGGCATAGAATTCAGCGAGGAGCTTGCAAAAGAGATCCTGCTCGAAAAAGAGATAACAATTGACGTAGCTCTGAATGACGGCACGGGATGCGCAGAAAGCTACGGCTGTGACCTTACATACGATTATGTTAAGATAAACGGCGATTACAGAACATGATTTGATGGAGTGAGAACGATGAATATTTCTAATGCTGAAAAGGCACACATACTTGTGCAGGCGCTGCCTTATATACAGAAGTATTACGGCAAAACCGTAGTAATCAAATACGGCGGCAACGCTATGATAAACGATGATCTGAAAAGCGCCGTAATGAGCGATATTGCACTTCTGAAGCTTGTCGGCATAAATGTTGTTCTTGTACACGGCGGCGGTCCCGAGATAACGGAGATGCTCGGCAGGGTGAACAAGGAGAGTCGATTTGTCAACGGTATGCGTGTTACCGATAAAGAAACGATAGACATAGTACAGATGGTGCTTGCAGGCAAGGTCAATAAAAGTCTTGTGCAGCATTTGCAGAAGTGCGGAGCCCCTGCAGTGGGCTTATGCGGTCTTGACGGCAATATGCTGATGGCGGAGAAGCTCATCACCAGCGAGGATATAGGCTTTGTCGGAGAGATAACTCAGGTCAATCCGAAGGTCATCAGCGATGTTATAAACAACGGATTTGTTCCGATCATATCGACTGTTGCGGGGAGTGTCAGCGGAGATGTATATAATATCAATGCTGATATTGCCGCTTCAAGAATTGCCGCAGAGCTTGGTGCATGCAAGCTTATTCTTATGACGGATATAAGGGGACTTCTTAGGGATAAAAACGACGAGAACACGCTTATCCCGAGCGTGAACGTATCTGAAGTACCTATGCTCAAGCGTGAGGGTATCATCAGCGGAGGAATGATCCCGAAGATAGACTGCTGTGTGGAAGCGGTCAGACGAGGTGTTTCGAGAGCATATATCATAGACGGAAGGATTCCGCATTCGATACTTATCGAAATGCTTACAGCCGAGGGCATCGGAACAATGTTTTATTAATGACTGCAGAGTGAAGAGAGTGGATCCCAAAAGCTTCTCTTCACTTCGGATTTTTCCGAAAGGGGTATTTGTGTGTTTGAAATAAACAATATTGAGATAAGGCCGATGACCATAGACGATTACGATAAGGTGTATAAAATGTGGCAGATAACCACAAAGAGAGCCTTATCCGAAGCAGACAGCAGGGAGAATATAGAATTCTATCTCAAACGAAATCCGAATATGTCGCAGGTCGCATTATCGGGTGAAACGGTCGTGGGTACGGTTCTGTGCGGCCATGACGGCAGACGGGGATTTATTCATCATATGGCCGTACGCCCGGACTATCGCCGTCATAATATCGCAAAGCATATGGCACAGAAGGCTCTTGACGCATTGCGTGCAGACGGAATAACGAAGACGCATATCTTCTGTTATACCGATAATGAACTCGGTCAGAGCTTCTGGACGGCTATGGGCTTTGAAAGACGTGACGATGTGTTTGTTTATTCATATGATAAAGCATTGTGATTGCAGGATCAAAACGGATAATAAGGAGTTGTGTTATGAACAAAAAAGTATTAAGTCCCCACAGTGAAAAGAAGCATCGATATGCTTTGAAAGCATTTTTGTGGGGTATGGGAGTCATAGCGGTGTTCATTATCCCGTGTATGATAATGGATAACGGTATGTACTTGTATTTTGGTGACTATAATGTTGAAGTGCTGCCGTTTTATGAGCTGATGAGCGAGGCTATAAAAACGGGGGAAACAGGCTGGAGCTGGTATGCCGATCTCGGAACATCTTTTGTCGGAGCTTACAGCGTGATGAATCTGGGCAGCCCGTTTTTCTGGCTTTTAATGCCGTTCCCGGTAGATTGGATACCGTATGTGATGGGACCCTTGACTATACTGAAATTCGGTGTGGCGGCACTGGGAGCGTATGTTTACCTCAAACGCTATGTCAAGGATAAAAACAATGCCGTGATCGGGGCGATCCTGTATGCGTATTCGGGCTTTGCAATCTATAATCTTGTGTTCCAGTTTGAGGACTCGATCGCATTTTTCCCGTTTTTGCTGGCGGCATTGGATTCTCTCGTGATCGACAAAAAGAGGGGCCGTTTCGCTCTGATGGTGGCATTGAGTTCGCTTGTTAACTACTATATGTTCATAGGTGAAGCCGTGTTCCTTGTCGTTTACTGGCTTGTGCGTGTTATAGCGAAAAGCTTTAAATACGAATCATTCAGAGAAGTTATCTTATTGGTTTTTGAAGCTGTTCTCGGCGTGGGCATGAGCCTGTTCCTGTTTTTGCCGTCACTGTATAATATTCTCGGCAATACAAGACTGTCCGATGCAAATCTGAGCGGCTGGTCTGCGTGGGTTTATTACAGCGTGTATACATATGTTGAGCTGATAGCATGCTTATTTATGCCGCCTGAATTGGCGAACTCTAATGTATACTCTCCAAATTACAACTCAAACTGGTATGCTTTGACTGCATTTATCGCTTTGTTCGGAATGTCAAGCGTGTTTGCTGTTTTCTTCAGCAAGAGATCCGAAAAATGGCTCAAGCTCTTCTTCGTTGTATGCGGTGTGATAATGTTTGTGCCGATACTGAACAGCTCGTTCCAGATGTTTACCGAAGCAAAATATATCCGCTGGATCTTCATGGCGAACCTGGTGATGTGTCTTGCGGCTGTAACCTCGCTTGAAGATAAGGCGACAAGCTGGAAAAAAGCCATCACTGCAGAGGTAGTTATCACTACTGCAATTACTCTGATCATCGGGCTTACTCCGACAATAACCGCCGAGAAGTGGGAGTTCGGTTTATATGGCGACCCGCATCTGTTTTGGATGTTTGCGGCTGTGAGCTTGACAAATATTGCTCTTTTGGCAGTGTTTATAAAGCTGTATAGAAAGAATAAAAAACTATTCCAAAGATATTCTTGTGCAGTACTTACGGCGGCTGTTCTGATAACTGTTGCTTCTACGTTTATCCCTTCCAAGAATAGGGGGATCACAACCAGCGATGTTGTGGGCGACGGATTGCTCAATCAGGGCGATAAGATAAAGATAGACGATATTCAAAAGTGGAGATCGGATATCATAAACATTCATTCATATAGCCTGTTTCGCTATGATATAGATGAGGTAAATGCAGAGAGCATGGATATTCCCGAGATGGAACAGGTCAATAACGAGAAAATCAACGAAATACTCAATGATCCTGATATTAAGAAGTACGCTGCTGATGATAATACTACTGTTTTCTGGAGGATACCGGGCTTGCAGTGCTTTAACAGTACGGTAAGCGGATCTATCAACCGCTTCTTCAAGGGTATGGGACTTACAAGATATACCGTGAGCAACTGGTACAACTCCGTGTATGGAATGAGAAGCTTTGCGTCTGTAAAGTACCTTTTCAATCAGGAAGACGATGGCATGACCTTTGAAAAAGAAAACGGAGAATACCTCATGCCCGGCTGGAAGTATCTTGATACACAGAACGGATACAAAATATATGAAAACGAATATTGCGTACCGATGGGTATGACGTTCGATAAGTTTATGTTAGACTCCACATTCAAGGAGGTTCCCGACCCGTTCAAGCATCTTGTTCTTCTGGATACTATCATAATCCACGACTATGAGGATATGTTCACGTGTGCCTCGATGGGTATGGAGCAGCTCCTGCTTGAAGATTGCGATTATACAAGAGACGGTTATTTCAAACATTGCGAGGATAGGATCAATTCGGCTTGCTACAGCTTTGAAAGAGATAAAAAAGGCTTTGAGGCTAAAATCAAAACAGGCGAAAATGAAGAGTATGTTCTGTTTACCGTGCCGTATGACAGCGGCTGGAGCGCAACTGTCAACGGAGAGCCTGCCGAAGTGAAGCTGCTCGATTTCGGCTTTATGGCCGTCAAGGTGCCCGCAAATACCGACAGTACGATAAGATTTGATTATCATACCCCCGGCGTCGTATACGGTATGTTTGTAAGCGGTCTTTGCCTGCTTATGCTTCTGATCTATGTGGCGGCTATGAAGGCGCAGAAAAAAAATGAGGAACAGCCGAAGGAAAAGACGGAAGACGAGGGCAAGACTGAAGAAAACGGCAGCGTAGAGAACGATCCCAACGAGGATATGACCCTGTTCGATATAGTGAAGGAAACCGAAGAACAAAACATGATGCACGTCTATAACAGAGTTCCTGTTGTTATAGAAAAGGGATACGGCTCGAACGCATGGGACATTGAGGAGAAGAAGTACATTGACTTTACCTCCGGTATAGGTGTGAACGCTCTGGGATATTCCGATTACAAGTGGAGCCGTGCCGTTGAGGAGCAGACGTATAAGCTCGCTCATATGTCGAATCTTTACTATAATACAACACAGATTCAGCTTGCAGAGCTGCTTTGTATGAAGACGGGGTTCAGCAAGGTGTTCTTTGCAAACTCGGGTGCAGAGGCTAACGAGTGCGCAATAAAGATCGCCAGAAAGTACGGAAACGAGAAGCTCGGTAAAGGTAAAACTCATATCGTAACGCTTGAAAATTCTTTCCACGGCAGAACTATAACAACGCTGTCGGCCACGGGACAGGATGTGTTCCATAAGGACTTCGATCCGTTTACAGAGGGCTTTGACTACGCAAAAGCAAATGACATGGAAAGCGTTAAGTCGAAGGTGAATGAGAATACCTGTGCCGTAATGATAGAGCTTGTTCAGGGAGAAGGCGGAGTTAATCCGCTTGATAAGGAATTCGTGAAAGAGCTTGCCGAATTCTGTAAGGAAAAGAAAAGTCTGCTCATTGTTGACGAGATACAGACCGGCATGGGCAGAACTGGCAGACTATTCTGTTATGAGAATTACGATATTAAACCCGATGTTATCACTTCGGCAAAGGCTTTGGGCGGAGGACTTCCGCTGTCGGCTTGTATGTGCAGCGAGGAGCTTGCGGATATTATGACTCCGGGTTCAAACGGCACGACATTCGGCGGCAATCCGATCGCCTGCGCAGGAGCGATGGTAATACTTGATACCGTTGCGGATGATGCTTTCTTAGCCGAGGTCAGGGCAAAGGGCGATTACATCAGAGAGCGTGTATCCGAAATGGAAGGCGTCAAGAGTGTTCGCGGTATTGGTCTGATGATAGGCATAGAGCTTGAGGACGATAACGCCAAGGATGTAATGTACGGTTGTGCGAAGAACGGCTTGCTTGTTTTAACAGCAAAGAATCTTATCAGGCTGCTGCCGCCGCTCAATATAGACGAGATCGACTTGAATGAGGGTCTTGATATTCTCGAAAGGTCGATAACAGAAACAAGAAAGAACAATAAGGAATAAATATTAACTGTCGGCAGGGGAGATGATCCTCTGCCGCAGGAAACGAAAGGACGATATACCATGAAACATTTACTGAAGCTTCTTGATTGGTCGAGCGAGGACATTCAGGAGGTACTCAACCTTGCGGATCAGCTCAAATACGAGCAGAAGCACGGTATCGCAAAGAATTATCTCGGGGGAAAAACTCTCGGCATGATCTTTGAAAAGGCGAGTACAAGAACAAGGGTCAGCTTTGAGGTCGGAATGTTCCAGCTTGGAGGCAAGGCATTGTTCCTGTCAAGCAGCGATCTGCAGATCGGCAGGGGTGAACCCGTGCAGGATACCGCAAGAGTTCTGTCACGCTATCTTGATGGTATCATGATAAGGACATTCAAGCAGGAGGAGGTCGAAGCCCTTGCAGAGTACGGTTCGATCCCGATAATCAACGGTTTGACGGACTTCTGTCATCCGTGTCAGGTGCTTGCCGATCTTATGACGATCAGAGAGAGAAAAGGAAAACTTGCGGGTCTTAAAATGTGCTTTATCGGCGACGGCAACAATATGATGAATTCGCTTATCGTAGGTGCATTAAAGTCGGGGATGTCAATATCGGTTGCCTGCCCTGAAGGGTATGAGCCTGACGGCAGTGTGCTTGATTTCACAAAGGAATACGGCGATAAATTCGCTATGTTCAGAACGCCGATCGAGGCCGCAAAGGACGCAGATGTTGTTATTACCGATGTATGGGCTTCCATGGGTCAGGAGAGCGAGGCTTTGGAGAGAGCTAAAGCATTTGACGGCTATCAGATAAACGACGAGCTTATGACTGCTGCAAAGACTGACGCTATGGTGCTGCACTGCCTGCCTGCGCACAGGGGCGAGGAGATAACAGCAGAGGTGTTTGAGGCTCACGCAGACGAGATCTTCGACGAGGCTGAAAACAGACTCCACGCTCAGAAGGCAGTTATGGTTTATCTGATGAAATAATTAACTGTGCATAGAGCGGTATTACTTTCCCCGTTCCAAATAGTAACACTATACCCGTAGCAGTACCTACCGACAAGAACAATCATTATAATAACGAATAAGGGCGATACCTGACAACGCATAGGTATCGCCTTATTTTCCTTTTCAGAAGCCTATTCCCTTTTCGTCTGCAAGGTTCACTATCTTCTTGCCCTGTTTCTCTGCATAGCGTATCGTGGCATAAGCTCCCCCGCTTTTATGCTGTATACAGCACACTATAAGGTCTGATCGGTCGATCATACTGCGATTGCGGACTTGGATAGCGGACTTTGAGTGTGCTTCGGACGATTCTGCAAACACCTCGACTTCATCATAATAGTCAAGGTATTCCTCTTTGTTGTCATGGTACTCTGCTTTCATGTATGGCAGGACGAGCGTGAAATGGGTATTGCCACAAGCGTGCCTATTGCTGCACTCCCACTAAACGAAAAGTTGCGGTATGTATAGTCGATATTGCGTTGTATATGATAAAAACTATATTTGGGATAATTAACGGGATATGTTTTTTTGATGAAAGGCATATCCCGTTATTTTATCCATTTCCGAGCCTGTTTGTTATCTGCCGATTGACTTTTCTCACGCTATCTGCTATAATTATAGAAAATATCGCAAAACATAGGATGATACAGAAATGGATATACGAAAGATCACACCATTATTGATCGTATTTAAGGAGGTCTTAAAATGTGCCTTATATGCGACAGAATAAAAATGATAAAGGACGGAGCAAACCCCTATTTCGTCAAGGAGCTTGAAACAGGGTATGTGGTGATAGGTGACAATCAGCATTTTCACGGCTATACGCTGTTTCTCTACAAACATCACGGAGATAAGACCGAGCTGTTTCACCTTGAAACGACAGAACGGGCGAAATTCCTTGAAGAAATGACGGTGGTTGCCGAGGCTGTGTCAAGGGCATTCGGCGCAGAAAAGATAAACTATGAGCTGCTGGGCATGGGTGATGCACACCTGCACTGGCATCTGTTCCCGAGGGTAAACGGAGATATTGAGAATTACGGCAATAACGGCAGAGGTCCCGTCTGGTGGTATCCTATGGAGAAGATGTATTCAGATGATAACAGACCAAGCAAGGGACAGCTTGCGGATATGAAAAACAGGCTGCTTGCGGAATTGGAGAAGCTGATATGAAAGCTGAATGGCTGTTTTGACAGTTTCTTAATATCTCAAATATGTATAAAAAAGGTGATGACAATGTCATTTTATTCAAGTGCAAGCAACGCATCATGCTGGCGTGGATATGAGTATTGCGAGGGCAAAAAGGTTTTGTCTTTTGAAAAGAAAAGTGAAACCGAGTATGTTGGGCTCGTGCAAGGCTCGCAGACAGAGCCTTACAATGTGAAAATCGACATTTCTCACCCACGAAAATCAGAATGCGATTGCCCTTTTGCCAATGGCAGAAAGATATGCAAGCACATGGTGGCGCTTGCATTTACAGCATTGCCAAGTATCAAAGCAGAGTATCTGAAAGAGATAGAAGAATCAGAGCGTGAAGCCGAGCGTCAGGAGCAGGAGAACAGGGAAGAAATAAGGAAGTATGTAAATACCCTGACTAAGGCTGAACTGCGTGAAATGCTTATTGAATATATGTATGATGAAAGATATGGCGATCATTATTGGTGAAATTTTTGCGGCATACCTGCTTTGTGCGGGTATGCCGCATTATTATCATCAAGTCCTCGGAGCGAGTCTGAGGGCTTTTTCTTTTCATACAGGCATTTGCAGGATCCTGTCAAATTATTTTGATATAGCTGTTGACATTAAAAATTTGATTTGATACAATAAAGATACTGTATGAAACTTCGATCGAATATACAGAACTTATTGTCGGAGGTATGTTATGACAAAGAACGAGCTTCATAAGTATGTAGAGGAAAGCAAGGGAAACGAGAGCAACATCTGTCAGATATGTGCTATAAAAAACGGTGAGATTGTATACAGCGACAACTGGCACGGCTTTCATATTGACAGTGCTGTAAATGTAATGTCTGTCACTAAGGGCGTAATGGCTATACTTACAGGGATAGCCGTTGACAAGGGTTTTATCAAAGGCACAGAGCAGAAGGTGCTGGATTTTTTCCCTGATTACACTGTTAAACAAGGAGAAAAAAATATCTATAATGTCACCCTTGAGCATTTGCTGACAATGACCGCACCATACAAATATCGTTCAGAGCCGTGGACGAAGGTCTGCACCTCAGACGACTGGACGAAGGCGGCACTTGATCTGCTCGGTGGAAGATCGGGAATAACAGGTGAATTTAAGTATGCGACGCTTGGTATCCAGATACTCGCAGGTGTGATCGAAAACGCATCGGGTATGAAGTGCATAGACTTTGCAAACGAGTATCTCTTTTTACCTATGGGTATTCCAAAGCACAAGATACACGGCGCAAGCGACAAGGACGACCAGTTTGATTTCCTGATGAATAAGAACCCCCGTGGAAATGAGTGGTACTCCGATCCACAGAATACTGTCACCGCAGGATGGGGGCTGACTCTCTCGGCTTATGATATGGCGAAGATAGGGTGGATGCTGATAAACGGTGGTGTTTATCACGATAAGCGAATTGTCTCAAATGAATGGATAGGTCAGATGACTTCGCCAAAATTGCAGCTTGGTGAGATGTTTGGCAATATGGGGTATTGTTATCTGTGGTACAGACCGTATAAGGATAAACCGATATTTGCAGCTATCGGTGATGGCGGCAATATTATCTATGTCAATCCCGAAAAGAGCATTTCAGTCGGTGTAACAGGCACATTTAAACCGAGGATATTCGACCGTGTGGATTTCATTGAAAAGAATGTAATACCGATCGTCGAAAGGCTATGAACACCCAAAACGATCTAATTTTGATTTCAAGGCACACCCTCAAAGCGTTTACAAGCGTTTTGAGGGTGATTTTATGCGGTTAGTATAGTTTCGCTCCGCAGGCTCAGACGGCTGTGAGTGGCATTTCCGTTCGCCAGATAGCATGGCAAGAGCAAGCTGCCGAAACAGCTTGCCTTGATGATTACTCGTCCTCGTCGCTACACTCGTCAAGTCCGTGAAGCAGTTGGATATATACGCACTCCGCTCGTTCACGCTCCTCGCCGTCTGTAGACATCATAAGATCAAGGAAATAGGCTTTCGCTTCTTCGTAGTCCGTCCAGACCTCACGCCTACCGTTGCATACACTCATAGTCTATTGTCATATTTGCTCAGAACTTGCGTCACACAATATGTGTTGCGCTTTGTATTTGAATAGAGTTTAAAGCAAGAAAACAAAAGCATTCAGAGCGTAATACCTTAATTCGTTAGCTTGTCCGAATACAGGCATTGGATTTATTCGTTGGCTCATTAAGGAACCACTGAATAAATCACGTCATGCGGACTGAGCACCAAATTTGCTTGCATCTTTAGTCTCGCCTGCCGGCTCGATCGGTGCTTCTGCTGCGCAGA
>OMYH01000012.1 GCA_900315255.1 uncultured Eubacteriales bacterium | reverse complement strand
GCGCAGCAGAAGCACCGATCGAGCCGGCAGGCGAGACTAAAGATGCAAGCAAATTTGGTGCTCAGTCCGAAGGACGTGATTTATTCAGTGGTTCCTTAACATAACGCTCTGACCACAAAAGTCAGAGCGTTACTGATAGTTTTATTGCATTTTGATATCACATGGTCATTACGTCTTTTTCGTCCATAAGCGTTACGCCGTTTTCCACAAGTATCTTCTCGGCTGCCTCATTATCGGCAACACGAAGTACAACAGAAGCGTTCTTTTTTGATACCGTAATAAAAGCGTACATATATTCGATATTAATGTTATGCCTTGCAAGAATGTTGACCACCTTAGCAAGCGAACCCGGAACATCGGGGATAGATACGCCAACCACCTGTGTTATCGATACAAAGCACCCCGAGGATTCAAGTGCAACCTTTGCTCTTTCAGGCTCTGTTACGATCAGACGGAATATACCGAAATCCTGTGTATCGGCTACACTCATAGCACGAATGTCAATATTTGCATTTGCAATAGCGTCTGTGATCGTTACAAGCTTGCCCTCTTTGTTTTCAACAAAAATAGATAACTGCTTTACTGCCATGACTAAATCCTCCTTTAATTATATAGTGATTCCCAAGCGCTTACGATTGTCAATTACTCTGACAGCCTTGCCTTCGGAACGAGTAATACTCTTCGGCGGTAATAAATGGATCTTCGGGTTAATGCCGAGCATTGTCTTCATCGCCGCCTGGAGTTCTTTCTCCTTAGAGGTGATGACCTTCGGAGTATCCGAGAAATCTTCTGCGTTCATCTCTACGTTTATATCAAATGTATCGGTGTTGTTCACTCTGTCTACGATTATCTGATAATTCGGAGCATAGCCGTTGTTCAGAAGTACGGCTTCGATCTGGCTCGGGAATACATTAACTCCTCTGATGATCATCATATCGTCAGAACGTCCGAGCGGCTTCGTCATCTTAACGAATGTACGCCCGCAGGAGCATTTCTTGCGTGAAAGCACACAAATATCTCTTGTACGGTAACGCAGAAGCGGGAACGCTTCTTTATCAAGAGAAGTAAATACAAGCTCGCCCTTTGACCCAAGCGGCAGAACCTCGCCTGTATCGGGATCGATTATCTCAGCAATAAAATGATCCTCGTTAATATGCATACCCGACTGCTCTTCACACTCAAACGCTACACCCGGACCGCTGAGTTCTGTAAGTCCGTATATGTCATATGCTTTGATACCGAGAGATTTCTCGATATCTCTTCTCATCTCCTCGGTCCAAGGCTCTGCGCCGAAAATACCTGCTTTGAGCTTATTGTCCTCGGGCTTGCAGCCTTTTTCTTTGAGTGTTTCGCCGATGTACGCAGCATACGACGGCGTACAGCACAAAATCGTCGAGTTGAGATCCATCATAAATTGGATCTGTCTGTCGGTGTTGCCGCTCGACATAGGCAGAGTCAGACTGCCTACTTTATGCGAACCGCCGTGAAGTCCTGCTCCGCCTGTGAATAATCCATAGCCGTAGCAAACCTGACACACGTCTTCTTTTGTACAGCCTGCCGCAACCAACGCTCTTGCGCAGCAATCTTCCCACAGATCGACATCGTGCTGTGTATAGAAAGCAACTACTCTTTTGCCTGTTGTACCCGAAGTCGAATGAATGCGAACACAATTCTTAAGGTCTGTTGCGAGAAGTCCGTAAGGATAAGCCTCTCGTAAATCATCTTTCTTTACAAACGGCAGCTTGTGAAGATCTTCTGTACCGTGAATATCCTCGGGTTTAACACCCTTTTCGTCCATAAGATTGCGGTAGTACTCAACATTCTCATATACATAAGCTACCTGTTTAACCAGCTTTTCGTCCTGGATCCTCTTTAGCCAATCCTCAGACATTGTTTCAATTTCAGGCTGGAAATATTTTTTTGCCATTGTCATCACACCCTTATTCTGAAAATAGATCAGTTGTTATATCCTAAGCTGAAAGCTTTTTTATTGATCTCAATAAAGTTAGGCTTAACGCACTTCTCTATAGCAGCTTCCCATTTCTCATAGGGTATATCGAAATACTTCGCAAGTCTGCCCATGAGGACGATATTACAAGCCTTTGAAGAGCCTGCCTGTGATGCAAGACTGAGCGCATCGATAGCGTCTACCTTAACACCCTTGTCTGTCATCTCATCAAGAATACTTTCGGGATAGCTTGCGCTGCCGATAATAACGGGCATAGGATCTATTTGTTGTGTGTTCACGATTACTGTGCCGTCTTTTCTGAGATCCTTGATATATCTTGCGGCTTCGAGCTTTTCAAAGCTCACAATAAAGTCCGCCTCTCCTTCATCAATTATAGGTGAATATACCTTATCACCAAATTTTACATATGTTACTACAGAACCGCCTCTCTGGCTCATTCCGTGAACCTCGCTGACCTTAACATCGTAGCCTTCGTCAACAAGGAGTCTGCCCAACAGCTTTGAGGCAAGCAGAGAACCCTGACCACCTACGCCAACGATCATAATGTTTTTTGCTGCCATTATTACTCTACCTCACTTTCAAATGCGTCAAACGGACAAAGACCTGCGCATACTCCGCAGCCGATGCAAAGTGTGTTGTCGATAACTGCGTGCTTATCTCTGAACGAAATTGCAGGACAACCGAACTTCATGCATTTCTTGCAGCCTCTGCACTTATCCTGATTGATTTTAAGCGGCTTTTTCGGCTTTACATATTTCAAGAGTACACAAGGTCTGCGTGATATGATAACAGACGGCTCGTTCTTTGCAAGCTCTTCTTTAACTACTCTCTCGCACTCCTCAAGATTATATGGATCGACAACTCTGACAGAATTTATGCCGACCGATCTGCACAAGCTCTCAAGATCGACCTTGCCTGCGGGATCGCCCTTGATATTGTAGCCGGTTGTCGGGTTCTGCTGATGACCTGTCATACCCGTGATGGAGTTGTCAAGAATGATAACAGTCGAATTTGACTGATTGTATGCAATATTGATAAGACCAGTTACACCGGAATGCATAAAGGTAGAATCGCCGATAACGCAAACCGTCTTGCCCTCTGTTTCATCGCCGCCTGCCTTATTGAAGCCGTGAAGTCCCGATACAGACGCGCCCATGCAGAGTGTCATGTCAAGCGCATTGAGCGGAGGCATAGAACCGAGCGTATAACAGCCGATGTCGCCGAGTACGGTGATCTTATTCTTAGCAAGAACATAGTACATACCTCTGTGAGGACAGCCTGCACACATCATCGGAGGTCTTACGGGAACATCGGTATCAAGACAGACATTCTCTTTTGCTTCAAGACCGAATGCCTGAGCGATAGTCTTCTGCGAGAACTCACCGATTATCGAGAACTTCTCTTTACCTACAACGTCAACACCGATATTTTTGCAGTGTGATTCAATTATCGGGTCAAGCTCTTCTATTACATATACCTTGCCGACCTTTGCAGCAAAGTTTTTGATAAGATCAACGGGCAGCGGATTTACCATACCAAGCTTGAGTATAGCAACACTGTCACCGAAAACTTCTTTTACATACTGATAAGAAGTCGATGATGTAATGATACCGAAATCGTACTCGCCGTTACCCTCTTCCACTCTGTTGATCGATGATGTTTCTGCATATTCGGTAAGCTTCTTTGTTCGCTCCTCAACGAAAGGGTGACGTGCGATAGCATTTGCAGGAGCCATTATATATTTCCTGGGATTCTTTTCGTAAGCCTTAGTGTGCTCTTCCCTTTCTCCCTTTTCGACAATACTCTGAGAATGAGCAACACGGGTACACATTTTGATAAATACAGGAGTATCATACTTCTCGGATAATTCAAAAGCGATCTTTGCAAAATTAAGCGCTTCCTGAGAGTCTGCCGGCTCAAGCATTGGTACCTTAGACGCAATAGCGTAATGACGGGAATCCTGCTCATTCTGCGAAGAATGCATTCCCGGGTCATCTGCAACACAGATGACCATACCTGCGTTTACGCCGGTATACGACATCGTAAAAAGCGGATCTGCAGCGACGTTGAGTCCAACGTGCTTCATGCAGCATGCCGAACGTTTGCCTCTGAGAGATGCACCGAAGGCTGCTTCTGCTGCGACCTTCTCATTCGGAGCCCACTCGCTGTATACGTCGCTGTATTTTGCGAACTCCTCTGTTATCTCGGTACTTGGTGTGCCGGGATAGCTTGAAATAACGGAGCAGCCTGCTTCGTAAAGACCACGAGCAAGTGCTGCGTTGCCAATCATAAGTTCTTTCATTATTTCAACCACCTTTATTTATAATTACTGATTTCTCAAATCTACTATTCTCTTTGCCTTACCCTGGAAACGCTCGATCGTCTTTGGCGCTACAAGAGTAACCTTTGTTCTGAGACCGAGAATAGACTGCATTTTTGCTTCGATATGCTTTTTAAGATCGCTTAGACGCTGATAGTTTTCAAGAAGCTCTGCATTGTCAAGCTCGACCTTGATCTCAAGATTGTCTTTGTAATGTTCTCTTGTAATAATAAGCATATAATGCGGGGCAATGTCCTTGATATTGATAAGAATATTCTCTATCTGAGTCGGGAACACATTAACGCCTTTGATGATCAGCATATCGTCGGTTCTGCCCATTGTTTTAGCCATACGGGCGTGTGTTCTTCCGCAGGGACAGGGTTCGTATGTTATTTTTGTAATATCTTTCGTCTTGTACCTGAGAACAGGCATACCGCGGCGGGTAAGAGTCGTGATAACAAGCTCGCCCACCTCTCCCTCAGGCAAACGCTTGCCTGTTTCTGTATCTATTATCTCAGGCAGGAAGTGATCCTCGGCAAAATGCATTCCGTTTCTTGCGATACAGTCACCTGAAACACCGGGACCGCCAAGCTCTGTCATTCCGTAGTTGTCGGATACACGAATATTAAAGTTAGACTCGATCTGTGATCTCATCGCAGGAGTACACGGTTCTGAACCGAGAATACCGAGACGAAGCTTATAATCTGAAAGCGGATAACCTGCTTCTTTGACGCTCTCTGACAGATAAAGCGCATATGACGGAGTTGCCACAAGACCTGTAACGCCGTAGTCACGCATCATCATGAGCTGCTTTTCGGTATTGCCTGATGAAGCAGGAATAACCGTTGCGCCTAAGTTTTCAAGTCCGTAGTGCAATCCCAGAGCGCCTGTGAACAGTCCGTAGCCGAAACTGATCTGGATAATATCATCCGACGTAACACCGCCTGCGACAGCTACACGGGATACGCAGTCAGCCCAAAGCTTAATATCGTCCTTAGTATACACGCCTACGGTCGGCTTTCCTGTTGTGCCTGATGACGCATGAATGCGGACTATATCCTTCATAGGAGCTGCCATCAGACCGAACGGGTAGTTATCTCTGAAATCGTCCTTGGTCGTAAAGGGGATATACTCAATGTCGGATAAAGTTTTGATCTTCGAGCCGTCACCAACACCGCATTCTGTCAGACGCTTGTTGTAAAGAGGCACGTTATCGTAGCAATACTTTACGGTTTGTTTCAGCCTTTCAAGCTGGATCTCTTCGATTTTTTTTCGCGGGAGTGTTTCAATATCCTTCTGAAACATCATTTCTATCATTTCCTTCTTTTATATATTCTTGGATGCATTCCTTGCGTATCCGATTATCATGCATTAGCGGCTGTCTCGTCTTCTGTTATTGACTTCTTCGACGATACAGTGACCTTCTTATTGTAGCATTCAAATATCTTGTCCGTTCTGTCGGTATCCTTGGCAGGCGAAATAAGTGTTATGAGCGGAGTTACTGCAATACCGAGGAGCATTGCAAGCATACCTGCATTAATGGGCGACTTGAAGTATTCAAGCACCGGACTTGCAAACTTTGCGCCTGTGAGATTACAGATAAACGAAGCCATCGAAATTCCTATACCTATAACGTAGTTCACCCAGACTGCTGCCTTGGGTACTCTCTTCATATAAAGCCCGTACATAAAAGGCGCAAGGAAAGAACCTGCCAGCGCACCCCAGGACACACCCATCATCTGTGAGATGAACATTACGGGCGAGCTTGCCTGAATAATAGCGATAACTGCCGAAACTGCGATAAAGAACGCAATAAAGATCCTCATGCAAAGAACCTTTTTCTTCTCGGTCATAGCCTTATTTTTACAGAATACAGGGTCGATAAAGTCGATAGTCAAAACCGAGCTTGACGTCAGAACCAGACTCGAAAGCGTACTCATCGAAGCGGAAAGCACGAGAATTACAACGATACCGATAATTATAGGAGAAAGACCTTCGAGCATAGTCGGAATAACACTGTCATAGCCGCCCTCGGGTTTTACTCCGTCTGCACTCATTGTGCCGAACAGTCTGCCAAAGCCTCCGAGGAAATAGCAGCCGCCTGCGACAATAATAGCGAAGATCGTTGATACTATCGTACCTGTGCTGATCGACTTCTCCGATTTTATAGCATAGAATTTCTGAACCATCTGCGGCAGTCCCCATGTACCCAACGATGTAAGTATCACAACGCCGATAAGTCCGAATATATCAGGTCCGAGGAACGATGTGAACGCACCTCTGAATTCTGTGCCGTTTGCCGTGAAGGCACTTTCCTGTGACAGAAGCGCAATGGTTTCTGTTAGACCGCCGTTTACCTTCATTACCGCTGCGATTACTGCAACGATACCGCCAAGCATTATGATTCCCTGGATAAAGTCATTGATCGCCGTTGCCATGTATCCGCCGAGAACAACATATACGCATGTAAGCAGAGCCATACCGACCACGCAATATGTATAGGGTATGCCGAACGCCATCTGGAACAGTCTTGAAAGACCGTTATAAAGCGAAGCGGTATACGGTATCAGGAAAACAAATATAATAATGGACGCCGTGATCTTCAAGGCAGGCGAGTCATATCTTTTTGCAAAGAAATCAGGCATTGTAGCCGAATCAAGGTGCTGCGTCATTACACGAGTCCTTCTGCCGAGGACATTCCACGCAAGAAGAGAGCCTATGAAAGCATTACCGAGTCCGATCCATGTCGAAGCAAGACCGAATCTCCAGCCGAATTGTCCTGCGTATCCGACAAAGATAACCGCAGAAAAGTATGATGTACCGAAAGCAAATGCCGTAAGCCATGGTCCTACGGAGCGGTTGCCGAGTACGAAGCCGTTAACATCGGTTGCCTGTTTGCGGCAGTAGATTCCTACCCCTATCATTATAGCAAAAAAAATGACAAGGAACAAGAGTTTTATTAACATATCCATTTTTTATTTTCCTCCAATTTGTTCTATTGTAGAAATATTTTATAAAAAATCTGTGCTATATTCTAAGAATGCAGATTAAAATTTTTTGCACAGATAATATACATAGTAGAGGTACAGAACATGGTAATTGATTTTCATACGCACGTTTATCCCGATAAAATAGCAGAAAAAACAATAAATACCCTTATGAAATCCGCACCGAATGTTAAGGTTTTCACAAAGGGAACGCTTGATTCTCTGCTTGAAAGCATGAAAAAATACGGAATAGACAGATCCGTTATACTTCCTGTGGCGACACGAAAAGGACAATTTGACACGATCAACCGCTTTGCACTTGATATCAACAAGAAATACAGCGAGCTGGTTTCTTTCGGCGGTATTCATCCGGACGATGATAATATAGAGAACAAACTGATATTCCTGAAGGAAAACGGTTTCAAGGGCGTTAAGATCCATCCCGACTACACACAGACATTCATAGATGACGAAAGGTATATCAGAATCATCAGAGAATGTGCAAAAATCGGGCTGTCCGTCATTACTCACGCAGGGGTCGATCCTGCATTTGACGTAATACACTGCCCTCCCGAAAAAGCAAGAGCGGTGCTTGACAAGATAACAAACGAAACAAGGTCAGAAAAGCCATTCCTTATATTTGCTCATCTCGGCGGCATTTATTGCCACAAAGATGTGATGAAGTATCTGATAGGCACAAACTGCTATATAGATATCAGCTGTTCGTTCGCTTCGCTCGGCAGCTTCTGCGATACAACAGACGAAGAGGTGGTCGAGGTAATAAAAAAGCACGGAGCCGATAAAATCCTTTTTGCAACGGACAGTCCGTGGAACCACCAGGGAGAATACCTTGAGAAATTCAGGTCATTAAGCGGACTTTCCGATATTGAAAAAGAAATGATTCTTCATCTGAATGCGGAAAAGATCCTGTCATGATGGATCCTGCCGCAATTTTTGCCGCCTGATAATTATAGCACTTTAAATCACCAAAGTCAACAACAAAAACACGAATGAAAGCAGATTGATGATTAGTTACAAATTGAGATATGATTTTTTGTTGAGATTGACGTTATTCTAATGAATTCCGGACAAAAAAACACACAATAAAGACCGAACAGCCCAAAGAGTTGTTCGGTCGAATTGTTCAATGATAATTTAATCAGTGGTTCCTTAAGATTGTTTCTTTTTATAATCCTCCAGTGCTGCCTGAATAGCTTCTTCTGCCAGAACTGAGCAATGCATTTTATAGTCCGGGAGTCCGTCGAGGGCCTCGGCTACTGCTTTATTGGTGAGGGTCATTGCCTCTTCAACACGCTGACCCTTGATGAGCTCGGTAGCCATTGAGCTTGAAGCAATTGCGCTTGCACATCCAAAGGTTTCAAATTTAACGTCCTTGATAATATCATCTTCGATTTTCAGGTAAATCTTCATTATGTCACCGCATTTTGCGTTGCCGACCTCGCCCACTCCGTCTGCATTTTCGATCACTCCGACATTGCGGGGGTGTAAAAAATGATCCATAACTTTTTCACTGTATAAAGCCATTTCTGATCCTCCTGTTTATAAAATGAATTTTCTCTTGCCTTCGTTCAGATCTCTCCACACAGGTGAGAAGCTGCGCAGATAAGCCACGATCTCTTTGACATTTTCGATAATATAATCCGCCTGCTCGATCGTCATATCCTCACCAATGCTAAGACGAAGCGACCCGTGAGCAACGTCGTGAATACGTCCGATAGCAAGCAGCACATGACTCGGATCGAGTGCGCCGGAGGTACAGGCACTGCCGGAAGACGCAGAGATCCCCCTTCGGTCAAGCAATATAAGAATAGATTCGCCTTCAATACCCTCAAAGCTGAAATTAACGTTGCCCGGAAGCCTTTTTCCGGCGTCGCCGTTCAGAGCACAGTGTGGAATCTCGGATAGACCTTCAATAAGATAATCTCTGATCTTTGTCATACGGACAATGTTTTCGTCCATTTTTGATACAGATTCCTTTAACGCTGCCGACATAGCAAGAATACCCGGCAGGTTCTCTGTTCCTGCTCGCTTACCCCGTTCCTGCGCTCCGCCCTCAATCAGGTTATGCACAATTATTCCTTTGCGTACATACAGAAAACCAACACCCTTTGGTCCGTGGAATTTGTGAGCGGAAGCCGAGAGCATATCTATATTCTGAGCCTGTACGTCGATCGGCAAGTGACCGACCGCCTGCACTGCATCAGTGTGGAACACAACATTATGTTTGCGGCATATCTCTCCGATCTCCGCTATCGGCTGGATCGTTCCTATCTCATTATTGGCAGTCATGATAGTTACAAGACAAGTGTCGTCACAAATTGCCGCCTCAAGCTCCGATATGTCAACTATACCGTTTTCGTGTACCGGCAGCAGTGTTATCTCAAAGCCGTTTTTCTTAAGCTTTTTGAGTGTATGAAGAACTGCATGATGTTCAAAGGCGCTTGAAATAATATGGTTTTTCCCCTTTTTCCTGCCGTTTATCGCAGCGGTGAGGATCGCCTGATTGTCCGATTCGCTGCCGCCCGATGTAAAGATGATCTCTCTCGGTGCTGCATTTATGATCTGTGCGATCTCCTCCCTTGCTTCTTCGAGCTTTTCTTTTGCATTCTGACCGATCGTATACAGGCTCGACGGGTTTCCGTACCAGTTTTGCATGCAATCAGTCATTACGCTTATTGCCGCTTCGCTCATCTTTGTCGTAGCCGCATTATCCGCATATATCTGCATATTTTCAATCCTTTCGTTTCATTATTCATGATTTAAATTATCCGGAGATCAATTTTCATATAATAATTTTCCCTCTATACTCTGAAAATATTATTCCTGTTCCGGTATTGATCCCGCCAATCTAAAACCCATCAATTTAGTATGTTATTAACTTAATCTATATTACACCTTTTAATACTATTTGTCAATATAAATTTCAAAAAAATGTTGAAATAAAATAACGGTTCAATTATAATAGAAATATGGAGGGGATAACGATGTTAATTTCAACAAGAGGACGTTACGCTATGCGTATTCTTGTAGATATGGCCGAACACCGTTCAGAGAAGTATATAACACTGAAGGATATTGCCGAGAGGCAGGATATTTCGGAGAAATATCTTGAAAGTATCGTTAAAGTGCTTGTTGCGAACAAGATCGTCACAGGTCTGCGAGGAAAAGGCGGAGGCTACCGTCTGGCGCGCGAGCCGGAGCAGATCAACGTAGGAGATATACTTAACTACATGGAGGGCGGTCTTGCGCCTGTCAGTTGTCTGGATTCAGACCGTGAACCATGCAGCCGTGCTTCCGACTGCAGGACACTGGAATTCTGGAAAGGGCTTGACGAAGTAATACGACGCTATACAAGCAGTTATACGGTTGCCGATTTTGTTTCGCAAAAACACACGGAAAATTCGTGACATTGATTCAAATCAACAGACATTTATTATAAAGAAAAGCGATTGCTGCGTTCGGGTACGATCTGCGGCAATCTTTTTTATACAAATTTTTATTTTTATTATATTCTTTACTGTACAAGTTTTATTTATACTATTGACAATATATGCAAGTTTGAATTATAATTAGTATAGTTGTAAGTATGTTTTTATATATATTAACAACAAATCGGCACCCATTGACCGATTATCCTGAAGCGTAACGAGGTATTATTATGGACGACGCATTACAGAAATATTTAACAAAAGACTCAAGTCATACTGCTGCAGAAGCTGCCGAACCGAAAACAGCCGCTGTTTATGTGGCGACTCATCTTGGGTACTACCGCAGCAATAACGAAGACAATTACTATGCAGACGAGCTTGGCATCAGTCCTGTGGAAAACAGCTGCAAAGCAGAAGAGCTCTCGCTTGACGTCCGCAGAGTGTTTGCGGTATGCGACGGAATGGGCGGAGAAGATCTTGGAGAAGAAGCCTCGCTCATAGCAGCACAGACCCTTGCAGAATTTGCGCCTACACTAAAGTCAGCACTTCAAAGCGAGCTGCACGAGATAGTAAATAAATATGCAAGCGAGGCGAACAACAGGGTATGCCGCATGATAAAGGAGCGTAAGCTCTCACACAGCGGAAGTACTCTTGCGCTTGTCTGCACTGATCAGAGATATGTCAGCGTGTTCAACATCGGCGACAGCAGGGTCTACTCTCTGCGCGGCGACGAACTCACTCAGCTCACAGAGGATCAGACGCTTGCCAACAAAAAAATAAAAGCCAATATTTATACGGAAGAAGAGGCTAAGAACAGCCGTGACGTCCATGTGATAACATCTTTTATCGGAGTGGATTCCAGAGAGGTCGGATTGAAATCTCTGTCATATAAGCCAATCAAGACTTCGGATATTACGGTGCTTATATGCAGCGACGGTCTTACCGATATGTGTACTGACGACGAAATAAAAGAGATCCTTTCACAGGAGTGCGATAATCCTGCTCAGCTTCTTGTGGATAAAGCACTTGAAAACGGAGGAGAAGATAACGTAACCTGTATTGTGATCAAGATTTGACAGGGGATTGTGCAAAATGAACACCAATGATATAATTGAAGAGATCTTAAAACAGATCAAGCAGCCCTTGTGGGAAAATTGGTATATCAAAGAGAAAATAGGCTCGGGTGCGTTCAGTGCGGTATATAAGGTAGAGGCTAAGAGAAGTTCAAGACGTACAAGTATTGCGGCACTGAAAATTGAACCGATCACCGCCGACGGAAAGCATTTCATTGATGAGGAACGTAAAAGACATTATATAGAACAAAAGAAGGAATACTCCGAAACCGAAGCGGAGATCATGTACAATTTGAGAAAATCTCCTTATATCGTAGCATATGAAGAGGAGGATATCAAAGAGCTGTACATAAACGGAGTTTTCGAAGGATATTATTATCTGATACGTATGGAGTACCTGAACAGCGTCACCGAAAAGATGACCAACGGTACATTTGACTACTCCGAAGCTAATATCGTTAAGCTCGCATTAAATATCGGAAACGGAATTAAAACTGCTCACGATATTGGTGTTATACACCGTGATATAAAATTAGATAATTTCTTTGTAGACGATTTCGGACTATATAAGCTCGGCGATTTCAATATTTCAAAGAAAACGGACGCTACAAGGACATTCGCAGGAACTCACGGTTACTTAGCACCGGAAATATTCATGGCTAAAGCTAATGTCGATGTGAACTATACGAGCCAGGCTGATATTTATTCCTTCGGAATTTGTCTGTATCAATTTATGAATGATCTTTTGTTTCCGTTTGAAGACGATAATGTAGATATGGAGACTGCTATTGACCGGCGAATGAACGGCGAAAAGCTGCCGCCTCCAAAATATGCGTCACCCGAGTTTGCCAGGATCATTCTCAAAGCATGTGAGTTCAGTGTAGAAACACGCTATCGCACTATGGATGAAATGCTGCGTGATCTGACAATGCTCAACGGAGATCTGATATACAACAGCAGGCTGGATATAAAACCCAAAGAAGAAAAAACCGATTACTATAACGACGATAGAATCAATGACATTCCTGCGCCCAATTACGACAGCGAGAACCATGCCGAAGCCGACAAAAACGACATCAGCGAAGTTACTGATGGATATGCGGACGATTCTCTTAATGTTACGGTCGGCTGTACCATCGAATTCGGGCATTACTATATGAGTAACAGCAGATACAAGGAACCGATCGAATGGCGTGTTCTCGATATTCAGGAAAGGCGAGCGCTGATAACCAGCGTATACGGAATAGACGCCGGCAGTTATCACCAATCCGAAGGTCCTGCTCCGTGGCAGTCCTCGTATATGAGAATATGGCTCAACAACGAATTCTTCAACATTGCATTCAAGGAATCAGAGAAAAACGCCATTCTGCAGGCAGAGCTTATCAACAATGACAACACAGTATACCTTACAGAAAACGGAAGCAACACTGTTGACAGGGTATTTCTGCTGAGCCTTTATGAGGCTAATACATATTTCAAGAATGACGAGGACAGGATACTCTATCCTACCGAGCTTGCGGTAAGCCGCGGCGTTTATGTGGCAGAGAACGGAGGCTGCTGGTGGTGGCTGCGTTCGCCGGGAAGTCATGACAATTATGCGGCAGATGTCGATTACGGCGGAGATATTGACAGCTATGGCAGCGATAAATTCCACGGAATCAATGCTATCAGACCTGCGATGTGGGTATCCATTGATGACTTATTCGATTCATGGGAGCCTACCCCCTCCGAGATATTGACCGAGGATGATGATGTGCCTGCTTCTTTCCTTGTAAGCTCTAAGGGCTACAACACGGTAGAATTTGGAAGCTATTACACCAATAATATGCTGAGTAAAGGTCCTATCAGGTGGAGAGTTCTTGAAGTTCGTGACAAGATCGCACTTCTGATCGCGGACAAATGTATTGACAGTATGCCATATAACGAAAGCGGCGATGACACGACATGGGTTCAGAGTCAAATCAGGAAATGGCTTAACAAGGATTTCCTCAATACAGCCTTCAATCCGCAGCAGAGGACGGGAATAATTCCAATAAACAACACTAATCCTGTCAACCCAATATACGAAACGAGAGGCGGAATTATAACACAGGATAGCATTTTCCTGCTTAGTATAGATGAGGTCTACAAATACTTTGAAGACGATCGTGACCGTTCGGCAAAGCCTACGGGATATGCACGAAGTAAAGGACTTTTTGTCAACAACAGCGGTAAATGTTGGTGGTGGCTGAGGTCTTCGGGCTGCAGTCAGAACTATGCCGCCGATGTTGACTACGGCGGAGATGTCGATTACTACGGAAGCTCGGTTAAATCGTTCAACAACGGAATAAGACCTGCGATGTGGGTCAAGCTTGACATCTTATGATCATTTAGTGAGAGCGGATAAATCTGCTCTCACTTTTTTCTCAGACCAAAAAAGTACCGACCGCAATTAACGGTCGGTTTTATTCATGGGTCAATAGGTCCCTTCGCTTCCCCAACGATCTCTTCATCAGAATCATAAGGATCGTAATAGGTATCTTCATCGGTCGTCTGATCATCATCGGGATCATCTGTCGGATCTGTATCTGTATCGGTTTCTGTATAGATATCGGTATCTGTGTACGTTTCTTTGTCAGAATCATCACTGTCTGTATCATCAGAAATATACGACTCTGTATCGGTATCAACAGAATCAGTGAACCTGACATCTCCCACTGCTTTCTGATCGAAATGCCCTGTATTTGAGATAGGGTAACCATATCGTGTAAGGAGCTGATCAACCGTGACGAAAACGTAACCCTCGCTTTTCAACTCGTCGATGATCTCAAGCGCAGCGTCGACACTCGTTTTGTAAAGATCATGGAATAGAACGATACTGCCGTCTTTGATCTCTCTGAATGCGATCTTCTTTATACTCTCTTTGTTTCTCGACTGCCAATCGAGAGTATCTACTGACCATAGCGTTACTGTTTTATCGATCGATCTTGCCTGATATTCCGTATATGAGCCATACGGAGGACGAAAAGCTGTAGAATAATGACCGCAGGCATTATATATAGCATTATCCGTAATCTCGATCTCTTTTCTCCAGCCGTTTTCGTCAAGCGCAGTGATAGAAGGATGACTGTAGGTATGATTTCCGAGCTGATGACCGTCCTGAACCATTATGGGCAATAGCTCGGGGTATGTATCAACACAGCTGCCTACCATGAAAAATGTTGCCCGAACATCTCGTGCCCTCAGACCTTCAAGCAGCTCTGCCGTATATTTTCCCGGGCCGTCGTCAAAGGTAAGAGCAACCGCCTTCGCACCGTTGAGTGTGTCTGTTTCGGCAAGAAGAGTTCCGTCATAATCGTACCTCTCTTCACTTTTAAGCTCAGGCATAACGACCGGTTCGGGTGCAGGTTCAGGTTTCACCTGAGATGATGTTGCCGCCCTCGATGTTGTTGATGTCGTATTGCTTGTTTTTTTACTTGTCACGGACTTTGACGAAGTATTATTACTGCTTTTGCTGCTTGTTGATGAGTCCTTTTTACTTGCAGTTGATGATGAAGCGTTACTGCTTGCTGCAGAAGAACTTGCTGTTTTTGCTTCGGATACTACGGAAGATGATACAGCGGATCTCGTTGTTGTATCAGACGACGATGCAGCCTCCACTGTACTTACAGTGGAGCTTATTTCCGCCTTATTGAGTGATTTCGGTACATAAATAACCGCTGCGGTAATGGCAGTTCCCAAAACAACTATCGCCGCAAGTACTGTTATAATAGCCTTTTTCATTATATTAATTGTATCCTTTCCGTAAACAATTAATCAATTCTTATTCTTGATATATTCATCGATTGAGTGCGCCGCCATTCTTCCTGCGCCCATAGCTTTGATGACAGTTGAAGCGCCGGTTACGGCGTCACCACCGGCATAAACACCGTCTTTGGTAGTTGCCATAGTTTCTTCGTTGACAATGATACAACCTTTTTTATTCGCCTCAAGACCTTTTGTTGTAGAACGTATAAGCGGATTCGGAGCGTTGCCGATAGCGATAATGACAGCGTCAACATCAATCACGAATTCCGAGCCTTCTTTCGCAACGGGGCGGCGTCTTCCGCTTGCGTCAGGTTCACCAAGCTCCATCTCAACACATTCAAGACCGATCACATGACCGTTATCATCGCCCAATACTCTTACAGGATTATTGAGCAGCTTGAAATTCACGCCCTCTTCTTTAGCGTGGTGGATCTCCTCGTTACGTGCAGGCATTTCTTCCTCGCTTCGTCTGTATACAATATAAACAGTATCTGCACCAAGACGCAGCGCACTTCTTGCTGCGTCCATAGCAACATTACCGCCGCCGACAACAGCTACCTTCTTAGGTCTGATAATAGGTGTGTCGTATTCGTCCTTGTACGCTTTCATCAGATTGATCCTTGTGAGGAATTCATTAGCCGAATAAACTCCAATCAGTCCTTCGCCTTCCATGCCCATAAAGTTGGGCAGTCCTGCACCCGTACCTACGAATACAGCTTCATATCCGTCCTCGAAAAGCTCGTCGACCGACATTACCTTTCCCATGACCATATTAGTCTTTATCTCGACTCCGAGAGTCTTAAGACCCTCTATCTCTTTTTGTACTATTGCCTTCGGAAGCCTAAACTCCGGTATACCGTACATCAGAACGCCGCCTGCGGTATGGAATGCCTCGAATACCGTGACGCTATACCCCATTTTTGCAAGCGAACCTGCGCAAGTCAGACCTGCAGGACCTGAGCCGATCACTGCGACCTTATGACCGTTGGAAACAGGCTTTTTCTGTTTTTCGGTACTGTGGTTCATATGATAGTCGGCAACAAACCTCTCCAGTCTGCCGATACCGACACTCTCTCCCTTTATACCTCTCACGCACTTCGACTCGCACTGGGTTTCCTGGGGACAGACTCTGCCGCAAACAGCCGGAAGAGAGCTTGTCTCGGAAATAATAGAATAGGCTTCTTCAAAATTCCCCTTTACAACCTGCGCAATAAAATCAGGGATCGCTATATTTACAGGGCAGCCGCTTACACAAGGTCTGTTCTTGCAATTCATACACCTTGTTGCTTCAAGCATTGCCATTTCTTTGGTATAACCTTTTGCAACCTCATCAAAATTTTTATTCCTTATATCAGGTTCTTGTTCGGGCATCGGAGTTTTAACAGGAGTCATGTTCGCCATATCAGTTCACCTCGACATTTCTTATCAGACGGCAGTTCTTATCTCTTGCTGTCTGCTCTTTATCTCTATACATTACATTACGTTTCATAAGCTCGTCATAATCGACCTCATGTCCGTCAAAATCGGGACCGTCTACACAGGCAAACCGTGTCTTTCCGCCGACCGTCAGACGGCAGCCTCCGCACATACCTGTTCCGTCGATCATGATAGGGTTCATTGAAACTATAGTCTTTATCCCGTAAGGACGTGTAAGCTCGCTGACCGCTCTCATCATCGGAACAGGACCTATAGCTATGACAAGATCATAATCCGTACCAGCTTTGATATTGTTTTCCAGTGCTGTTGTCACAAAGCCTTTGTTTCCGTTAGAGCCGTCATCTGTCATAAGGTAAAGATTATCGCTTGCCTCTCTCATCTCGTCTTCAAGAATAATAAGCTCGGTATTGCGGAATCCTGCGATAACATCAACAGCAGTGCCCATGTTATGGAGAGCCTTCGCCTGTGGATATGCTATTGCACAGCCTGCTCCGCCGCCGATTACAGCGACCTTCTTGTAGCCTTCAAGCTCGCTCGGTACTCCGAGAGGTCCGACAAAGTCAAGAATATAATCGCCCTCATTCAATGTATCGAGCAGCATAGTACTGAACCCAACCTTCTGATATATGATAGTGACAGTCCCCTTCTGCGAATCATAATCGGCGATTGTCAGCGGAACTCTCTCTCCGTACTCGTCAACACGGAATATAATAAACTGACCCGGCTTTGCTTTTTTAGCAATGTGCGGTGCGTCAACTACCATTTTTGTCATTGACGAATTGAGCGGTGTTTTCTCTAAGATTTTAAACATAGTCAAACCTCTTTTCGGTTTTTTTAATTGTTTGCTTAAGTATACTTATTTATTATACTACAAAGACGAATAATTCTCAATAGTTTTTTGATTTGAATTGATAAAAATTACGTTTTTTTAAAAATCCCCCCGATGAGGAATTTCATCGGGGAGATCATAATAATTACAGATAAACTGTCTTGCCTACGCTTCCGTTTGCAGGTAATTTGATCGTATATCTCAAAATTACCATTGCGTCAGCGTTGGAGATCCTGCCGTCATTGTTTACATCGGCAACAAGCTCCTGAATTTCATCAAACTTGTACAGATTGATAACCTTTCTCATTATGAGCAAGCTATCCTTTGCGGTGATCTTTCCGTCAAAGTCAACGTCACCCATCAGGTACGGATTATTGCCCTCGGGATCCTTCGGCTGATCAGGACTTTCGTCGGAATCCGTATTGTCGGAGTTGTCCGAACTATCGGTGTTATCCGAATTATCAGAATTATCCGTATTGTCGGAGTTGTCCGAACTATCGGTGTTATCCGTGTTGTCCGAATTGTCGGTGTTATCCGTGTTGTCGGAGTTATCGGTATTGTCCGAATTATCGGTGTTGTCCGTGTTGTCGGAGTTATCGGTATTGTCCGAATTATCGGTGTTGTCCGTGTTGTCGGAGTTATCGGTATTATCGGTATTATCCGAGTTATCGGAATTATCTGTGTTATCTGTGTTTTCGGAATCAACAGGCGGTTGATCGGGGCTTTCGTCACTGTCTGTATTATCGCTATCAGATTCTACAGGCTTCTCTTTGACCATGAAGTCCTTAACGAGTACATACTCTTCGCCGTCAACAACGATCGTTGCCTCTGCTGTGTATGTGCCTTCTTCTGTAACTTCCGGAACGTCCTCACTCTCCTTGGTGATCTTCACGGTCACGTCGGGAGTATCGGGAGTATCCTTGAACTCTACGTTCTTTTCATTCGGCATCTCGTCGCCTACATAATATACTTCGTCAACCTTGAGCTCTGCGTATAAGTACGGCGGGTTGATGTCGTCAAGATCATCGACAAGAAGCTGACTCGGATCACTCTCATTCACGAAATACTCATAGTTCGGAATGTGCTGAATAATGTGATAATTATCCTTTGCAAGGATATCTTCCTTACAGCCTGCTGCATATACATACTCATAGCCGTTAGCCATGTTCTCTGTGATGTAATCGTAGAGGTTCGGGTATTCTGTCTTGATCGTTTCAAGCTGTTCTGCTGTGATCTCGCTGAAGTTAAAGAACGGATCGCTGTCGTCTGTTCTGTCAGCTCTGTCGGGTGTGTCTGTTGTTTACTTTGTTCCCACGTAGTCAAGCGAACACGTTGAGAGAATTACATAAGGCATACCCTCTGTGAATCTTACGAATCCATCCTTTGTAAGCGGATTGATCACATCTTCTGTCGGCTCGGGCTGTTCTGTACCGGCCGTCATGAACGGGAACATCTGCATATTGCCGAACATATTATTCGCTGCGTCGGCAGGATCGCTGAGAGTATTTCTCATAGCTGCAACAAGATAAGTATTAACCTTGCCGGGATCGATAAGTACGTTATAATTGCGAACTATCGTGTAATCTATTCCGAAGATGTTGAGTATCGAGTTCTTTGTGAACGGGTTCATCGTAAACATATCGGAGGGATCGAAATTGGTGAAATCAAATGCATTAGTTGAAGCCGATACAGGCTTGAGTTGTGCTTTCTCGCTGTCGGTGAAGCCAGTGCCGATATTCTCTTCGTCTACGCAGATCGTGTAAAGCGGATCGAGTCTTTCAGAGAATATCGCATATCTGCCCGATGTACCGAGAACGGACGAAATAGCTCTGAGCTGCATTCCATACCTTATCAGAGTATCTTCAACTGTTACGGGATCATCGTTACCATCATTATCTTCATTATCAGAATCATAAGTATAAATATCCCAGACGTTCTCACCCTCTGCATATGCGCCGAGATCGGCTATGGGAACGTTATCCTCAACAAAGAGCTGAGCACTTTGTATTGATAATGAATCATCGTTGCCCATGTACATATTATTACTCTGCTGACTCATACCAAGGGAAGATTTTGTGGGAAGATCCATTGTTTCAAAGCCTGTATACAGATCATTTTCATCAAATACACCGTCAGGCATAGAAACTACATTATAAGCTGCAATATCTGTCTTTCCTAAATCAAGCTGTCTGTCACCGTTCGGGGTAACAACGATACGCAGTGAGGTGGGTAAATTGTATCCCAATCTGCCTAAATACATATCACGTCCCATGATCATACCCGAGAATGCATAGCCGTCGATTCTGCAGGCAGGAACTGTGATCGTTACGTCACGAACCATCATCGTCTGACCGATGGGAATTACTCCATCGGGATATTGATTATTGGAAATAAAACCGATGCTGAAGGCCGAGCTCTCGATAGCTTTGAGTTCACTTGTACCGTCCTCTTCCGTTTCAAATATCAGACTTGATACAGGGTTCTGAGCAAATGCTTCCAGAGCGATATACTGTACCGACTTCGGAATCGTAAGCTCCGTAAACCTATTGCCGTAGAATGCAGAAACTCCGATATATTCAAGTGTTTCGGGGAACGTTACGCTCTCAAGACAGCTGCCGGTTACTTCATGATCCAACATATAGTAATAAGACTCAAACGCTCTTATTCCTATTGTCCTGACGCTCGTATTGCTGAGGTCAAGATCATTTTCATCAAAGCTTGCGCCGTAGAATGCGCCGTCGCCGATCTCTTCAAGAGTGGACGGGAATGTGATCGACTTGATCTGAGCAAATTTGAATACCTCTTTGCCGATAGCCTTCACTGTGATATCGTTGATCTTCTCGGGGATAACGATAGTATCACCGCTATAGCCATTTACATGAAGCTCGTTATACTCAAGAACGTTGCATGGACCGTTATATGCAGTGATCGTACCTTCGTTATCGATCTCAAAGAGATCGGCTATCTCATAGATCATGCCCCTCTCAAGTTCTGCTGTATATACTCCGTCCGACGTCATTGTTGCTTCTACAAACGCTACACGCTGAAGATTTGAAACAGGCTCTTCGCCCGGAACAGGGTCGGGTGCGGGTTCATTCTCAACACAAGCCCAGACTGCTATGGGAGCAGTTGAAGTGATAGCAGCCGTTACGTTCTTTGTCGAACCCTTAAATACAGTTACCGAACCGTCTTCGCTGTCCTTTGTCCAACCGTTTACAGTGAGATCGGTAACGCTCTTTGAAACAACATTAACAGACACTGTGCTGTCGGGATAAACAAATACATCATTCTCGTCTATCTCCGTAGTTGCCTGCTCGTCTGTATAGTACTTGTGGCAAACATCATCATACCACACGTCCTGAGAAACGCCGGGTACTTCGGAAGAAATAAGATAGTTGTCTAAATACAATGCGGGAGAATAATCTCTCTGCTCGATCTTTACAAGAACGTGATCATTTGTGAATTCATCAATATCGCCGCTGTCGCCGTTTACACGGTGAACAATGCCCTTTGTGCTGTCAAGATGGGGATATGCGTCCTCACCCAGCATCTGATAATACGTGAGTGCGTCGGCATTCTTGTTAAGCTCATAAGCGAGCTTGCCCGATGCGAGGTCTTCTGCAGTGAAGCTCTCGGCATCGTCGTAATCACGACCTCCGCAGTCATCCAAGTACCATGTATTACGAGCGGTACCGTAATCGTCGCAGATTGCATATTGGTTTCCATTAACCATTTTTCCGGCAAAATAACAGTTTTCAAAAGCTGTCCCGTCACTAGAGTCGTCGCCATAACCTATCAGACCGCCGCAATAATTCCTGCCGTTACAGTCTATGACAGCAAACGAATAACAGTTTGTCAAGACAGTCGAACCATAATCATCGTAACATGCGTCACCGACAAACGAACCGCAGTCATAGTAACCGTTCACGATGTAGCTGTTAAGCATACCGAGGTTCTTTATCTCAGCGCCGCTTGTGCAGCCGAATAGGCCGTGATCCTGATTATTACTGTTGCTTGTATCGCCGACTTCAACGTACAGACCGCTGATTGTATGACCGCAGCCATCAAATGTTTTGCTGTACATTCTACGTGAATCGTTGACGGTGCTGTACATTGTTATCGGCTTCCATGTCCTCAACTCATCAAGATTGGTCGGCAGGTTGTCCTCACCGAACTCGATCTTCTGGATAACGATGTCCTTCGTGAGAACAGCGTTCTTCTGGTTGCCGCTGTCGCACTGCTGTGCAAACCAGTAAAGCTGACCTGCGTTGGAGATCTGCCATACGCCGTTAACTTCTTCTGCAGGCTGGTATCCGCCGCAGTCTTTGCAGAAGCCGTTGTCGTCATATTCATGATCATGCTCGACTGCTTCGATAACAACCTCGCTTGCGTCAACCTCATTTGTACCCTCTGCATCGGAGAAATACCTGCCGCAAATAGTACACTTATAGTAGTTTTCTTTTTCATTTGCAGCTTGTCCCATGAAATCTGTTGTAGGTGTTGGAACGATGTTGTGATCAGTCTTGGGAATTACCAATGTTGAAAGATCCTCTATCGGCTCCTGTCCCGTATAATCACGGTAATACTTGTTGTCATCGGAGGAGAAGTAATAATCCATACCCTCCTTATCACAAGTCGCAGGCTGAACGATATGTAATGTGAGCGCCGGCTCTACATAAAAATCTTCATCTGCCGCAAACTCGTAAGTATATGTAACATCATCAACTTCGACAGGATCAAGAGCAACACCGTTAAACTTAGCCTGACCTCTTGTTATAACGGTTACTTCAGCTTCCCACGGAACACTGTATGATGAAGGCATAAATCCGCCCGTGACGCTGATCTGTTCGTCATCTACATATACTCCCTGGATAAGATCCTGGAAGAAAAAGAAATATCTGTTTGTGATATTAACGAAATTTTCCGATACAAACGGCTCCATTCCGTCAACAAGCACCTTTGTTTTTACGGCTGACGGACTCTCTCCGAAATCAACGCTTTTTCCGCTTGCATTGGTAAAGCTGACTACGGAATTGACCTCACTTAAGAAAGTATCAACCTCGTATTCGCCAATCATGGGAGCATTCAGAATCGAAGCATTACCGTTATTCCGTACGTTGACTGTTGTCATTTTGTTACCCTTTATGGTAACTGCTGCCCCGTTAATGTTCGCTGCGACGATGTTAACATCGCCGTCAAATGTGACATTAAACTCGACAGGCTTGTTTGTGTCGTTGACAAATGTCAACGGGTTTGCGGCAGCTATATCGCCCTTGAATACATAGTCGCCTGTGTACTCTACAGAAACGCCGCCTTGTTTGTATCCTGTTGTTGTAACAATAACAGGACCGTTCGCAAAGTCGATTGAGGCAGTTTCCTCCGCCTGCGCAGCAATCGGAACATTCACAAAGTCATTGAATATTCCGGGCAGGGTTCCCGTCAGCATTAAAACAGAAACCGATGCTGCAAGAAGTCGTCTTAAACCGCTGTTCTTACGAAATTGCATATAGAAGCTTCCTTTTGTAATATTTGGCATAATACAACAACAGTATATGCCAATAATTTATTAAAGCATCACAAAGTATGCTTTAAATCATATTACCATTTAAAGCGTTAATATACAATAAATGTAACATGATTGTAACAAAAAATAATAACCAAATCGAAACGCTCCGATTTGGTTATTAAAACAACTTTTACAGCAAATATTTCTCTACAATCTTAGCTACACCGTCATCATCGCAGCTGTCGGCGACAACATCGGCAATTTTCTTGACATCCTTTTCGCCGTTTTTCATACATACGCCCAGACCTGCGAAGCCGATCATAGTCATATCGTTATAGCTGTCGCCGCAGGCAATGAGCTGTTCACGGGAATAGCCGAGCTTAGGCAAAAGCTTTGACAGACTTGCGCCCTTATTAACACCAAACGGCATTATCTCCAGGAAAAACGGGCAGCTTTTAAAAACATCGAAGTAACCCTTAAACCTCTCTGAGAGTATTTCTTCATACTCATCAACAATATCGGGATCGCCTGCAAGGAGCATTTTATTGATGTCGAAATTAACGTAGGATAAAAAATCATCAACGTGCTTATACTCCATACCGACAATTTCGGCTTCAATATATGTATATTCATTAACAGTATTATCCATTATTATGGTATCGTTTTCATATGTTATAGCCGTCAGTCCCGAACCGCTGATGATATCAAGGATACTTGCTATGTATTTCCGAGGAAAGAATGTCTGGGAGATGATCTCATTGGTTGCAGCATTGATAATCCTGCCGCCGTTAAAAGAGAGAATCACACCGTTGTATTCGGCAAGCTTCAGTGTTCTTGCGATGGAACGCATTCCGCAGTCGTGTCTGCCCGAAGCAAGTATGACCCGTTTGCCGAGCTGCTGTGCTTCGATCAAAGACTTGACCGTTCTCTGAGTGATCTCCTTTTTGCTGTTGGTAAGAGTACCGTCTATATCAAGGGCAATAATATCGTAACTCATACACACCCCTCCTGTAAATATTATTTCAGCACGCTTGCGAGGAACTGCTTAGCTTTGTCAGTTTTAGGCGCAGTGAATATCTCATCGGGAGTACCTGTTTCGAGGATCTTTCCGTCTGCCATGAATATCACTCTATCTGCAACCTCTCTTGCGAAGCCCATCTCGTGTGTAACAACAGCCATGGTCATACCGTCACGTGCGAGTGACTTCATAACCTCCAGTACCTCGCCGACCATCTCGGGATCGAGAGCCGAAGTTGGTTCGTCAAAAAGCATTACATCAGGCTGCATACACAATGCACGGACAATAGCTATACGCTGCTTTTGTCCTCCGCTGAGCTGTGCAGGGTAAGAATTTGCTCTGTCGGCGAGTCCGACCTTGCCGAGAAGATCCATAGCACGTTTTTCGGCTTCAGCCTTTGACAACCCCAATAGCTTGATCGGAGCGACTGTTATATTCCTCATGATCGTCATATGCGGGAACAGATTAAAATGCTGGAACACCATTCCCATTTTCTGACGGTGCTTATTGATATCGACAGATTTATCGAGCATATTCACTCCCTCGAAGATTATCTCGCCGCCTGTCGGAAGCTCCAGGAGGTTGAGCGAACGCAGAAAGGTCGATTTTCCCGAACCCGAAGGTCCGATTATTACGACAACCTCTCCTTTGTATATCTTTGTATTTATACCGTCAAGAGCGTGGATATCGCCGTAGTGCTTTTCAAGGTTATTGACCTCGATAAGGCACTGTGCGCCGTTAGTTTTCTCAAGAAATTCTTTCTTAGTGGTCACTGTTCCTCAATCTCCTTTCCAGTATAGATACAAGCTTTGTGAGTATCATAACGATAACAAGATAGATAAGAGCGACAGCTATGAGCGGAAGGAATGCGTCAAATGTTCTTCCTCTGATAATATCTCCGCCCTTTGTAAGATCCTGAAGCGCAACGTAACCCGCAACGGAGGTTTCCTTCAGCAGAACGATAAACTCGTTGCAGAGTGCCGGAAGGATGTTCTTGAAAGCCTGCGGAAGTATAATAATATACATCGTCTGCGGATAGTTAAAGCCAAGTGAACGTCCTGCCTCAAACTGACCGTTGTCAATAGACATAATACCTGCACGGACGATCTCGGCAACATAAGCGCCCGAGTTTATCCCAAATGCGCATATTGCAACGATGATTTCATTTACACCAAGCGGTGCAAGAATTACAAAGTAAGTTATCATGAGCTGTACGACAACGGGCGTACCTCTGATAACCGTAAGATAAATGCGGCAGAGCAGATTCAAAAATCTCAGCTTGCCTGTCTTGTCATGTGTAGAACGGATAGCCGCCACAAGAAAACCAAGCAGAATACCCAGTAAAAGTGCGCCGAGTGTTATCTTCATTGTTACACCCAGACCGTTCCAAAGATATTTCCAACGGTTATCGGTAATGAAGTCATTGATAAAACGTTCTTTATACTTTGAGAACCATTCATCAAAACCGTTAAGCATTGCAAGATTCATCGGTTTTTTCTCCTTCTGATAAAACGGGACTACGTTACGTAGCCCCGTCGATTTGTATGATTATTCGATTAACTATATCAGTTTTCGGGAATGTATTTAGCTACGATTGCATCGAGTGTTCCGTCAGCCTTAAGCTCGGCGAGTGCTGCATTGATCTTATCCTTGAGCTCGGTGTTATCCTTGCTGATTGCGATCGCATACTCTTCCTCTGCATAAGATGTATCAAGAATCTTCAGACCCTCGTTAGCTGCAACATAGTTCTTTGCAGGTTCGTTATCAATGATAACTGCGTCTACAATTCCTGCAGAAAGAGCTGCAACAGCATCGTTGCCCTTGCTGAATCTCTTTACGTTCTCATCGCCGAAATCATCTGTTGCATAGATATCGCCTGTTGTACTCTCCTGAACACCGATCTTCTTGCCTTCAAGATCTTCAACTGCTGCGATCTCGCTGTCCTCTTTAACGATTACAGACTGCACTGCAGTTGCATATGTATCGGAAAAATCTACCGTTACAAGACGCTCCTCTGTTACTGTCATACCTGCCATACCAAAATCAACCGAACCTGTCTGTACAGCTCCGATGATCGAGCTGAACTCCATGTCCTTGATCTCGAGAGTCATGCCAAGCTTTTGTGCGATAAGCTCTGCTACCTCTGCGTCGATACCTACGATCTTCTCGTTCTCGTAGTATTCATACGGCGGGAACGAAGCGTTTGTAGCCATTACCAATGTACCCGAGCTTGTTGTGTTGTCGGCATTATCCTCTGTTGCGGCAACGGTCTGTGCCGAAGACTCAGGTGTGGAAGCTGCAGGTGCAGCGGGTTCGTCCTTCTTGTCACAGCCTACAATAGCCAAACACATAACTACTGCAAGAACAATGGCAAGAAATCTCTTCATTTTTGTCATAATCCTTATCCTCCTGAACAACTCACGATCCTGTGAGTATTTATAAATTCACTCAAATATAGTATCATATATGCGTATTTTCGTCAAGAATGTTTTCAAGAATGTTACTTTTCTTATGTAAAATAGATTGATATTATGTCACATTAAAGCATTTCTTTGCAAGTTTCTTGAAATTTTTCTACGATATAATCTATCTGTTCATCTGTAAGCAGGGTGTACAAAGGCAGCGTGACCTCGCACTTATACATTTCGTATGCATTAGGATAATCTGCAATATTGAATCCAAGGTTTTTGTATGCGGTATGCAAAGGAAGCGGCTTGTAATGAACATTTGTAGCAACACCCTTTGCAAGCATTCTGTCCATGAACTCGTTTCTGAATTCTTCGCTTTTACCCGGGAATCTCACAAGATACAGATGAAAGCTTGAGCCTATGGTTTCAAAGTGATCGAGGAACTCCACGCCTTCAATGTCTGCAAGCGCCTCGTTGTATCTTTGAGCAATATATCTGCGTTTTGAAAGTATCTCGTCCGCCCTGTCAAGCTGAACCAGACCGATGGAAGCAAGAATATCCGTCATGTTGTGCTTATATCCGGTATACACAATGTCGTACTCCCAGAACGGCTTTTCACCTTCCGGCTTGAAGGCTCTGTCCTGACCGTGACAAGCAAGCAGCGCCAGTGATTTCTTTATATCTTTTCCGTCGAAGCCACTGATCGGTTTCCACGCAAGAGCACCGCCCTCTGCGGTAGTAAAATTCTTCACCGCATGGAACGAAAAGCTTGTAAAATCAGCAAGCTCACCGGAGCGTTTGCCGTCTTTTCTCTCTGCCATAAACGAATGTGCGCCGTCGGCAATTACGGCGATCCTGCCTATTGCTTTTTGCATATCATTTGACGGTGTGAACATATCCTTTTTGCTTTCGGCAATAGCGATCAGTCTGTCATAGTCACACAGAACACCGCCGAGATCCACTGCGACGATCGCTTTTGTTTTTGGGGTGATTGCCTTCTCTGCTTCTTCATATGAAATATGGAACGTACCCTTTTCAACATCTACAATAACAGGAATCGCCCCGACGTGTTCGATAACGCTCGCCGACGCAGTATATGTATATGCAGGAACGATAACCTCATCTCCGGGACCTATCCCAAGCAGTCTGAGCGACATCTCGTGACAGGCAGTTGCGCTGTTCATACAGGCAGCATACGGTACATGGCACATTTCTGCGACCCTCTGTGAGAGCTGTTCGGTCTTTGGTCCTGTTGTGATCCATGATGATCTGAGTGTTTCAACTACTGCGTCGATTTCCGCCTGACCTATATCCGGCGGTGAAAACGGAATTTTCATTATAATAATACTCCTTTACTTTGAATTAAGCATTTCTTCTGCGTGTTTAAGCGACAATTCCGAAGGAGAGTCGCCGTCTATTATACGGGACAGCTCGTACTTTCTCTGTTCAAAATCAAGCCTCCGTATTTTCGTGTATGTCCTTCCCTCTGATACGCTCTTACTTATAAACATATGTGTATCCGCAAGAGCGGCGATCTGCGCCTGGTGAGTAATGCATAGAACCTGATGTGTTTTTGATAATTGCCGGAGCTTTCTTCCTACCTTTGAGGCAGCCGAACCGCTGATACCCGTGTCGATCTCATCAAAAATAAGCGTGGCTATCTCGTCTTTTTCTGCAATGATCGTCTTTACCGCAAGCATTATTCTCGAAAGCTCGCCGCCCGACGCAATTTTCGTCAAGGGCTTCGGTTCTTCGCCGGGGTTGGCGGATATCAGAAGCTCTACTCTGTCACAGCCCTTTTCGCTGTACTCGCATTTGGTGATCTGCGGCACCATAACAACGTTCGGCATATCGAGATAACGCATTTCTTCCATGACAGAATCCGAGAATTCCTTTGCTGTTGCGGTGCGTCTTTGAGAAAGCCTGCCTGCTGTTTCAACAAGCTCTGTCTTTGCGATCTGAAATTCTTCCATAAGCTTCTCTTTGTTTATATCAAATTCCAGAAGCGAATCAAGCTCTGATTTTGCATTCTCGCAAAAATTAAGTATCTCTCTTATTGTATCTCCGTATTTCCTGCGTAGTGATTTTATAAGCTCATATCTCTCTTCGATCTCTGCAAGAGCATTGGGGTCGATATCTATACCGTCGATAAAATCGTTTATCTCATACTGACAGTCCTTTATCTCCTCAAATGCGGACTGTAATCTGTTTGTTACATCTGCAAGTGGGGTATACATATCGGAAATATCTCTCAACGTATCGTTTGCGCTGTCAAGTATCGAAACAGCGCCTTCTTCGTCGTCGCCTGCAAGGAGAGCATGAACAAACATAAGCCCTGTGCGAATTTTCTCGCTGTTTATCAGCAGCGCCCTCTGTTCTTCTATTTCTTCGATCTCTCCGTCGTGCAGGTCGGCGTCTTCTATCTCTCCGATCTGATACCTTAGAAGGTCAATTTTTCTTGCACGATCCTGAATATTATCGTTAAGTGATATTATCTTTTTGCGTATCTGAGTATACGTCATGAATTTTGACCTGTATTCATCCAAAAGATCGCTGTAATCCCCGATAGCGTCAATATAATGGATATGACTGTCTGCTGTCATGAAGTCATATCCTTCGTTCTGACCATAGATATTCACAAGGCAGCCGCTGACTTTCTTAAAGACCGAAAGCGGTGCGGGACGGCCGTTTATCTTGCAGGAGTTTTTCCCGGAAAGAGAAATTTGTCTTTGCAGTATAAACATATCGTCTTCGGCCTGATATCCGCATTCCTCAAACACGGCTTTTGCAGAATCCGATACATCTGTAAAGGCTGCGCTGATAAAAGCCGACTGCGAACCCGAACGGATCAAATCCTTTGAAATACGCTGTCCGAGTATAGCATTAATGGAGTCGATAATGATAGATTTACCTGCACCTGTTTCACCTGTCAACACATTGAACGAGCCGTCAAAATCTATACTCGCTTTTTCAATAACGGCAACATTTTCTATATATATATTTGAAAGCATTTCATCACCTGCTGTTTTTATCGTAAATCGCACTGAGCTTTAGAACCGACGCCGTATGCTTTGCTGCGTCTGTCGTTTCTGCGGCAAGAAATATAGTGTCTTCGCCTGCGATCGAGCCGATTATTCCGATGAATTTTGAAGCGTCTATCGACGCACAAACTGCCTGCGCCATACCGGGAATAGTCTTTATCACTACAATATTCTGCGCATTCTCGACAGATATGACCGCAGTTGAAAATAACGAATCAAGGCTTGAGCCGATATCGGCTTTCTGTGCGGAGGACTGAGCGTAGATATGTTTTCCGTTGTCGGACAGGATCTTGATCAGCTTTAGCTCCTTTATATCACGGGAAACTGTTGCCTGAGTAACGTTGTATCCCATAGAACGAAGCTCCCGAAGCAGTTCTTCCTGAGTTGAAATTGGTTTTCGCTGTATCAGATCAATGATCCGGGAGTGTCTGCCTCTTTTCAAGCTCACTGCCTCCTTTCGTTAAGCTTATCGCTTAATATTCTGTAGAAATTTTTATTTGTTAATTTTATAAATCGTACTGTCTGTTCCGATTTTCTGACAGTAACGCTGTCTTCTTTTTCTATTTTAAATGAACGTATACCGTCGATAGTCGCATATATCTCCTTGCTGTATCCCTGATGTGGCCGAATACTGACGAGAGAATCATCGGAGAACAGTATCGAACGGGAAAACAGAGAATGAGGACATATCGGAGTGAGCAGAATGCACTTCATATGCGGCTCGATAACAGGTCCTCCGGCAGAAAGAGAATATGCCGTAGACCCTGTGGGAGTGGCAAGAATAATTCCGTCGGCACGGTAGCTGTTGATAAACTCACCGTTGAGCATGACATCAAGCTCAACCATCGTAGAAAGAGAGCCTCGTGTAACTGTAACGTCGTTGAGAGCATAAAGCGCCTCATGAGTACCGTTTTGCTCAATGTCCACTTCAAAAAGCATACGCTCGTCAATAGGATATTCTCCTGTAAGCAGATCGGGCAGCAGATTGAGCTGCGCAGGCTCAAGATTTGCCACAAACCCTATTCTCCCGCAATTCACACCGAGAACAGGCTTATTGTATTCCGCTGCGTGTTTTGCCATATGAATGATAGTACCGTCACCGCCCACGGCTATTACCAGATCAGAGTTTGCGACAGCTTCGGAATGATTACCGTAAAAAGAAATATTATCATGTGAAAAGCAACCGGAAAGATCGCTGTGCATCGTGAAATCAGTACCGTAATATGACAATATATCTATAATACGGTGGGCATTCTCGATTGCCTTGTCCTTCTCCGCATTCGGCATTAAAGCAATTTTCATCAGATATCACCGTTGTTCTTATCTAATTTCTCGTGTGATTTTTCGACTATTAACCGTGGGTCACTGCCAAGTACGGACACAGGCTCTTCGCTTTTTTGGATATACAGAAGATATTCGATATTCCCTGCAGGGCCCTTTACGGGTGAGTAGTCAAGTCCCAACACAGAAAAGCCGTTTTCAAGGCAGAATTCTATTATATCTTCTATGACCTGACAATGTATCATGGGATCACGAACTACTCCGTTTTTGCCGACATTTTCACGACCCGCCTCAAACTGAGGCTTTATAAGACATACTGCGGTGCCGTTATCCTTTAAGAAAGTCCTTGCGTTCGGGAGTATCAGTTTCAGAGAAATAAAAGATACATCTACGCTGAAAAAATCTATCGGATCGGTTATCTGTTCATCCGTTACATATCTGAAATTTGTATCCTCTAAGTTGACTACTCTCTCGTCTTGTCTTAGCTTCCAGGCAAGCTGGCCGTAACCTACATCGATCGAAAAAACCTTCTTTGCTCCGTTTTGAAGCATACAGTCGGTGAACCCTCCCGTTGACGCCCCTATATCCATAGTGACAGAGTCCTTCAGGTCGATCGGAAATACCTCCATAGCCTTTTCAAGCTTCAATCCCCCACGGCTGACATATTTAAGCGTACTGCCTCTGACCTCAATTCTGCAGTCTTCGGGATAAGAAGTTCCGGGTTTATCTGATCTCTGATTATCAACATATACGATACCTGACATTATGATAGCCTTTGCTTTTTCTCTGCTCTCGGCATATCCCTGCTCATAAAGCATAACGTCAAGCCTTTTTTTCTTTGCCAAAAAATCACCTTAGTTCCATGTTAGTTTATTTACCATACCCTCGCAGTCCAGGCACAGGTCCGAAAGAGCCTCATCTACCGTTGCCTGAGGGACAAATTTATCTTTAATCGCAGTAAGCTCGTAATTTCCTTTAAAGCCGTTATCATCAAGCATACATCGGAATTTATCACCGACCCCGCCGTTCTCCATTCCCTCTTCAAAGAAGTATACCTTGTCAAAATCACAGCATATCCTGACAGCTTCTTTGCTTATGGGGTGTATTCTGTTGAGTTTCACTATGGAAATGTATTTGCCCTTGTCTTTAAGCACGGCCTTGGCCTGACAGGCGTTAGCGAATAATCTGCCGTACGTCACAATAACAGCGTCTTTCCCATCGCCGTATACAGAAAAAGCGTCGCCGCACTCATAATCGGACGGACGATAAGGCTGCCCGCCCCGAGGATAGCGTATCGCAACAATACCGCTGTTCTTATAAAACGCTTTATTCATTGCATCGCCAAGCTCGTCAAAATAGCATGGCGAATATATGGTAACATTCGGGATACTGCTGAGCATAGCGACATCGAACACCCCCTGATGGGTTTCGCCGTCCTCCCCTACAATACCGGCTCGGTCTATGGCAAGAATAATATGCAGCTCCTGCGCGGCAGCGTCATGAATTATCTGATCGTAAGACCGCTGCAGGAATGAGGAATACACCGCAAAAACGGGTATCATATTCTCTGTTGCAAGGCCTGCTGCGAAAGTAACGGCGTGTTCCTCCGCAATACCTACATCAAAGAACCTGTCTTTATATTCATGTGAAAATTTCGCAAGTCCGGTTCCGAGCTTCATTGCGGCGGTAATTGCGCAAACACGCTTATCCTTCGCAGCTATATCGCAAAGTATCTCGCCGAACCGAGCGGAAAATCCTTTTTTGGAACTGATCGGTTCGCCGCTCTCTATGTCGAAGCTCGATATTCCGTGGTATGCCCTTGGATCGTCTTCCGCAAACTGATAGCCCTTGCCCTTCGTGGTTATAACATGGATAAGCACAGCCTGATTGACATTCTTTGAGGCATTGAGGGCGTCTATGAGCTTCCCTATGTCGTGACCGTCAACCGGTCCGTAGTATACAAACCCAAGATCTTCAAAAATGGTATTTCGGTAAACAGAAATTCGGAGCTTTGACTTTGAGTGAAGCATAAGTTTCCTTAAAGGATTTCCTATAACAGGTGTATGGAGCAGTATCTTCTCAACTATCTTCTTCGTCTTTATATATCCGGGTCTTATTCTGATATGAGTAAGATATTTTGCTATCGAACCGACATTCCTGGAGATAGACATTTTGTTGTCGTTAAGAATTACTGTGAAGTTTTTATTTGACCGCCCTGCATTATTCAGTCCCTCAAAAGCAAGACCGCCCGTCAATGCGCCGTCGCCTATGACGGCAATCGTCCTTCCCTTTTCCCCTTTGATCGCTCTTGCTCTGGCGATACCGTATGCCGCAGAAATCGACGTGCTGCTGTGACCGACATTGAAAGCATCATAAGGACTTTCGCTGCGTTTCGGAAATCCCGACAATCCACCCTTTTTCCTGATGGTGTCAAGCTTATCCCTTCTGCCTGTGAGGATCTTGTGCGTATACGACTGATGTCCTACGTCCCAGACTATTTTGTCTGTGGGAGTATTGAACACATAATGCATGGCAACGGTAAGCTCCACCGTACCGAGATTGGGCGACAAATGACCGCCGTTTTTTGATACGGTTTTTACAAGCATATCTCTTATCTCATCACAGAGAATGTTCAATTCCTCTATGCTTAGTTTCTTCAAATCGGCAGGTGAGCCGATCTTATCCAGATATTCATATTCAGAATTATTCAAAGTGAGTCATTCCTTCTTAATAAATGCGGGAGGCAAGCTCTGCTGCCAGTAAACTTAAAAATCCGGTATTGCGATCAAATATATCCAGCGACTCAACAGCAGCCTGAGTAAGATCGCGAACCTTTGCTTTGGCTTCTTCTATACCGAGGAGCGTAACATAATTTACCTTATTGTTTTCGGCGTCGCTGCCTACCGGCTTTCCAAGGACAGATGTATCCGATGTAATATCCAGAATATCATCTACGATCTGAAAAGCAAGTCCGATATTTTCCGCATACACCTTAGATGCCGCTATTCTTTTTTCGTCTGCGTCCGCAAGGACACACCCCATAACGCAAGGCGCTTTGAGAAGCCGTCCCGTCTTTTTTGAGTACATCTCAAGCACAATATCAAGCGATGGTGATTTCCCCTCGGTGATAACGTCGATCGTCTGACCGCCCACCATGCCGCCTGCACCTGCTGCGGCTGCAAGTATTCCTGCGGCTTTTGCGCCTTTGATCCCGTTTTTCTCTAATGCCGTTTCGCCGAGCATTGATTCAAATGCGAGAGTCTGAAGCGCGTCGCCTGCAAGCAAAGCGATATCTTCACCGTAAACTATATGATTTGAGGGTCTGCCTCGTCTGAGGTCATCATTATCAAGACACGGCAGATCATCGTGGATCAGCGAATAAGAATGCACCATCTCGACTGCGCAGGCATAAGGCAGGGCGGCAGTCACATCACCACCACAGGCTTCGCAAAATGCAAGCAGCAGTGTGGGTCGAATTCTCTTGCCGGGTGCAAGCAGGCTGTACTTCATCGCTTCGATAACAACCTTTTCGTAACAATCCTCGCTCGGCAAAAGCGTGGGCAAACAGCTCTCTATCATAGAGATATACTTATTTTCCATAGATTATTCCTCCGATGGAGTCAGTGAGATTTCTGAGAATCTTAGTTCGGCACGGCTGAGCTTTTCATAACAAAAAGCCGTAAGCTTAGCAGCCTCTTCATAAAGATCGATTGCTTCGTCAAGCTCGACATCGGAATTTCCAAGCTTGACCGATATTTCTTCCAGGCGTTTTTTCGCCTGTTCATACGTCATGTTTTCATTCATATTATCATTCTCCGTTTATATTTATATTATTAAGGAACCACTGATCAAATCACGTCCTTCGGACTGAGCACCAAATTTGCTTGCATCTTTTTGTCAAATTGCACTCAAATCCTTGAAATACGTCAGTATTCCTGCGGATTTTTCGCACAATTTGCCTAAAAATCTGACGGCGCAACTTCGGCACTCGATTTAATCAGTGTCTCCTTAACACTACATTCCACCGAGCCGTCCGACATTTTTACTGTGACAGCGTCGCCTTTGTATAATTCTTTCGCAGAAGCTACAACGTGATTATCCTTTTGTACTACACTGTACCCTCTCTGCAGCAGCCTGATCGGACTTAGTGCGTCAGCTTTTTCGGCAAGCAGGGTAATATATGCTTTTTCTGATCTTATTTTATTGGCGGTACTCTTGCCAATACTCTCATACAAAGCTTTGACGGACTCTTTTTCCCTATCAAATCTCCCCGAAGAGCTTTGCAGACGAATCCGGTCGGATAAGATATCAACACTCTGATATTCCTTTTTTATCTTGTCATCGACACAACCCTCGATGGATCTGTAATTAAGGATTATATTTTTAAGAAGCTCGTTTCTGTCCGGTACAGCAATTTCTGCTGCAGCAGAGGGCGTGGGCGCACGTTTGTCGGCAACAAAGTCACACAGTGTGAAATCGGTTTCATGACCAACAGCAGAGATAACTGGTATCTTTGATTTATAGATCTCACGAACCAGCAGTTCATCATTAAAGCAATATAGATCCTCAAGTGATCCGCCGCCTCTACCGATAATGATCACATCAATATCGTCCATAGAGTTGAACAGCTTCAAGGCTGTTATAAGCTGCGGCGGTGCAGATTCTCCCTGAACAGAAACGGGACACAGAACTATTTCTGTGATAGGATAACGGCGTGATACCACATTCCTTATATCCTGGATCACAGCGCCGGTAGCCGACGTTATTACCCCTATCCTTTTTGGTGCAAACGGAAGTTCGCGCTTATGCGATATATCAAACAAACCCTCTTCTTCCAGCTTTCGTTTAAGCTGTTCATATGCAAGAGTCAGCGCTCCGATTCCGTCGGGCTGCATACTCATGCACTGTATCTGGTACTGTCCCGAGGGGGTATATACGGTAACATTTCCAGAAACAATGATTTTCATGCCGTTTTCAGGCTCAAATCTCAGGCGGCTTGCGAAGCCTTTGAACATTACAATATTAATTACACTGTCCTTGTCTTTCAGTGAAAAATACAGATGACCCGAATAATTTCGTTTAAAATTTGATATTTCTCCCTTTACAAAAACACCTTTAAGTTTTTCATCGCTGTCAATCTGAGATTTTATATAATTGTTTAGCTGAGATACAGACAAAACAAGCTGGTTACTCATTTTATATTCCTCCAAAGGCGTCGTATGCTAAAACTGCCGTTCCGCAGGCATTATCCGAGGACAGCTCGGCAGATGCAAAAATACAGTCAAGCTTTTTTGAAAGCTCTTCCCTAATAATGGAATCCGACATTACTCCTCCCGCAAAAAGTACAGGCATAGCGCCGTATTTATCAAGAATAGCAACACACATTTTCTCGATCGTTTTTTCAATATACATAAGGCAGGTCAACGCTGTCTCCGATCTGTCAGTGTTCTCTGCAAGCAGCTTTTCACAAATGTTCTGCAAGCCCGACAAACAGCAATCAGTACCTTTGATACACGGGCGAACACTGACCTTCTTTTCGCACTGCAAAGCAAGCTTTTCAAGCTCTTTTCCGCAAGGAAAAGGCAAACCCATTTTAACACCTATCCTGTCTATAGCCTGACCTGCATGAAGGTCCAGAGTCTTTCCTACAATATCGCTGACAACTAAATTATCGTTCTCGGGAGATACGATGACCGCTTCCGTAGTTCCCCCGGACACATGAAATGCCAGAAACTTGTCTTTATACAAATACCCGGCATCCGCCGAATAAACTGCTGCAGCAATATGTCCCATCTGATGTGAAAATTCAAACACAGGGATATTGAGAACTGTTCCAAGGGTATTGGCAATATTAACACCGACAGTGAAACACGGCATATATGAATCTATCCTGTCGCGAGGCCGTGCGGATACACCTATTGCCTTGATAACCGGGATAAAATCAAGCCTGCGATAAAGCTCATCAATTATTATATGCAACTGCTGCGTATGGTGAAAAACAGCGTCACTCTGCCGAAGTCCGCACTTGCCCTCTTCGACGGGGAGAAGCCTGCGATTCTGATACATCATATTATCTTCATGACAAAACAAAGCAGCAGACGTTGTATAATTGCTGGTGTCGATACCGAGCGTACATTCTTTCTTTTTCATATACTTATTCTTGTAATTCTTTTGCAACAGATCCGAGTACTCCGTTGACAAAGCGAGCGTCATTAGGGGTGGAATATTTTTTCGATAATTCCACTGCTTCATTGATAGCGACCTTCTCGGAAGTATCGGTGTACTTAAGCTCGGTAACCGCAAAGCGAAGAACGCTGAGCGTGACCCTGGACAGACGATCTATCGTCCAGCCTTTGATATACTTACTAATAGTATCGTCCACCTCGTCTTTGTTTTCAACAAATAAATTGAGCATATGTAATATATATTTATCCTCGTTCGGATACTCATTCTGATCGCCTTGTTCGTTTTCGCCCTGAATATCCGAATCGCTGACGACAGGATTATCATCTGAATGTTCAGCTGTTTTATTATCGGTATAAATACTGTTAATTACTCCCGATATTTTTGCATTTTCAAGTATCTCTTCAGCTGTATCATCTGTAAATGTCATCTCAAAAAGTATAGCAAAACATATTTCACGTCTTGCTCTGAATCGACGTATCTCTTTTTCACTAAGCTTTCTTTTTGAATTATCTTTGCTCATAACAAAAAACCTCTGCTTTAACAATTATTCTTATCATAACCACATTAAAGGCGGCAAAAATGCCTATTCTATGTTATTATATCACAACACAAAAAATAAAACAATACTTCACGGACAGCGAAAATATTACAACTTTGATTATTATTCCATATTTTCTCCCCGCAAAAAAACATCGTGAAGAAATATCTGCAAAAAAATAGGTCCGGTATCTTGTGATACCAAACCTATTAAATAATCCTTCTGTTGTTATGCGAGAATACTGATAAGAACACCTGCTGCAACAGCCGATCCGACTACGCCTGCGACATTCGGTCCCATAGCGTGCATCAGCAGGAAGTTTGAAGGATCCTCCTCCTGACCGACCTTCTGAGATACACGAGCCGCCATAGGAACAGCAGATACACCTGCAGAACCGATAAGCGGATTCACCTTTCCGCCTGTGAGCTTGCACATGATCTTACCAAAGATAACACCAAATGCCGTACCCATGCAGAAAGCGAACAGACCAAGGCATATAATGCCTATTGTTCTGAACGAAAGGAAGATCTGACCCGTAGCGGTTGAACCGACAGAGAGCCCCAGGAAAATCGTAATGATATTCATCAGTTCGTTTTTAGCCGTGTTTGCAATTCTATCGACTACTCCGGATTCCTTCATCAGATTACCGAACATAAGCATACCGACAAGGGTTGTTGCATCGGGAAGAAGAATAGCAACTATAACAGTAACAATTATCGGGAAAAGGATCTTCTCAAGCTTTGAAACATTTCTGAGCTGAGTCATTTTGATCTGTCTTTCCTTCTTTGTAGTGAGAAGCTTCATGATAGGCGGCTGAATAATAGGAACAAGCGCCATATATGAATAAGCCGCAACAGCTATCGGACCCAGAAGATCGGGAGCAAGGATAGATGTTACATAAATCGCAGTAGGACCGTCTGCGCCGCCGATTATGCCTATTGCGCCTGCTTCGTTTGTCTCAAAGCCGAGCAGAATAGCTCCGATAAAAGTAATAAAAATACCGATCTGTGCAGCTGCACCAAGGATAAAGCTTTTCGGATTTGAAATAAGAGGGCCGAAGTCTGTCATTGCGCCTATCCCGAGGAAAATCAGAGGCGGATAGATACCGAGCTTAACGCCCTGATACAGATAGAAAAGCAATCCGCCTGATGTAGGCACGTTAACATACTTTATTCCGTTCAGCTCCGTCATTGCATATTTGATCGTTTCACCGGGATGCATCTTTATGTAATCATCCAATGCAACGAGATTCGTTGAACCGCCCAATGCAATAGCAGGACAAAGGTTTACCAGAAGCATACCTACGGCTATCGGAAGAAGAACCAACGGCTCATACTGTTTCTTTATGGCAAGATAGATCAAAACAAATGATATAAGTATCATTACGTAATTTCGCCAATCAAGGGCAGAGAACCCGGAATTCGCAAGTATTTCAAAAATAGAATCATTTAGTCGATAAAAAATATCCACAATACCACTTCTCCTTTAACATTGATCAGAAAGAGCGGGTATTCTCAGCCATGCCGGCCGATCTCCACGCTGAACGTCTCTTAGATGATTTTCTCACGGATTTGATTTTAACAGCACCTTCTCCGAAAACATAGTCAACTGCGGCAGCGATAGCAGCGATGACATCAAGCGGTATCGCGTCATTATCTGAACTTGCCGCACTTTCAACGTTTTCTGTCTTTGGTGCTTCGACCGGTGCTTCAATCTCTTCTCTTGTAACTGACTTCTTTTTCTTTTTGGCAAACTTTTTCTTAAAAGTTTCTTGTATCGAAACAACAAGCGCACTGTACAGCTTAATGATCCCGATAAGCAAAATCAAAACAGAGAATACGATCACAATACCCGTCAGAAGAATGATAAACCCGAGTCTGAGGTTTTCTAACATTTAGTTCACTCCTTGCCATAAAATTGCTTGACGATTTACACTAACGCCAATTTCTACACTATATATTATATAACAAAATTCTCGCTGTTTCAAGAAGGATTACTAAAATTTAAAGAAAAATTATCTAAATTGTATTATTATTGCCAATAGTACAATCTTATGCAGCTTTTGTATAGTATTATTATATAGTTAGCTGTAGTTTTTGGATATTATCAACAATATAATTGGTATAAGTTGGCATAGGTTATCTATAGAAAGTAATGAAAAAATAGTAAAATTATTAAACCGGTGGTAAATAAGCCATAGAAACAGATAGTGGATTTTTATTCATTAATACAGGATAATTTCCTCTTTAAATATTTATTATAAAAACGAAAATAGACATTCAGTGATATTATTACATCGAGATGTCCAATAATATATTTTATTATTTTGAAACAATATCCTTGCTTAGCAAGCTTTGTGCAACAGTTATGTCTGAGCAGCTGATTTATTACGATGTTTTGTATAATACAAATCGCAGATACTCAACCAAAAAGGAGTAAATATCTGCGACTTTAATAATGAGCCGTTTATACAGCATTCAAAGCATAACAAAAGCAATACCTTCTTGTATTCATTTTACGACTTTTGAACAATAAAAAAAGTTATCAACACATCAAATCTATCATTGACAGAAGAACGTAATCTAAACTGTGAATCCACCTTATTGTCATCACCATTCCTCTCCAGCCTCCTCCTTCTTTAATGGAAAGGGGGCTTTTGGAACAGGGCGTGTTTCGATAGTTTCTTCTGAACCCTACTGTTTTCAAGGAAAAAGATGTCGTCCTTTCAATTATATCTTAAGGAACAACTGATTAAAATACTCCTCTTGAATATCGGGAGGGTAGTTGTGTATGTTGGCTTCGCTGTTTTTATTGCCTCTTTTCGCAGCAGTAAAAACACCTGCGGTAAACAACGCTGCAAAAACTATCATTTCTATGATAATTATAACAATGTTCATTATTACTGCTCCTCTCTTATCTTGATGATCCACTGTGGTATACCGTCAGATATAGTATTATTTGATACAGCTTTTCATATAGGTTAGTTGCATATAACATTATTATATCACATCTGCTTTTTCTGTCAACTGTCAGCCGAAGTATCGATTCATTGCTTCAGCACGATTTTCAGCATTTTTCATTATATTAGCAGAGCAGTCGAGGCAGGTAATTGAAGCTTTTGGAATGCCTTTATACAAAGGCATAGTAAGCACACCTGTTTCTACGGAAACCTCAATAAGTCCGCCCAAGAAGTCTTCGGGTATTGGCGTCAATGCCGTCATACATCGTAACAATATTACCGAGCAGCTTTTAAGATACCCTTATCTCATCATAACATAACATAAGAATTCCCCCATTAATTATTTTCAACAGTGAGTTTGTTAAAACTATCTGAATATCTAAAAACTGCACATAATTATTGTTATCTGTCGCTAACTATAATACCATTCATCATATGTTTTTTCAAGATAGAACGGCAATTTAATTTATGAAAATAAAAAATACAATATACTAATGCGTTTTAAAATGTGAAAGAAAAAGAGTATCATATGAAAAGACAAAATCTGAAATCAGAATGGATTATATAAGAACAAAATGGAGTTGAAATAATATAACATTTATGATATACTGAATCAGTCGCAGTTATATGCGTCTAATTTTAAGGCTAAGGGTTAGTCAATAATAACTCAGGAGGTTTTTTATGAAAGGCAAAGATCTTATAAACATCGGTATTTTTTCTGCGATCTATTTTGTTATTGTTTTCATAGTAGCAATGCTCGGAATGATACCTATTTTCTTACCGCTGCTTGCGGTGATCGTACCGATATTGGGAGGTATCCCGTTTATGCTTTTTCTCACAAGAGTAAAAAAATTCGGCATGATCTGGATCATGAGTGTAATAATGGGTGTACTCATGCTTCTGACAGGTATGAGCTGGCCGCCGCTCGCTGTTTCGGTTGTCAGCGGTCTGATAGCTGAGCTTATCTACAAAAGCGGTGGTTACAAAAGTGCATCAAAGGCTGTAATTACAAGCGGAGTGTTCAGTCTTTGGATTGCAGGAAATTACCTTCCCCTATTCTTCGCTGCCGAGAAATACTGGGAATCCCGTCAGAACTTCGGTCAGGATTACATCGACGCTGTAACAAAGCTTATGCCCATGTGGATGTGCCCGGTTATGTTTGTTGTCGCATTTGTATGTGGTGTCATCGGCGGTCTGCTCGGCAAGGCACTGCTTAAAAAGCACTTTGAGAAGGCAGGTATTGCGTGAGGGCAGAGCTTTTTGAAATGCTTGATCAGGCGGGGTTCGGATCAAATGTACATCAGATAGCTGCAGACGGCGAATGCCGTGTACTCAGACTGGAAGATGATACGGGCGAAGGTTTTATGACTATGTATCGAATATTCAGCGGTGTTTATCTGATGTTCAACGATTTTCATCTCAAAACGTGTATATCCGAATATCAGAATGCAGACACAGTGCTTTGCATTGATCACTGCAGAGAAGGACGCATTGAGCATGAAAATCTAATGGGTAACCGTTACTATATGGAGTCAGGAGACATGAGGATCGATCGTCGCGTTCACCACGAAGGGCAGGTCTATTTACCTCTTTCCCACTACCACGGAATGACGATCGGGTTTACAAAGGATACAGCACAGGAGTCACTTGCACATCAGATGCCGTGGCTGAAAGTCGATCTTGAATCACTCGGACAGAAGTTCTGCCCCAATGAAAATGAATTTCTGCTGCGAGAAAACAAACCGCTTAACACTATATTTTCACAGCTTTATCATGCGCCTGAAGAAAAACGGATAGACTATTACAAGCTGAAAATAGCAGAGCTGCTTATCGTTCTCGGTACTGTTGACACATCGGCGATCGAAGAAAAGCGGCAGTATTTTCCCACTAAGCAAACCGAAAAAATAGAGAAAATTCACACGCTGATAACAAGCCGTCTTGACAAGAATTATACCGTTGAGGAGCTTTCAAAGATATTTGACATACCAACTGCAACTCTGCGAAAAATATTCAAGGCAATGTATGGCAGTCCTATCTATCAATACATTAAAAGCTATCGCATGAAAGCCGCCGCAGCGCTTCTGATAAGAGAGACTGATCTGAATATATCACAGGTCGCAGAGCGATTCGGATATGACAATGCGTCAAAATTTTCGGCTGCATTTCGGGCTGTTATGGGTATGTCGCCTCAGGAATATCGCAGTCGAAAGTCAAGCTCCGTTTAGCATTTTTGTGCTCTTTTCTGACACGCAAAAAATAGAGGAGGATCATCATTTTATGGTAAAAGACAAACATGGTTCGTTCGGCTGGCTGTTAAGTCAATCAGGCGATCGTAAAGGAAAATTTATAGCAAGCGTCGTGCTTGCTGCATTAAGTATGTTATGCGGTATTGCACCGTACTATTTTGTTGCAGAAATTGTCAAGATGCTTCTTAACGGAGAAACAAGCAAAGAAGCCTACATAAGAAACTGCATTATAATTGTGGCACTGTGGCTCGCCCATGCTCTGTTTCATGCGCTGTCTACCACAAATTCGCATCTGGCGACCTTTCACACGCTCGCCGTAATAAGAAAAAAAGCACTCGACAAGCTTGCGAAAATGCCGCTCGGAGATGTGATAAGCCAACCGTCCGGCTCTTTGAAAAGCACAGTTGTTGAACGTATCGACAGCATAGAAACAACGCTCGCTCATATCCTGCCCGAGTTTACAACGGGAATCGGGGCGCCGATAATCGTACTTATCTATGTATTTATCATCAATTGGAAATTAGGACTTGCTTCGCTTATCACTGTTCCGCTCGGTATCGTATGCTATGCACTGATGATGTTCGGATATGAGGAAAGCTACGCAAGAACTGTCAGAGCAACAAAAGATCTCAACGCTGTTACCACCGAATATATCAACGGCATCGAGGTCATCAAGGTTTTCGGAAAGGCGCAATCGAGCTATGAAAAATTTGCCGCTGCTGCAAGGGAATCCGCTGCAAGCTTTGTTGACTGGATGCGCTCATGCAATGTCTATATGACATTTGCAATGGTTATCATGCCTGCAACGATGCTCTCTGTACTGCCAATCGGAGGTATCATGACGATACACGGGACTGTAAGCCGCGCAGATCTTATCACGATAATCATTCTGACGGTAGGTCTTATAGAGCCGCTGATAGGAGTTATGTCATATTCCGACGATATTGCACAGATGGACACAATTGTATCGGAAGTCAGGAATATACTGGAAGCACCCGAAATGGTACGCCCTGAGAAGCTCACTAAAAAGATAAACGGCGGTGACATTGTTCTCGACAACGTTTCCTTCTCTTACGGTGAAAAGGAGGTACTTCACGGCATCTCCATGACGATTCGTAAAGGAGCGTTTGCGGCACTCGTCGGACCCTCGGGCAGTGGAAAAACAACTATTGCAAGGCTTATCGCAAGTCTTTGGGATGTGAACAGCGGCTCGATCTCCTTGGGAGGCGTAAATATACGTGATATCCCGCTTGACGAATATAATGAAAAAATCGCTTTCGTCTCTCAGGATAATTTTTTGTTTGATCTGAGTGTCCGTGAAAACATTCGTCTCGGAAGACAAGGTGCTTCCGATAACGAAGTTGAAGCTGCGGCAAAAGAATGCGGATGTCACGATTTTATTATGAGTCTGGAGAACGGCTACGATACTATCGTCGGTACGGCAGGCGGACATCTTTCAGGCGGCGAACGACAGAGGATCGCAATAGCAAGAGCGATGCTCAAAAATGCCGGGATCATTATTCTTGATGAAGCCACCGCTTATACAGATCCCGAAAACGAAGCTCTGATACAGCGCAGTGTGGCAAAGCTTGTAAAAGGAAAAACGCTGATAGTAATAGCTCACCGCCTTTCTACCGTAAAAAATGCAGACTGCATTTATGTGATTAATAACGGTATAGTTGAGGAATCGGGCAGTCATGAGAAGCTTATCAAAAAGAACGGTCTTTACAGTTCTATGTGGAAGGCTCATATCAGCGTAAAGGACGGAGGTGAGAGTGATGTTTAAAATACTGAAAAGATTTTTTGACTTTTGCGATAAAGACGACAGAAAGCGATTCTATACTTCTATTGTATTGAGCCTGTTACAAGCGATATTTGAGGCGCTGAAAATTCCCGCTATCGCCTGCTTAGTAAAAGCAATGCTTGAAAATAACGTCACTAAAAGCACCTGTATAACCTGCTTTGTTATTATGCTTGTGAGCATTATAGGCGCCGGTCTGGTAAAAAGCAAGGCACAGATGCTTCAAACGGAGGGCGGCTACAATACCTGTGCCAACAAGCGGATGCAGATTGCGGAGCATCTCAGGTATTTGCCGATGGGTTATTACAACGAAAACAGCCTCGGACGTATAATGTCTGTTACGACAAACACTATGCAGAATCTTGAAAATGTTGCCACGAGAGTAGTTATGATCGTAAGCTCGGGACTTCTCTCAACTGCGGTGATTACGGTGATGATACTTGTTTTCGATTACAGGATAGGGTTGATTCTTTGCATAGGACTTGTAATTTTCTTTGCGATCAACAACGTAATGATGAATGCCTCTTCCGATATGGCAAAACGAAAGCTTGAAAAGGATACGGCACTTGTTGAGAAGGTCATTGAGTATATTCAGGGCATTGCAGATGTCAAGGCATTCAGGCTCACAGGTCAGTCCAGCCGTGAATTGAATACGGCTATTGATGAAAACGAGTACGCAAACTCCGGAATGGAACTGAAGCTGATACCTTATATGACGCTGCAAAGCTTCTGGTTAAAGGCGATGGGAACAATAATAGTTCTTTCATCAGTATTGTTCTGTCTATCCGGGCAGATGGAGCTTCTTACCTGCCTTATCATGATAATCAGCTCGTATCTTATCTATGCGCAGCTCGATAATGCCGGCAAATATTCGGCGCTTTTGAGAACGGTCGATGTAAGTGTCAGACAAGCACAGGAGATACTCGACACGCCGCAGATGGATATATCGGGAGAGAATATTTCGCCTGCACATTTTAACATTGAAGCAGACAACATCAGCTTTGCATACGAACAAAAGAAAATAATAAACGGTATATCGCTTGATATACCCGAGCACACTGCTGTCGCTGTCGTCGGACCCTCGGGCGGAGGAAAAACAACGCTAACATCGCTGCTTTCACGATTCTGGGATGTTGACGAAGGCAAGGTAACACTCGACGGCAGAGATATCCGTGATTACAGCATGGATTCTCTGATGAAAAATTACAGTTTTGTATTTCAGAGAGTGTATCTGTTTGCTGACACGATAGCGAATAACATCCGCTTCGGACAGCCCGATGCACCTATGGATAAGGTCATTGAAGCGGCGAAAAAAGCGTGTTGTCACGATTTTATAATGCAGCTTCCCGACGGATATGATACCGTTATCGGCGAGGGCGGTGCATCAATTTCGGGCGGTGAAAAGCAGCGAATCTCAATTGCAAGGGCTATTATGAAGGACGCACCAATCATTGTGCTTGACGAGGCTACGGCAAATGTTGACCCCGAGAACGAAGCAGAGCTTATCAAGGCGATAGAGGAGCTGACTAAAGAGAAAACTATTATCATGATAGCACACAGGCTCAAAACAGTCAGAAATGCCGACAATATAATCGTGATAGATGCCGGCAGGATAGTACAACAGGGTAATCACAGTGAACTTATGAAGCAGGACGGAATTTACCGCACATTTGTAAAAAGCAGGCAGGAAGCCGCTTCCTGGAGGCTGTGATATGACAGGGTTATTTACGGCAGACATTGAGAACCGTGGACTGATCCTCGACCCGAGAACAAAGCTATCGGTGATGATAACGCTTGTAATATTCGCTCTTGGCGGAACGGGAAGCGAAATAAAGACAGTTCGTTACGCTGTGATCGCACTGTCAGTTCTCCCGATCATTCTGCTGTTAACTTCGCAGCAATACAAAAAAGCCTTATTTTTTGGTATTATTTATGTGACGCTAAAATCGGCGGAAATATTTCTTGTACCCACTCTTACGGGCGCTGCTTTGAGTGTGATCGGGTTATGCTGCCTGATCTTTGTGCGGCTTATGCCCGGACTGATTATGGGTGCATATACGCTGTCATCGACTACCGTCAGCGAGTTTATTGCATCAATGCACAGAATGCATATTCCACAGCAGATCACCATACCTATGTCCGTTATGTTTCGCTTCTTCCCCACTGTTCTGGAAGAATTTTCTGCAATTAACACCGCAATGAAAATGCGTGATATCCGACTCGGAGGAAAGCACGCAGGAAAGCTTTTTGAATACAGACTTATCCCTCTTATGGTCTGCTCTGTAAACATAGGCAGCGAGCTTTCGGCGGCGGCTTTGACACGAGGACTTGGAACATCGACTCGCCGAACGAACATATGCAGGATAGGGTTTCACATTCAGGATGTTGTTATTCTCCTGTCAGTGTTTATAGTATATATTCTTTGGGTACTCGGAAAGGTCGGTTTGGTAATATGAGTACAATTGCTGCAGAAATAAAAAATGTAAGATTCAGATATCAGAACGGAGAAGAAAACGTATTGAATGATGTTGATCTGACGATCTCCACGGGTGAATGCGTGCTGCTCTGCGGTGGATCAGGCTGCGGTAAAACAACTGTTACAAGGCTTCTGAACGGACTTATTCCTCATTATTACGAGGGCGAGCTTTGCGGCAAAACAACCGTTTTCGGAAAAAGTATCGGTGATACGCCAATTGAAGATATTGCAGGCACAGTAGGCAGCGTTTTTCAGAATCCTCGCAGTCAGTTTTTCTGCGTTGACACAACAACCGAGATCGCTTTCGGCTGCGAGAATATGGGACTGCCCGAGTGCGAGATACACAAAAGGGTCAAAAAAGCTGTAGCTCAGATGCAGATAAATGATCTGCTTGATCGAAGTATCTTTAAGCTATCAGGTGGTGAAAAGCAAAAGATAGCCTGCGCCGGAGCTGCGGCTATGCAGCCCGAGATATTTGTACTTGACGAACCGACATCAAATCTCGATGTTGATTCCATCGAACAGCTGAAGAATATTCTGCGGCTTTGGAAGAACAGCGGTAAAACGATAGTAATTGCGGAGCATCGTTTAGAGTGGCTGTCTTCACTGTGCGACAGGGTGATATTTATGGAGAACGGTCAGATCATCAAGGAGTATGACGGGAACACTTTTTTCTCGCTTGATACAAAATGTCTGAATCAAATGGGATTGCGTACATGTAAATCTCAAAAGAATTACTTTGATGATAAACCCGGGATTCACGCCGTTAAGAAATTCAGGTCGGACAGTAATATAAGTTTACATGATTTTAATTACAGCTATGGAAAACATTCTGCGCTGAAAATAAGCAGCCTGGGATTACCGAAGAATTCCGTCACTGCTGTAACAGGACACAACGGGGCAGGAAAATCGACATTTGTAAAATGTCTGTGCGGTTTGCAGCGAGGCTTCAAGGGTAAGGTGATAATAGACGGGATCTCGTACAATTCCGGAAAAATGCGGAAGATATCTTATATGGTAATGCAGGATGTTAATCATCAGCTTTTCGCAGAAACGGTACTTGAAGAGGTGATGCTCGGTGCAGATGAAAGTGATGAAGAAAATGCACTTGTGATCCTCAAAAGGCTCGGCATTGAACAATATAAAAACCGTCACCCGATGTCACTCTCCGGCGGACAAAAACAGAGAGTCGCAATAGCATCTGCGCTCCTTGCAAAGAAAAGTCTTCTCGTATTTGACGAACCGACAAGCGGACTTGATTTCACCGGTATGGAATCTACCGCAGAGCTGCTCAGCAGTATTTCGGACGAGTGTACAGTTCTGGTTGTCACACACGACTCCGAGCTTATCGAACGCTGCTGCACACATATTCTGCATATTGAAAACGGAAAAATAAGTTAAGATAAATATTAAGAAATTCAGCACAAAAATCGCCTTGAACTCTCAAGGCGATCAATTTGATTTATCTGAAAAGATGTATGGCAATATAGCACATATTATTATTTCTTAAGGAGACACTGATTGCAGCAGAAGCACCGATCGAGCCGGCAGGCGAGACTAAAGATGCAAGCAAATTTGGTGCTCAGTCCGAAGGACGTGATTTAATCAGTGGTTCCTTAAATGTAAGCATAACCGTTAGGCGGTATTTATGCAGAGGGCGTCTTATATCATACTAAAAATTTCTCCATCTTAACGAAAGCAAAACCCGTCCTTTAATAATACCGTTCGATAAAGCCCCGTAATTTCTGCTGTCCGAACCCTCAGAGCGATTATCGGCGAGCACAAAATACTCTCCGTATGACAGCGTCATCGGAAATTCGGCTCCTCCTTCAAACAAAACAATATCACCATTCGCATACTTCTCTGTTGTGTAATAGCCATTTACCATCAGCCCGTCTGACGTAATATCGACCGTATCCCCCTCTTTGGCTATTACTCTTCCGATCAGCAGGGTATTGCCTTCGCCTGCGTATACAACACAATCTCCTGTTTGAAAATCAGCTGCTAACCTGTAGTATACTATCAGATCGGAATCTGAAAAAGCAGGAGTCATTCTCTCCCCATGATTAATTGTAATTCCGACAATGAATTTTAAAACCAGTAAAAAAACTAATACGATCCAACCTATCTTTAATACAAATGCTATCAGATCGCAGAGTAAAGTTCGGTCGCCTGTTTTTTTATTACCGGTTTCATTTCCATCTTTTAATTCCATATCGGAAGATACTTCAGTTTTTGCTGTGTTTTCTTGTTTCTTCATGCACTACCTCTTTTTTATGAACGCTAAAGTTATAATGATCAAAAAGCAACAGTAAACGATAATATATTTAAAAGGTATATTGTCTAAGTTATAATTCATAAGATGCACCGTAAGATCTGTCTTTTTCTCATCTTCTTTTTCTCTCAAAGGGGCTTCTCCTTCAGTGATCGTTGCTGCAAGCACACAGCGTCCGTCTGTTTCATCCTTAGAACACGTGCTCAACAGCAGCACAGGTTCTCCATGCGGAATATTATTTGTCCTATTAACAGACATTGCAATAATTGCATTCACCCATTCATTGTAATCATCTTTATTTATCGAAGTATTATAAACATAGCTGTTATATCCGTTCGCCTTGAAGAAAGAAAAAATATTGAGCTTATAGTATTTATCATCTATAAACAGAGTGCCGGTAAGGTGATCGTTAAAATAGTCGCTATTTTCGAAGAGATCTATTCCGCCAAACATCGCATCTCCAACCATGTTGTGTCCGTATATAATAGAAACAATATTTGTTTCCGGATCGGCTGTATTCCGAGAATCCAAAAAAATTGCTCCTGTAAGACTAAAATCTCCGTATATAGATTTATTTATATATGTTTCATTGGTTTCTCCCTGCACGATGGGATAATCTATAGATGTATTATCTATTGTTATCCATCCTAAAACATCATGATTTCTGTTTTTTAATTCGTTAAACGAAATTATATCATCCTTCACAGGTTTATACGCCTTATAATTGGAGCTTTCGGCTTCTGTTATTATTTTTTTATTGTCCATAAGGACAAACATTGAAAGTATTATTATTAACAGAAGAAACGAGATTACAAATATACTCATTATTTTTTCTGTGAAAATTAATAGATATCCGATATATTTTTTTATATTCATTTTAATCCTCTGAAATCAACATCAAGCAGAGTACCTGAATATAGATACTCTGCTTTATTTTAATCAGTTCTATGCTTCAATAAAACAAACACAGCCGCACTCAATACCAAAACAATTACATAAGCAATGATGTTTGAGATATACCCGGTCTTCAGTGAATATATGATTCCCGATGATGTTATTTTTGACGAATATACTTCAGAGCTTTTCGAACTGCTCTGCGGCTTTTCATTTATCACCGAGACATTAAAAATCAGATTGCTTTTTTTGCCATCAGAATTTCGCGCAACAGAAACAAGCTCCGTATCTCCGCCTTGATCAACAGCATAAAGCGTAAGACAGATCACGTTATCATTAGGTTTTGAAGTAAGATTATTTCCGGTGATGGTATATTCCCATTGACCTTGGTTGTTTGTTTTGATCTCAGGTAAAATATAAGTCGAACTGCCTGCAATGCTGAACTCATACTTTCCGTTCACAGTACCTTCAGGCATAGGCGCATCTTTATCTACTGCTGTTAAAGTATAGTTACCTACAAAGGGTTCGGAATCGGTTTCTTGACCTTCGCAAGATACGACCTGTGAAACAGGCAGTCTGATCTGATCGGCACTTGCATTAGTTATCACAGACATCATAAAGAACACAGCTGTATATATAGCAAACAGCGTTTTCTTCATCATTATGTCCCCTTCCGATTCATTATTTTTACCTTCTTGCTTTGCTAAGCTTACGATTTACAATAAATGTACCTGTCAGAGCAAGCATTGCAACTGCAAGAATCACAAACATGTCATTGTTAAAGAATAATCCTGTCGGAGGTGTGATACTGTATGTATTTGTAATTTTTGCTTCGTTTGTACCCTTGACGATTGTTACATCAGACACAGTAAGATCGGAAGCATATGTGCCGTTCTTTTTATCTCCGGTATCCCCGGAAATGATCTCTGCAGACGGTGTGTAATACTCCTCGCCTTTCTCGATGATCGTGTATTTAGTGCCTTCGGGGATATTTGTAAATTCAAGTTCTTCGCCGTCACCCAGCGTAAATTCAAATGCTGTACCGTAAACAAGCTCTGTTCCGTTTACTCTAACCTTCTGCTCATTTGAAACAGACGACTCTGTAAACGTGATTGAAAAGTTAAACTTCTTATTGTTTCTGAGAGGATTATTTCCTTCTCCGGTAACCTTTTTGCTAACTTTCAAAGTTGTTGTAGGCGCATAGCTGTTTGTGAAATCAAGTGAAGCTTTCTCGCCGTTCTTCTTTACAACTACAGTGTCAAGCTCAAGATTGCCGTTATTGTTCTCCTCAATTTCAAGATCAAGAGTATACTCTGTTGTATCATATGTCATACCGGGTGTTGATCCCTGTACCTCTGTAACCTTATAAGTATAAACGCCGCCGATCGGGAACTCTGCGCTTGTAAGCTTAACGGAGCCAGAGTTGTTGATCACTGCTGTGATATTGTTCGGGATAGCTGATTCATCTGCGACCTGACCCGACGATGCGGCGGGCTTCATGCTTACATATTCAAGCTTAAAGGTAAAAGTCTCATCAATAGAAACGTTAGCGTCTTTATTTAATGTCTTTTTGATCTCAACCTTAGACAGATCAACAGTATTGCTGCCGTTTACTGTCTCAGCGTCATACACGGCATACAAAGTAATATCATCTGTGACCGGAGCTGCAAAATCATAAGCTGTACCGCCGTTAGTAAGTGACCAGTGCTTGAATGCTGCATTTTCCTTTGTAGGATCTGTTTCGGGTGCAGCTGTTGCTTTGCCGTCTTCAACCGTAATAACATCGCCGTATTGTGTACCGTTGTTTACGAATGTAACGTTATGATAAACCGTTACGGGGTCTTCACGATATGTTACTGTGAAATTCTTACCTTCAAGATCATCATAAACAATGTCATACAGATCGGAATAAGCCTCACCAATGGCATAACTGATAGTATAGTCTGTTTCTTCCTTAAATCCGTCACTTATAGTGTAATCAAACGACAGAAGCGTTTCCCCTTGATTTACTGAAACATTGCCCGTAAATGCTAATTTGTTGTTGGAAGGATTAAATACCTGTACCGGGAAAGCAGAGTCCTTCAATTCATCTGCGTTCGCTGCGTTAAACGTAATATTGTCAGCATAAGATTGCTGCAACAGCAGTCCGTCGATAGAAAAATCTTTTGCAGCATCAAAATTTACGGTAAGAACGTTCCCATTTCTGCTTACATTAAATACGATCTCCTCATTGTCGGGAGTTACCGTTGTAGTCGCTTCGGAATCTGCAGAAGCCGATATTGCCAAAAAAGCGCTCGTTAATCCCATCAGCATTAGTAATGCTAAAAAAACCGATATAATCTTTTTCATATTTTTCTCCTTTTCTACGGGCAACACCGTAAAAATAATGCCTTACGGTATTGCCCTGACTCTGTAATATCAATAATCCGAAATTCGTCGATTTAAAACTCGGATACATGATTTATTGATCACTCGTGTTCAAATCCCAATTAATAGAAGCCATATCAACCATATAGTTAGCTATTCTTGAGGAATCTTTCAGCTGAATTTTTCCGTTTGCATCTGCGTCACCGATAAAAAGATTCAGAGGATCATTAATAGCATTTACATCGATCATATGATTAGCTATCTTTGATGCGTCTCTGAGCTGAACCTTACCGTTCAGATCGGCATCACCCTTGAATCCATCTACAAGATATACATCATGATCAGTCACATTTACAAAGAACTCATAAGAACGGTTATCCTTTTCCTCGCAGTACATACGGGTGTAAGTATTATCTTTATTATCTATGCCAAATGCTATCGCTTGATCAGCGGATACGGTAAACTTTACCTCTCCTCTGTAATAATTACCCGAAACAACGCCGTCTATATCAGCCTTTCCTTTTGAGTAATCATCTATGAAAACCCGGAAAGCAGTCTGATTCTGCGTATAAACAGCTGTATAGGTAATGTTTTCCGTTACTGCTGTTAGTTCTTTATCCCATTCAGTAAATGTATAGCTGTAAATCTCGTCATCTGCCTTTATCGGTGTTTCGCCCTTATACTCTGGCATTGTGCCGTAAGCAAGAACCTCGCTCTGCAGCTCTGTTCCGTCCTCATTTACAAACTTTACTGTATATGTATTTGTATCGTCTGTAAACGTTGCAGTATAAGTCACATCGCCTGTTACTGCTGCGATCTCCTTATCCCAGCCTGCGAAGGTGTATGTCTTTTCTGCTGTAGCCGCCTTTATCGGTGTTTCGCCCTTATACTCGGGCATTGTGCCGTAAGCAAGAACCTCGCTCTGCAGCTCTGTTCCGTCCTCGTTTACAAACTTTACTGTATATGTATTTGTATCGTCTGTAAAAGTTGCAGTATAAGTCACATCGCCTGTTACTGCTGCAATCTCCTTATCCCAGCCTGCGAAGGTGTATGTCTTTTCTGCTGTAGCCGCCTTTGTCGGTGTTTCGCCGTTGTACTCGGGCATTGTGCCGTACAACACATTTTCATCAGTTTCAAGAACTGTACCATCATCATTTTTCCATGTAACAACAGCTGTTTTTGTCTGCCAGACTGCATAAAGCGTCTTTGACAAGCTGACAGTAACAGGATCATTCGCATAATACTTTACTTCTCCGTTTTCGCTTTCAGCCCAGCCTATAAAGTCGCAGTTTTCTTTTGTCGGAGCAGCAGTGCTAACATGAAATTCTACCGAATTTGCTTTGTTTGTCACTGTTTGCTCGGCAGGTGCGTTATCACCGCCGTTTGCGTCATACGAGAGCGTGTGAGTGAATTCCTTTGATACAGTGATAACCGGCGTTTCTGCGTATGGTACTGTTTTTACATCGTTATCACCGTATGCATAAGAAAGTGATGCACCGTTGTTGGTCGGTAATTCCACACTGTTGCTTGCTGCTGCATGTGCCGCTGCCTGTGCTGCTTCTGTGGGCTTTACGGGTATTTTTACCGTATAAACCGAATCAGCATTAAGCTCAAATGTGGGAGAAAAGGTTACTGTTGCCTTTTGACCGGATACCTCAACAGTGTACTGAGAAGAGGTCAAGCCGTCAACGGTAATTCCGAAATTTGTACCTGTTCCTGAAAAGTCTACATAATCGGAAAGAACATCCTCAATTATGACCTTATTTGTGTGAACGGTAGTCTCTGTTACAGTGGTTATCTGCTGAGTTTCCTGAATCTCTGCAAATATCTCACTCCAGTTTCCGCCGCCCGCACCGTAAACATAGGTTTTATCGCTGTCTTTCGTTCCTGTCGTAACCGTTGCTTGATTGAACATACCAAGCATCGAATTATTTACGGCACTTGCATTTGGATACTCGCTTGAAATATATCTTGTAACAGACGGTATGCTTGCATTCTTATTATCGCTCGATAATTCTGTTAGGGAAGCTTCACCAACAGTATTGCTGTCAATTTTAACCGAATATATGGTGGTTTTAGCATTCTTAGCTGTTTTTGCACCGTTTATCGAATTGGCATAATCTGCGATATCGAAGTCGGAAATGATAACCATAGCTTTGTTATTATCGCTGTTAGTCCAGCCCGAACCATTCAAAAGCGTTGCAGCCGCAGAAATGCCTGTCGCCATATTTGTACCTGAATCCTCAACACCGCTGAAATTAAGTCCCGAAATCGTATTTTTGCTGTAAACCTTGCTCATAGCCGCACTTTCGTTGAATGTAACTACACCTACCTGAGAGCTGTCGGGCAATCCATTTACAAGTGATCTGATAGCACTGTTCAAAGCCGATTCCTTGCCCACAATAGACCCCGATATATCAATTACCATAACAAGATTTGTACCCTTATTTACAGTACTGCCCTGAGTTGTGGTTGTTGATGAAGACGTTACATCTTTACCTGTTACATTCAAACTTATGGTGTAATCGTCGCCTGAACCTGATATAGATTTTACATGATCGGGTACGGGAAGATCTTCTTCGTCTTCTTCGGGTTCTTCCGGAGTTGATGAAGAAACAACGGTTATATTAAATACCTCATCGTTTGTTGATAACCACTGACCATAATATTTATACGTCTGAAGTCCCTCGGCTTTACCAACGACTTCGATAGTGTTTCCGGATTCATTCTGATCATCTGTATAAAGCTGCTCATCACCATCCCATTCGCTTGTTGTCCACTGACGATAGGAAGAATTGCTGTAACTGCTTATCAGTCTGATCGTTTCTCCAACCTCGATGGTAATGTCATAAGAAGAGCCGTTTCCGGTGTATGTTTTAATTGTATCGCCATCTTCCGAAGTACCGCCTACGGCTGACAGAAGCAATTGTTTTAAATCACTGAAGGTTTGCTCATCAGCCCAGCTGCTCGAAGAAGAGAATGTTACGCTGCTTATTGCAGCAACTGTGGCTTCACGGTTTGTAAGAGCGTCAGCAAAAATCTTAATGGTATCCTCAAGAGTCCATTGGTCTTTGTTGAACGTTGCCGTTGTGCTTGCTGTTATATTGCCAAACTGACCGTTTGAAACAGTAATAGAAACTGTGGCCGGAATCGTTGAGTTATTATAGTAACCTTTTACAGCCCCTTCATCGGTGTACGTGCCGTCTGAAATACTTTCGCTTGAACTTCCTGAGCTTTTTACAGTAAACTTAGTGCTTGCCGTACCATCTGTTGATACTATTGATACCGTATGCTCGCCTGCCGCCAGGGTTTCAAGGAAAGAAGAATCAACTTCTACTATTGTTGAACCACTCTTTGTCGTGTAGTAAGCATTTGATACCTCTCTGCTGTCAATCAAAAGCTTTAAGAAATTTATAAACTCGGAACTTGATTTGAATCTAAGCTTCTTGCCGCTGCCTTTAGTCCATGTCTGATTTTCGCCTTCCAGGATTTTGGGCTGTGCCGAGGCGTTTGCAGATGAAAGTGCGTCAAGGACTGCTGTGTTTACGGCTGTCGTGTAAGGTGTTGCGCCCGTTACCGCATCGATACTGTCCGTATTCTTGCCGACATAGCTTGACTTAAGATTAGTCACGAGCGTTTCCCAAGAGCCCGTAGATTTATCCTTATCCGCCTCTATATCAACAATTGTATCGTTTAAAACGGTTACATTCATTGTAAGGTCGTAATTGTTTACCTTTGCCGAACCGCTGTATATTTCGCCGCTCAACGAAGTTTCCTTAACAGGAGCGTTGCTCAAGGCATCAATGATAGCTTCTTTTAGATTAACGGAATACTTTGCACTCTTTGAGTAAGAGGATTTTACACTCGCACTTGAAACTGCATCAAAACCCGAGCCACTGTCCGCCTCTACTGCCTCAACATAAGATACACTTGCGGGTATATCTGTATAAGCAGAGATAAGCTGCGGTGTAAATGCTTTGTATAGTTTATCGCTTGTACAGTTGCTTATACTCAATGTACTGATAAGTCCGTTTTCTACACCTACTGTAAGATCGGCACGGTATTTTAATTCGCCTTTCTTATAGCCGTATAAATATGCGCTCGTATACTCTCCGTCCTCTGCTATCTGACTCTCGGTCACAGCAAATGCGGATGAAGGGATAATCGTGAACATCATAACGGTAATAAGAAGCATTGATATTATTCTCTTGGTCACTTGTTTGATTTCCTCCTTTACATACAATAAAAAATTGACCTCGTCGGTTAATAGACCGAGGACCCCTGACCACGATCTCGAAAAGAACCGCCGTTATTAGGGAACCACTGATTAAATCACATTCTGCGAATTGAGTACCTATCTTGCTTGCATCTCTTCGTCAAATTGATCTCAAAATTCTTGAAATACATTCTTGAAATACGTCAGTATTCCTGCGAATTTTTCAACCAATTTGCCTGAAGATCTAACGTCGCAATATAGGCACTCGATTTAATCAGCGTCTCCTTAGATTCGACTAACCTAACGATCCGATTTATCTAATTTGTCTTAACTAACCGACAAATAGAATATTATCACAATGATTATATGTAAGTCAATCCGAATAGCAACGGTTTAGACTTCAGGCAAATTAATTTATATATACAGCAAATTAGAGCAAATTACAGATCCATTTTTCTGTACTTGTAAGGAGTAATTCCGTACATATCCTTAAAGAATCTTGAAAAAGTACTTGCAGAACTAAAACCTATGTTTTCTGCAATTTCATTAATGGGTATATCGGTTTTTGTCAATAAATTTTTTGCTTTTCTTCCTCGAAGGGCATTCCTGTACTCAAACATAGTCATTCCGATCATATACTTAAACGAGTAATACAGTTTTGCTCTGCTCATTTTTGCCATATTTGTCAGCATGACCACATCGATTTCCTGATCTAAATTATTCTGTATATATTCGGCTACAGATATAATAAACGAAACGTCATCCCTATCTATTGAAGCATAGTCAGCAGAAGATTGTTTCTTTTTTAAAACAGCGTCAGTTAATATAGACATTATTTCATGAATTTTACCGTTATAAAAAATATGTGATAATTCATCATTGTCGCGTATCGGACATCTCTCGATCTGAACTATAATCGGCTCAATAGTCGGCAGCATAAACAACCCGTTGATCTCCGAAAATTTAATAATATTACTCTCGCTATTTGACCAGATCTGCTCCAACCATTTATCCTGATCGATAAGAAGGATCATCCCGTCTGCCTGACTGTCTGCAAAAAAGACTGTACAGCCCCTATTTATCGTACCTGAGTTTGTATACATCATGCCATTCATCAGCCTGACAGAGTTTTCTCCAATACGATATTCGGCGGACAAATCACGGTAATAGCTCAGATAAACGCAATTAACGTTATTAAAATTGATCTCAATATCCGTTATTATTTCTACATTCAGCAATATAAGGCACAAGTGATCGTTTGATTTAAAGATCCGGCATTCTCCCCTGCATTTATCCGAGCAGATTTTGTAATTAATTTCATTGCCATACTGTGAATTGCGGATAGCAACGGGCTTCAAGCAAAAATCATCAATGATCGTTTTAATTGTTTGCTCAATGGGATTTGGCAAATTATCACCTTCGTTTTATGAAATATTAAAAAGTGGTCATAAGCATAGGTAAGTCAAGACTAACTCAATTATACTTCATCTTCACATATAAGTCAAGCAAAAAATAAGGTAATTCCGCAGCAAATGTAAAGCATTATTTGTGAGGTGCTGCCTTAATTCAATGCTTATTACTTTTACGTATAACTTTATCATGACAAGAGCTGCCGGTTGAAAGATCAGAATATCTGATAAAGCAAACATGTCTTGTCATGCCTGAATATGCAGTCTCGTCAGTCATACAAAACAACCTGCACAGATTGCGTATGCCGTAGCACTCGAACATCTCGACATACATACATTTCGAGATCTTGTACTCCACCTTGTCTTTTTCGACATTAAAATAATCGTAAGTTATACTCCCGTCCTTTACCCGCATTTTATGATCAGAAATATTCCATTTTTTTGCTATTTCGAAGCTGTTTGGCAATAGGTCAATAAAGCGTATGATTTTTTTAAAGAACTCCCTTCTTCTTTTAAAGCCTTGATTCACCGCTTCTATAATATCGTCATCGGATAATCCAAATTCTTTAAGCTCCAGGCACATTGATATTACAGCATAGATACGTTCTGTGTCTGTCGTCGGGTATAAATTATGCTCCTTGAATTTATCGGAAGCGTACATCCGTGCGAGCCTATCAGAGTATTTCGATAACTTCTCCTCTATGCCGTTACAATTAAGGAAACCTAATGCTTTTTTGTATATCCTTTTATATCGTTCTATTAACTTGTTCTGATTCACAATAATCCCCCCATACGGTTAACTGTGTTAAGGCAGCACATCACAAAGACCGTATCAGTTCTTTAAACCATTCGTAGGGATATAAAAACAGCAGTTCTTCGTGCCTGTAGTTCTGCTCCCTGATATCAGGGTCTTTTAAATGCTTCAAGTATCTTTTGAGGTACTTCTCCCCAATTTTCAGTGCGTAAAAAATGTGTACCTTTGTTCCCCTCACAGAGATTGTTTCATTAAGCGTAGCAACAAGGTTGGAGTAAAATTCGTTAATCATGCTTTTCTTGCTGACGTTACGAACAGAGGCGAAAATGCTGTTAATCATTTCCATATACCGCTGAGTTCCCTATTCACCAAGCTTTTGCTTCGTGCGCTTCATCATTTTATCTGACATTTTTCCGCTTCTCAACATCTTGTAGAGCATATCTCTGAACAAAATGACTCTCAGCTTTGCCGACATAGCGATGCTCCGGTCGAGATCTGAGCTGCATAAAATCGCATGATCAAAATGAACCTTTTCCCTCTGAACAAGTAATCCGACAAAGCTGCCGCCCAAGGATGAGCCGTAAACGATATTGACCCTGCCCTCAAACTGCTCAGAATTATAATGTTCTATCTTTTCAGTAACTGTTATTATATCCGAGAATTCTATATCCGTACCGTCAAATCCGTCATAGTCCACTCCGATAACATGAAATGATCTTCAAGCAGAGGCATAACCTTTGAGAAATTCTCCCTGAATCTGCAAAATGTACCGGGCAAGAGCATTATCGTTATAGAATTATGATTCGAATTGTATAACGGCGGATCTCAGGAATATCAGATCCGGATGCTTTATTATCACCTGTCACATCAGCAAGTATGAGTGCTTTGTCATCAAATACTTCAAGCTTAATCGTGTATCTCCGGATCAGCAAGCCATCTTTTCTGTAATCTTTCCGTTAACATCACCGTAGATTCTGATTCTCTCCGGCTTAGGATCAGGCGTGTCTGCATCAACTGCTTTAGTATTATCTCTATATCTTTTGTCCGGCTCTCAAATGCAGGATCTGTGAATGCTGCGGTATATGTTGTCTGAGCAGTTTCTGTTTCGATATGCTCCGGATCATTCTCGCAAACCGTAGTTGCGGTCACAATAGAATATCCTCTGCCAACTCGTATGTAGCTGCTCAATAATTGTGACCAAGTGCGGGAGCATTCTCAACAGTCTTGTACTGCTTCGGAATTATAAAAATGATCGATTATCCAGTTATCGAGAAAGACCATTTGTTCTTCGGTATGAAACCAATGCTCGCCTTTTTCCATTACCGTAAGACTCGCATTGTGACGAACAGCAAAATCCTTTATCATATCAAACGATGTCAGACCGTCATTCATTCCATACAGAATATGCGTGGTAACATTCCACATGATCGGGTGTTCTCTGACATAGGACAAATAATCCCATGACAAATTTTCGCCGAACGGTGTGCTTATAGTGCCTTTGTGCAGTAAGTCTGACTCGGTCACATTTGCCCATTTCATCATATCAGTGATAAGCCTATCCATATCAACTATCGGCGAGATAAAATATGCTGTTTGCTATCAGGATAATATTATCATACTCTGCTTTCAGCTTCTCAACCGACATATGAATTTCATTACCGGTTTCCCATGGTGTAAATGCTTTGTAATCAAGCCCGAATACATCACACTCAGGAAACAACGTTTTGTAATGCTTGCTTTCAGCCGCACTTCCATTCTTCCCGTGAATATATAAAACAATATCCTTCTTCACTTCATACCTCTTCAAGCTCAAGTCTCATCAGCAAAAGCTCCTGTCTGCCCGTAACACGTGATAAAAATCCATTCGGATTTCTGCCGTATTCAACAAACCCTGCCTTTTTGTAAAGTGAGATCGCTGATTCATTATCGGCTACTACATCAAGTTCCATCTGTGAATATCCTGCTTTTTTTGCACACTCTATACAAGCTCTTGTCAGCGCGCCACCTACGCCAAGTCCCCAATATTCCTTATCAATGCTGATGCCGAACTCGCATCTATGCCGTGTTTTTACCTTGTCGCCTACACAGCTTATCCCGGCTGTAGCAACTATCTTGCCGTCGATATCTGCAAGTATCTCTATCTCGTTTGTGCTGTCTGCTTTCTTTTGCAGATAATCTGCTTCATCTTTTTCGTTAAATGTGATCTCATCGGGATAGCTCAGCAGAAAATCTGTCTGCATATGAGTTATGATAAAGTTATTCAATGCTGCCCGCCCGTCCTGCGATGTTCCGTTACGAAGTGTGCATGATCTTCCATCCTTTAATATGATTGTTTGATAATAATGCATGATCATTCCCCCCTGCAAAAAAATGTTATCCTTATTATTGCTTACAATACTCTTATGACAATACCGCACAAGTACAATCGGAAAAATCTTTCCTGTTTGACATATTTCTTCATCATCGGTAGGATTTATGTAAGCTCCCCGAAGATGCTCTACATCGTTAAGAAGCCGCCGGTTGTTTTTGTCAATCATAGAAGTCATCTCTGTGTACTATTCTTATTTAGAAATGCTGATCTCATATTTTACCCATTCTATGTATTCCTCTATGCTGCTTTCGGATGATCGGTCACTAAGCCAACCACTTCTTTTGTCTATTTCATATAATTTGTCATATCCATAGCTCTCAATCAAAAACTGCCAGCCCGTTTTTGTAATATATGCTTCAAGAATCTGACAGTAATCAAACAGCTCTTCGACTTTTTCAGGTTGTAATAAATCCACTTTGGTATACTCCCGAACATCTCGATTTTGTACATACGGGTATAAAAAGTAGGCTAACATATAAACACCTCCAAATGAAGTATTACAATTTAATTGTACCATAATGACAAATCAAACTCAAAATCTATTATCTATCACTTAAACTTAGAATAACCCGCAAACTCCTCCTCCGAGCCGCAAAACACATTCATATCAATATACTTCTCTTCCCCATCGTACCCGTCAAGACGCATTCTGTTTGAATACTGCCAGAATGTCCATTTTACTTCTCTGTTCGGTGTTGAATAAACGCTGCGTATCCAGATATCGTAATAGGGAAATGAGTCTTTAATCAGCTTGCTGTACCATTTTGACGTTGTGTAGATTATCGGCTTTACACCGTAGTTTTCTTCCGTTACGGTAAGCCAATCGGTCAGCTCGGATACATCTTTTTCGGTTATGTCCTTATATGTACCGTAAGGCTCGACATCGACAACGGGCGGCAGCATATTCGAAACAGACTGCACCGTATCGCAAAAATGTTCCGCCTGCGATTTGCCCGACGATTCAAGACTGAAAAAGTGGTATGCACCGATTCTAAGATCGGTTTTTGAAGCATTTTCCCAATTCTCCGAGAAATACTCATCGGTATAGCTCGATCCTTCCGTTGCCTTCACAAATGCAAAATCAATATCCTGATTCGATAACACGCTCCAGTCGATATCACCTTGATATTCGGAAACGTCAACACCTCTTATCGGGTACTTGTCCTTTGGCGGGTGGTTTATCTGGATGATACCAAAATAGAGCAATGCCGCTGCGGTTATACAGATAACGGCAAATGCAGATACGGTGATCATCATTGGTTTATTGATTTTGTGTTTATCTGTTTTCATCGCTATTACTATCCTTTTAAGTCAGTCTGAGAATCTTTACCGTTTGTATTCAATTGCGTCCATGAACAACCACTTAATATATGTAACGCCACTTTATTATCAGGATCTATTTTCTGAAGTTCCGTTGCTAATGATTCAGCCTCGCTTTTTTTGATCAGCTTGTCGGGAATATCGTAAAAGAAAAGTACCATTTCTAAATTTGCTGCATTATATTCAAGCTTTAGCAGCTCTCTTGCATGAAACAGTGCAGCGGAATATGCTCCTTCAATATGACATAGCGGAATTATCATTACCTCTATCGCCAATTTGATCCATAAAACCTCGTTTGCTCTTGAAATCATATATTGTATAAAACTATATATACATATGCTTTCAGTATCATAAGCTAAGGTAAGAAGAGTGTTATATACATCAGACGAATTCATTTTATTACAAACACTTTCTGCTAACTGATAATTACCTTCAAGTATGTATTCCTTTATTTTATCTGACATTTTGGATACTCCCGCACTACACGTTCTCCTTGTAACTTCTCGCCGCTTCATCGAGCACAGTTATAAGGCGTTTTTCATCATCGTTGTCCTCGTATTCCTTGGGATAGATCACACACAGCGCGGTATTCTCCCACGCGCCGTCAGCCATATCGAAGCCGTACATATAGATCAGCAGTCCGTTATCATACGGCAGCTTTGCACGGAATTTGAAACCACCTTTGAGTGATTGGCACTCTATCGCATCGGGAATAATCCCTGTTTCTTTAAAGCTCTCGCAGGCTTCATAAGCCACATCGTCACAGAGCAGACAAACGCTGGGAAAGGTCGCTTCGTCAATATCATCATATTCCGGGTCACAGCCGGGTGCATAGACCTCTACTATCGGTACTTCCATTGCGTGAGATTCCACATGAACAAAACTGTCATTGAGTTTGAACGAGATGGTCACTCCGTCAAACTCGTCCACTACAAGATGTGATGTTGGTGCAAGGATAACCTTGTTGTTGGGGGCGTTTTGAATTGTCATATTTTAATCTCCTTTTTTCTTCTCTCCCGTATCTCCTCTAATTTTTTACGCATTTGTTCAATTTCTTCGGGAGTTAGGGGTTGCGGTTCTAATAATTCTATAATGTCGTTAAGAACGCCTTTAAAATCCTCACATTCTCTACGTCGTTTTCCTTCAAAAAACCTTATAAAATGTCCGGTTTCCTTTGAAAAACAAACATCTTCACCGTCTCCTATCACCGATCCAATAACAACAAGGTCATCTGGAACATAATCCGAATGGAATTTTTCAGGACTAAAAAAGCTTGCAGTTGTACCGTTTATCGTACTTTCTCCCGAAAAACGCAGCCACTCTTTATAAGACTCCGGTATGGTAATGCCTGTTTCTTTCTCCCATGATGTCATTTTTTCTTCGTCTATCGGTGGGGCAAAAGAATAGCTGTAGTTATTCTCTGCTTCAGCTTCATCACGAAGCTTCAATATTTTCTTGATCTCTTCTTTCAGAATGTTGTTTTCTAAATTCAAGAAATCCTGTTCGTTTACTGTTGAAATTTTGATCTTCCTCTCTTATGTTAAAACCATTTTAGTCTTTTGCCCTGTAAAGTACCACTTGCAATAACGATCGATGGTATAAATTGGATACTTTTGCATAATAATCAGCCTCCGGGTGCACAGCCTTCCTCAACCTGATAGACAATGCCGTTTTCATCGTAGTGTATGTAATAGTAATGCGGCAAATGGTCGGGCATGATCGGTCCGTTATCTGTATAGATATAATATCCCACTTTGCCCTTTCGTCCTTGATGAATACTGCCTACATCAAAATCGCCGTATTTCTGCACTACTGTGTCTATATCGTTACCCATTATGAACCAATCGTTATATTTGTAATAATGCTTGTGTGAAAATAAAAATACAACGATATATATTATCAGTGCTGCATTTATCATAAAGGAAACAAGAGCTGATCTTGCCTGCTTTTTCTTGTGAAGTTTGATAATAAATATAATAACAGATATAACAGAGCCTACCAACAATAATGCTATTATTGCAAATGTGAGGAAAAATGTATACCAGGTATTCATATTATCATCTCCCGAATAACATTATTCTTTCAACTGCTTTTTATTATACATGATTTGAAAGTGGAATGCTATAGTTTAATGAAAATTAATATTTATATAAAAAGACGCTGACCGGGCAAACCTTTCGGGCTGTCCGGTCGTCATTGCAGGGCGCTTAGTGCAGCTGCCCCTTTATCTGCCTTTAATATCTTTTAAAATCTGCGTTATATCTCCATTTATCACAATAGAACGCTTTGCAATATCATTCGGCGCAACTGCCTGCCCGTAATTCAGACAAGCATAAACAGAGTTTTTGTTATCTGCCGTCATCTGCCAGAACGGATACTTGATAATACCGGGGGTATTTGCGCCCACTCCGAGTTCAAGAAACAGAACGTGTTTGCCGCTGCATTTGTGCAGAAACTCTCTGTAACGGCGAGCGGCTATATGCCAGCCCTCATCTTCGACAAACGTATCGTCGCTTCTCAAATTCAGTGTCATATCGCTGTTGTCGTCAGGACACTTCGGAATAAGCTCGGTCGGGATACGCATCAGCAGCTTTTCTTTTTCGGGCGGCTGGAATACTCCGTTTTCATCTCTAACAAAGCCTTGTGCTGCCATAGCCTGCATTACCCATTTTTCGTTGTCGTAGGTCTTTTGTATATCCTCATTCACGCTTTGAAACAAGCCGTAATCGCCCTGTGTGTAGAAAAGACGTTGTTTGTCAAAGCCTGTCTTTTGGAACCGGTGATCGACGTTTGTGGTGATAACGAAATAGTTTTTATCTTTCATCAGATCAAAAAGCATTTTGTATGTACCGTTGTCGACATCTGTATAACGATTGTAGTAGATGTGTCTTGCCCACCAAGCCCAAAAGGTTTGTTCATTCGGGAAGGGGTAAAATCCGCCCGAGTACATATCTGTGATACCGAATCTCTCGGCAAAATCATAAAAGTATTTGTAAAAGCGCTCTCCGCTGTAGGTAAATCCCGCAGCTGTTGAAAGTCCTGCGCCTGCACCGATGATTATTGCGTCTGCGGTTTGCAGTTCTGTTTTCAGACGGTCGATTTCGTCTGAGTAATTCCTTGTGTATTTCATATAGTCACCTCCGATCCGCACTTCGGCTTTTTACGGTATCCCTTTTATCTGCCAAAAAACTCATCCAGCTTCTTCTCCAACGTCCCGTCCTTAGCATATGGCAATGAATCAACTTGTCTGAAATTATGATTAATCGTGTATTTATTCTCTGCAAATCCGAGAATGAAATGTATCGCTATCTGATATATTATCTCCGTCGGAGCAAGTCCGTAGACCTGTTTCTCAAAAATATGTTCAAGCCTTTTGCCGCTGTCGGGATACGCCTTTTTCATGCCGTTGGAATTATACAGCCTTTTCACGATTTCGGCGATATACAGTCCTGATTTCATATAAAGATCGGCAAACGTCCTTGTCGGGTCGTCAAAACAACCGGGATTTTCTGCTTCAAGCATATCTACCATCTGTTTAACGATCTTCTTCGGTGTGAATATCTGATTTGTCTTCTGAGGGGGTATGTAGTCAAAAATGTCCTCACTTTGCGTTTCGTCAAAGTAATTTGCAAGTGCCGTCTTTTTGTTCATAAATTCGCGAACAGAATCGTTGAACACAACCGGATCGAAGTGATTACCGTAATGCTGATGTTTTCCGTTTTCATCAATATAGTCCGCACCATCTCTGAGCAAACGGAATTCGTCTATCGTGATGCTCGTGACAGCAAGAAACACCTCCGCAGGTATGATCGTATCAAAATTGGCAAGTGTCGTGTTCTCATCACCGTACGCCATCAGGAATGACGGTATGGTTCTTGAAAAGCCTCGCAAATAATCTCTGATCCGATCCTGTATCGACTCTTTCTTGCGCTCCTCTTTCTTTGTTTCAATAACCTTAACGGTTTCTTCCTGAGCTTTTTCCACAAAGCTGTTCACGGTTTCAGCTACAGTTTTTTTCCATTCGTCTATCATCTCACGCTGCTTTTGATCGTAATTCTCATGAATCTCTTCTGCGGTCTTTCCCGTGCTGCTGCGGTTGGCAATCTCCTGCTTGCGCTCATGCTCTATTTCCTTTTGCTTTATTTCAGCAATAGCAGCCTCGTGATCAAGCTTTTTTTCAATCTCCTTCTGAAGATCGCTCTTAATTTTCTTTTCTTCGGACTTCTTCATTTTCGGGTCAAGGTCAGATTTCGCCTGATCAACCATTTTATCAATAAAACCGTTTTTAATAGCGTCTTTTAACCCTTCGGTCACCTTTGTTACGGGCTGTGATTTCTCCATATGCTCCATCATGCGAACAAGGTTTTCAGCGTCACGCGCAGCTGTTGTAATGTATTTATCCCCGAAAATATCCTTTGCCGTGCCTATAACATATTCGTCGCTTATTTCTATTTCACCGTTATCATCTACATTCACAGCGCTTGTGTCGATCTGTTCACTTGCGTTTTTTGGCGCCTGAGCGGGCGTGAGCTTTTTTATTATGTCGAGAACCTCCTGCGGAGCATGGAATATATTAGATATATTCTGAAACAGAAAATCACACATAAAGCCTCTGCGAACAACCTCCTGCGAGTATATCCTGCGGGGTATAACCAACACTTGCTCTGCGTCAAGCTCGATCATTTCGCCGTTCTCGTCCTCGCCGATAACAGGGAAGAAATTGAGCAGTTCTTTAATATTCTCCTGTCTTTTGCTGCTGTCGCCCTTGCTGCCGGTGGTATGAAATGATAAATCATTTGCGAATTTCTCGTAAATCGTGAGCGTTCTGGCAGGGTCGAAATCGAACACATAGGCTCTCTCTTTTCGCAGGCACTCCGAGCCGTAACGGAACAAATGGGGATTCTGCGCTCTGAATGCCGCCTGCATATACAATGCGGGTGAGCTTATATTGCTTAGCATAAGCACAGCTGTCCATTCCGGAATAGTGATACCCGTTGTGAGCTGCCCGACAGACAGAGTTATCGTTTTGTCGTTCTGATCTATTGCATCACGAACCTTGTCAAACGACTTTTTGCGAACAGCGTCTTCGCTTTCTTTTTCGTTACCTGCAGCGATGACAATCTTATAATTGCCATGTCCGAAAACAGGGTGATCTTCAAGCTTCTTTGCAAGCGCTTTTACGCTGTCAACACGATTAAGCAGCCAGAATGTATGCCGCAGTTCCTCACGAAGTTCTTCGGTTGAAAACGGGAATTTCGTCTGAGTTGTCATGGCGTCGAGAAAACGGTCAACGCTGTCTTCGTGATTAAACACGCCCTTTTCGTTTACCGAGAAAAATTCGTTCAGGTCAAATGCGAAGTCTACCGTTTCGCCGTTGATATCCATACCCTGCGATATTTCGTCACGGACTATATCCGACATTTTGTAGGTGAAAAGGTTCAGCTTGGGCAATGTGCCGTATGGATTTTCGGTCAGTGGGTCGTCCCACTCACGCTTAGCCTTCTGCTCGTCTGCATACGTCCAGTTAAAAATAGCGTCCTGCGGGAACTTGTCGTTTGCAAGCGCCTTGAACGGTGTGCCGGACAAATGCAGAGTCGCATGACGTTTGATCTTCTCAAAGGCTACGTCTGTCTTATAGGTGTCAACGCCTTCATGAGCTTCGTCTATTATAAGGAAGTCCCATTCACGTTTTGCAATATCGTCCAGTTTTACATAAACACCGCCAAAATGGATAGACCCTTTCAGATCCTGCAAGCTCAAAAACTCAATGATGCCCATAGCTTGTGAATAGTCTTGTCCCTGAAGCTTGTCATAGATCTCGCATCTTTTATGAACATACGGCTTTGATTTCAGAGAATCGGTTTCGCTGACAAAGTAGAATCCCGACTCCTCGCCCAGGAACTTCACATAATCGGAATACCACGAATTGGCTATCGCAGGGCGGTTTGTGACGATCAGCACATTCATAGCTCTGGGACGAATTGAATTTGCCATTCGTTTGCAAAGGTCATATGCGGCGAGAGTTTTCCCGAAACGCGGCTTTGCGTTCCACAAGAACTCGCCGTTCTTGTGATTTTTGAAATAATCTGCAGTCATCGAAACAGCCATTTCCTGTTCTGCTCTCAGAGTATAAGGAACAGACACACCGACAGCGTTCAAAACACCCTTGTCCCTGCGGAAGCTGCAGTATAGAGAATATGACTTATCCCCGTCTGTTCTGAACCATTCGGGAGGCTTTTTGTCACCGGGGAACGGCTTCATTCTCTCAATGCCGTGTTTTGCAAGATAGGCATGGAAATCCTTGTCGGTAAAACCCGTGACTCCGTCGGAAAAAACGGCAACGTCGGACCACTCCGTCTTATGAGGAATGTGAGCCGTCTTGAGCTGCTGGCTGATCCGTGTTTCAACATTGTCCTGCTCGGTGTAGCCTATCTTGATCCAGCCTGCATTGTCGGCAACAGTAGGCGTGGTGTAGGCATAGCATTTCGGAACGACCTGTTTTGTTGTCTTGATCTGTACACTCATTTACACCATCTCCTTAACGTGAGTTTCGATGAAGTCGATCTCTTCCTCCGACAAGCCGTATTTTTTGTAAAGCTGACGGTCTATATCGGGAATGCTGACGCTCCAGTCAATGTCGGAATTTTCGGTGAAGTCCTGGAGGGGGACGTATTTCCATTTGTCGGGCGGATTATGCTGTGTTATCTTCAGTATTCCCAGACAAGCACGTGCAAACTTTGTTTTGATATATTTCAAACAAGCCTGTGCCTCTTCTTCGGTATCAAATGAGCCTACTGTAATAAATGTTTGTGTATGACCGACAAGCGGCGTGCCGACAAGCGGCGTGCTTAATACTTCACCGATTGCTCCACTACCATTAGATTTTGGTAGGATAACTTTCCAATGATTAAAATTGCTGGGAGAAATAATATAATCACTTCGTACCCATTCGTACACACGATTATTACCTTTTCTTCCATAAATTCTTACATAATCATAGTCATCATCTGGTTTAGTTTCAAAAAAAACCATATCGTCAAGTTTATCAAATATATTAGTTACTATATCATTTTCATGACCTTTACTCAACAGGTCTTTTATATTCGGGCAATCTTTATGTACTTGTTCGGTAAATTTATAAACATCCGAGCTATACATAATCGTGTTTAGAAATTCTGAACTGAGCGTTTTAACCTTTTTCAATAAAGAGTTAAGTTCCGAAAAATGCGTAAATATTTCAATCGCTCCAAAATCCTGCGTTGTATCACGGTATGTCACCGCAACACCACCCTTGATGTCGGTATTTCCGAACACCTTACTACTATCCTGCTCATAAAACATAACCTTAAAATGCGAGTCACTTAAACGCTCCGCATTCCACGCTTTCGGCGTTTTTCCTGCGTTAAACAAAAATCTTGCCGGTGTGATAAGCTCCACCTTATCCGAAACAGTAAAAGCCGCATCCATAAAAAAATTATAAATCGGCTTGTCAGATGTTCCCTCGGTTTCCTCCTGATACGGCGGATTACCAATCACATAATCAAACTTCATTTTCGTTTTTCCCTCCTTTATATCCTTGAACAGCAATGGTCTTTTATGCCGCCAGTTGCAGATCCTGCAGGCAACCTCCTCATGCGGCTTTTCATTGCTTTCTTCTCCGAACAGAGAATAAGCATAATCGTCCTCTCCGGGCATACCGAGCGGTACTGCGTCTTTCAAACCGTCCATCTGCCAGATGTTCCATGCGATGATGTTTGTTATTTTCGACAGCTCGCTTTTTGTGGGCTGCCTTTTCAAATGCTCCTGCATATAATCGCAGAAGGTTATGAGAAGATTAATTCGGCCTATCAGCAGATTGTCGCCCTGATACTCATAGCCGTAGGTGCTTTCCATTGCTTTCACTGCCCATTCAAGCCACTCCGCCTCGTCTTTTGCGTTTTCACAAACAAGC